>NZ_JAXQNM010000025.1:0-531920 GCF_034427935.1 Chelativorans sp. M5D2P16 | reverse complement strand
CTACGACACGTTCAAGTACACCGTGCGCGACAACCACGGTGCGGAAGTGACGAAGGAGGTGAAGGTCAAGATCACCGGCCAGAACGACGCGCCGGAGGTGAAGGATGTGAATCTGACGGCGCAGGGCATCACCAATCCCAGCTTCGACGATACACCGAACCTGATCGGATGGCATATCGATCGGACGTCGATTAATTTTAACGGGACCGCAACAGTCGAGTTGGCCGAAAACAGGTACAGTTCAGGTGTAAGATTTAAAGGTGAGAATCTTCAGGACTGGGATCACTTCGCTCACGTTAGGCTTCAAGGAACCGTCGGCAAATACTATACCGCATGGGGACCAACATTAACGAGTGATCCATTCGTGGCCGAGAAGGGCACGACTATCGAAATGGACTTATCTGGCTATAAATATTCAAAAGTATGGACTGGTGAAAAAACACACGATGAAACAAATATTGAAATTTTCATTACAAACACTCTAACGGGAGAAGTAAAAGAAATATCTCAAATTGATAGAATGGGTCATTTTAGTTATAAAATACCTGATACCGGAGAATATAAAATTTCATTCAGAGCTGATGGCATTGACAGAAGCGGCGATGGGAAGATCGATGTCGACCTTTATATTGACAATGTCTCCGTGGATACGGGAATCGTAGGAACGCATCACGACTACACCTTCGACAAGAGCCAGTTTCTGGCCGGCGCAAGCGATGTGGAAGGCGACAAGCTCGACGTCACCTCGGTTTCCAAGAGCGCCCTCGGCGCCAAGGTCTGGATCGGCACGGACGGCAAGATCCACTATGATGCCACGGGGCTGAAAGACCTCGATACCGGCAAGATCTACGAGGACTCCTTCAAGTACACCGTCTCCGACGGGCATGGTGGGACGACGGAGGCGACCGCGAAGATCAAGGTGTACGGTGACGGCAAGATCGCCGAGGACAAGCCCGAACCCGAGCCTCGGGCGGCCAATGACAACCCGCTGAACGACCTGTTGTCGCTGTTCGACGACAATGGCGGCCGCCACCACGGTCCCACCGAGGACAACGGTGCCCGCCAGGCCGACAACGGCAATCACCATCCGGCCCTGTTCGACGACAACAACACGGCCCATCTGATGATCGCCTGACGATACTTTCCCCACCCCGGCGCCCATGCGCCGGGGTGACCGGGACATTCCTGCCGCCGCAGCCCTGCGGCGGCTTTTTTTTGCCGCATGCGTCTCTTGGCGTGGCGGCCGCATCGAGCGGACCGAACCCTCAGTCCTTCGCCGCGTCGAGCACCCGCAACTGAACGGACCGCGTCCCGTTCCAGTGGTTGGCGGCGAGCGTGCCGGCGACGTGGACCGGCGCCCCCCGGTTCTTGAACAGGAAATTGCCGAGATCGGTCTCGGCGGCCCGGAAGGCGATGGCCTGAAGGCGCGCGCCGGAATGGGCGCGAAGGTCGAGCCGCACATGGCCGTTGCCGACGAGCCGTGCATCCGCCAGCCGGTGGCGCGGCAAGGCGAGCACGGGCGCGGGATGGCCGGCGCCGTAGGGTCCGGCCGCATCGAGCGTGTCGAGAAGGTCGAAATTCGCGCCCTCGGCCGACAGCGCGGCATCGATCTTCAGGCTTTCGGATTCGCGCAACGCCGAGACCGCGGAAGACGCCCTCTCCTCGAAGAGGGCACGCAGCGCGCCGAGCTTCGCCCGCTCCACCGTGATGCCGGCCGCCATGGCGTGGCCGCCACCCTTGACCAACAGTCCCTCCGAGACCGCCTCGCGCACCAGCCGGCCGAGATCGAAGCCGGCGATTGAGCGACCGGAGCCGGTGCCGGTCCCGTTCGGATCGAAGGCGATGGCAAAGGCGGGGCGGCGCGCGTGGTCCTTCAGCCGCGAGGCGATCAGCCCGACGATGCCGGCATGCCAGCCCTCGCTCGCCGTGACCACCACCGCCGGGCCCTCCCCCGCAGCAAGCTCGGCATCGGCCTCCGCACGCGCCTCGGCGAGCATCGCGGTCTCCATCTCCTGGCGCTCCCGGTTCAGCCGGTCGAGCGTGGCGGCGATCTCCTCCGCTTCGCCCGCCTCGAGCGCGGCCAGAAGATTGCTGCCGAGCGCCGCATTGCCGATGCGCCCGCCGGCATTGATGCGAGGCCCGATCATGAAGCCGAGATGGTGGCAGTTGAGCGGCTCGCCGATGCGCGAGAGGCGCGCGAGCGCGGCAAGCCCCGGTGTCTGCATCTGCCGCGCAGCCAGAAGCCCCTTGACCACGAAGGCCCGGTTGACGCCCGTCAGCGGCACCACGTCGCACACGGTCGCCAGCGCCACCAGATCGAGTAGCGACAGAAGATCGAAGGCCGGGGTGGCGGGCAGCTTCGCCTTGAGGATGCGCGCCGTGCGCACCAGTGTCAGAAAGACGACGCCGGCGGCACACAGATGCCCCTGGCCCGACAGATCGTCCTCCCGGTTGGGATTGACGACAGCCACCGCCTCGGGCAGCGCCCCGCCCACCTGATGGTGGTCGAGCACGACGACGTCCGCGCCCGCCTCGTTGGCCGCCTCGACCGCAGCCGCGCTGTTGGTACCGCAGTCGACGGTGACGATCAGGCTTGCCCCCCGCCGCGCCAATTCGCGCATGGCCTCGGGATTGGGGCCGTAGCCCTCGAAGATGCGGTCGGGGATGTAGATCTCGGACGCCACGCCATAGTGGGCGAGAAAGCGCTTCATCATGGCCGAGGACGCCGCCCCGTCGACGTCGTAATCGCCGAAGATCGCCACGCGCTCCTGCCGGCGCGCCGCCTCGGCAATGCGTTCGGCCGCCGCCTCCATATCCGTCAGCGAGGCGGGATCGGGCAAAAGGTCGCGGATCGAGGGAGCGAGAAAACGCGCCGCCTCATCCTGGGAAACGCCGCGCCCGGCCAGAACGCGGGCGACGATTTCCGGAAACCCATGGCTCTGGGCCATGCCCAGCGCCAGGTTCTCGCCGCGCGCATCCAGCCGGTGCTCCCAGGCCACACCGCGCGCCGACTGTTTTACGTCGAGGAAATGCCGTCTTTCGCCGCTCAACCCGTTCTCCCGTCGCTCAAGCGGAAACTAGCCGGTCGACGGGGTGAATTGAAAGCGTTTCAGAACTTATCCAGATCCTGATGCCGCGCCTTGATCTCGCGCACGGTGCGCGAGGAGGATCGCATGACGATCGTGTGGGTCTGGATCGAGTCGCGCGCGAACTTGACGCCGGCAAGCATGTTGCCATCCGTCACGCCGGTGGCGGCAAAGAGCACGTCGCCGCTCGCCATCTCCTCCATGCGGTAGACCTTGCCCGGATCGGAAATGCCCATCTTGGCCGCGCGCGCCACCTTCTCTTCCGTGTTGAGCTGCAGGCGCCCCTGCATCTGGCCGCCAATGCAGCGCAAAGCCGCGGCCGCCAGCACGCCCTCAGGGGCGCCGCCGATGCCCATATAGATGTCGATGCCCGTCTCCTCTGGGTCGGTGGTGTGGATCACGCCGGCCACGTCGCCGTCGCCGATGAGACGGATCGCCGCCCCCGTGGCCCGCACCTCCTCGACGAGGCGCGCATGGCGCGGCCGGTCCAGGATGCAGGCGGTGATCTCGGACACGGAAACACCCTTGGCCTTGGCCAGGTTCTCGATGTTCTCCGCCGCCGGCGCATCGAGATCGACGACACCGGCCGGAAAGCCCGGCCCGATGGCGATCTTCTCCATATAGACGTCCGGCGCGTAAAGCAGGCTGCCGCGTTCGGCGATGGCGATGACGGCGAGCGAATTGGGCAGGTTCTTGGCGCAGATGGTGGTGCCCTCCAGTGGGTCGAGGGCGATATCGACGCCCGGCCCCTCGCCCAGGCCAACTTCCTCGCCGATATAGAGCATGGGCGCCTCGTCGCGCTCGCCCTCGCCGATCACCACGGTGCCCTGGATCGGCAGACGGTTCAGTTCGGTGCGCATGGCGTCCACCGCCGCTTGGTCGGCGGCCTTCTCGTCGCCGCGCCCGCGCAGCCTGGCCGCGGCGACGGCCGCGCGCTCGGTGACACGGACGAGTTCCAAGGTGAGGATCCGGTCGAGGCCGGCCTGGGGGCTCTTCGGCATAAAGGTCATCCCTGTTCTCCCGGAGGGGGCACGGTGAGCGAAACGGCACCGCGCGTGCTTTATGGATGTCTTGTGGCAAAGTGCGCAGGCGACGGCAAGAGTCGCCCCGCCCACCTTACAAACATGAATCGATTGAATAATTGTGACGGGCGTTCAGGCCGCCCTCTCGATGCGGATGACCTGCGGCTTGCTCGTCAAATGGCCGTCCTCGGTGACGCCGGCCACCGCCTTGCGCACGGCCGCCTCCATCGTCTCGTGGGTAACGAGGATTACCGTCTTGTCCTCTTCCTTGCCCGCTTCGCCGTGCTGGACGATGGATTGCAGCGAAATGCCGTTTTCGGCCATGCGCCGGGCGATCGCCGCGAAGACGCCGGTGCGGTCGTGCACGGTGAGCCTGATGAAGTAGCCGCCGGCATGGGCGCGCATGCGTGCCCGCTCATAAGCCGCCAGTTCCTTCGCCGGCCAGCCGAAGACGGGACCGTGCTGGAACCCGGGACGGCTCTTGGCGATATCGGCGATATCGCCGATAACCGCCGAAGCCGTGGCGTCACCCCCGGCACCGGGGCCCGACAAGAGCACCTCGCCCAGCATGTCGGTCTCGATGGCGACCGCATTCGTCACCCCGTGCACCTGGGCGATCACCGAACTCGTCGGCACCATGGTGGGATGCACGCGCTGCTCGATGCCGGTATCGGTCTTCTGCGCCACGCCCAAAAGCTTGATGCGGTAGCCCAGCTCGCTTGCGGCACGGATGTCGGCCTGGGTGATGTTGGAGATACCTTCCAGATAGACGTCATCGGCCGAAATGCGGCAGCCGAAGGCGAGGCTCGTCAGGATCGACAGCTTGTGGGCGGTGTCCTGGCCCTCGATGTCGAAGGTCGGATCGGCCTCCGCATAGCCGAGCTTCTGCGCGTCCGCCAGGCAGTCCTCAAAGGACAGCCCCTCCTCTTCCATGCGCGTGAGGATGTAGTTGCAGGTGCCGTTCAGAATGCCGAAGACCCGGCCGACGCGGTTGCCGGCCAGCGCCTCGCGCATGGTCTTGATGATTGGGATGCCGCCGGCCACCGCCGCCTCGTAATTGAGGAGCACGCCGTTTTTCTCGGCGATCTCGGCAAGCGCGACACCATGGCGGGAAAGCAGCGCCTTGTTCGCCGTCACCACGTGACGCCCGGCCTCGAGTGCGGCGCGCACGGAGGCGAGCGCCGGCCCGTCCTCGCCGCCGATCAGTTCGACGAAGACCTCGATTTCCGGTGAACGCGCCAGCGCCACCGGATCGTCGAACCACTGCGCGTTGGCAAGATCGATGCCGCGGTCGCGGTCGCGGTCGCGCGCCGATACGGCCACCGCCGTGATCCCGCGCCCGCACTGCCGCGTGAGATCGGACGTCTTGTCCTGAAGCATCCGCACGACACTGGCACCCACGGTGCCCAGACCGGCAATTCCAACGCGCAAGGCTTCAGCCATATCGGGCGTGTCCCTCCGATTTTCGAGTTGATGTGATTGTCAGCGCCGCGCCGCCAGCGCCACGACATTGTCCGGCGTTTCGCCAGCCGTTGCCAGGAAACGCTTGATCGAGCGGGCGGCCTGGCGGATGCGGTGCTCGTTCTCGACAAGCGCGATGCGCACGTAATCGTCGCCATGTTCGCCGAAGCCGACGCCGGGCGCGACGGCCACTTCCGCCTTCTCGACGAGGACCTTGGAGAACTCCAGCGAGCCCATGGCCCGGAAGGGCTCCGGGATCGGCGCCCAGGCGAACATGGTTGCCGGCGGCGGCGGCACATGCCAGCCGGCACGCCCGAAGGCTTCCACAAGAACGTCGCGGCGGCGCTGATAAACGCTGCGCACCTCTTCGATCTCCGTCCCGTCCGAGTTCAATGCGGCCGCCGCCGCCACCTGGATCGGCGTGAAGGCGCCGTAGTCGAGATAGGATTTGACGCGCGAGAGCGCCGCGATCAGCCGCTCGTTGCCGACCGCAAAGCCCATGCGCCAGCCGGGCATGGAAAAGGTCTTCGACATGGAAGTGAACTCCACCGCCACGTCCATCGCGCCGGGCACCTCGAGAAGCGAGGGCGGCGGGTTGCCGTCGAAATAGATCTCTGCATAGGCGAGGTCGGAAAGAACGATGATGTCGTGCTTGCGGGCAAACGCCACCACGTCCTTGTAAAAATCCAGCGAGGCGATGCACGCCGTCGGGTTGGACGGATAGTTGAGGATGAGCGCCAGCGGTTTCGGGATCGAATGGCGCACCGCTCGCTCCAGGGCCGGGATGAAGCCGTCATCCGGCTCGGCCTGCATGGAGCGGATCACCCCGCCTGACATGATGAAGCCGAAGGCGTGGATCGGATAGGTCGGGTTCGGGCACAGCACCACGTCGCCGGGCGCAGTGATGGCCTGCGCCATGTTGGCGAAGCCTTCCTTGGACCCCAGCGTGGCGACGACCTGCGTCTCCGGATCGAGCTTCACGCCGAAGCGGCGCGCGTAATAGGCCGCCTGCGCCCGGCGCAGCCCCGGAATGCCGCGGGAAGAGGAATAGCGATGCGTGCGCGGGTCGCGCACCACGTCGCAGAGCTTGTCGACGATCGCCTGGGGGGTGGGCAGATCCGGATTGCCCATGCCGAGGTCAATGATATCGGCCCCGCGCGAGCGGGCGCTGGCCTTCAGCCGGTTCACCTGCTCGAATACATACGGCGGGAGTCGGCGAATCTTGTGAAACTCTTCCATGGCGGCTTTTTCCGGTGGGATTGCTTACGGCCTATACACCCGTTCGCCCAGCCGGTCGATAGTGTCGAACGAACGCGGCAGCTTCACGGCGCCTGTGCCGAAAGGCGCCGCGGGCCGAACCCTATTGCCCGGCCGCGTCGATCTCACTCAGGGCGCGATCGCCATGGGAGCGGGCGAGCAGCCGCAGCCGCTCCTCTTCGCTAAGCGCCTGCGCGGAGGAGACCAGGGGCGTGGCCTGCCGCTGGCGAAGGCCCTCGAGTTCACCCGTCAGCCGCTGGCGGTCGCTTTCGGAAAGCTGAGGCGATGCCGCGGCGGCCGGAACGTTGATATTGGGATAGCCGTCGGGCGAGGTCGGCCTTTGCGGCGCCCCGGCTGCGGCTAGCGGCGCGGCCGACGGCACCGCGTCATCGAGCGACATCGACGTGCATGAGACAGGCAGGCCGAGCAGCGGAACCGCAAGCCACAGAGCCCGCAAAATGGGAGAATATTCTCGAATCCGGCCGGCAATTTTCATATGTTTTTTCGCTCGTCGCACTATTGTGAGAGTGCAAGTGGACAATAATGGCATACCGCGCTCGCGGGAGGTCACGCGCAGAGAATGATGCACTCGGGCAAGCAGGACAAGGAAAAAGCGAACGGCGGCACCAAGGCCGAAGCCTATACGGTGCGCGATCCGCAGCGTTTCGCGCTCAATCTCGCCCGCGCGCTGGAGGAGGCCGGCAAGGCGGCCGCGGCGTGGTCCGGTCCGCGCGAACGCGGCGAGGTCCGTGACGGCATGGCCGACCCGATGGCCGACATGGTGAAGACCTTCACGAAGCTGACCGAGTACTGGATGGCGGATCCGGCGCGGGCGCTGGAAGCGCAGACGCGGCTCTTTTCCGGCTACATGAACATCTGGGCCAATTCCATCCGCCGCATGCGCGGGGAAACGCCGGAGGCCGAGACGGTGGAGCCGGAGCCCGGAGACCGGCGCTTCAAGGACCCCGATTGGGCGAGCCACGCCTTTTTCGATTTTCTGAAGCAGGCCTATCTGGTGACGGCGCGCTGGGCAGCCGATCTTGTGGAGAACGCAGAAGGGCTCGATGAGGAATCGCGCCACAAGGCCCGCTTCTATGTGCGCCAGTTCACCGATGCGCTGTCCCCCTCCAACTTCGTCATGACCAATCCGCAGCTTCTGCGCGAAACGTTCGAATCGGACGGGGAAAACCTGGTTCGCGGCATGCGCATGCTCGCCGAGGACATCGCCGCCGGCAAGGGTGAACTCAGGCTGCGCCAGGCCGACTACTCGAAATTCGAGGTGGGCCGGAACCTGGCCACCACGCCGGGCAAGGTGGTCGCGCGCAACGCGCTCGCGGAGGTCATCCAGTATGCGCCGACGACACGGACGGTCCTGCGCCGTCCGCTGATGATCGTGCCGCCCTGGATCAACAAGTTCTACGTGCTCGACCTCAATCCCGAGCGCTCCTTCATCCGCTGGGCCGTCGAGCAGGGGCACACCGTCTTCGTCATCTCCTGGGTCAATCCCGACGCCAGCCACGGCGAAATGGGATGGGACGCCTATGTTCGCGACGGCATCGAATTTGCGCTCGACACGATCGCCGAGCGCACCGGCGAGCGCCAGGTCAACGCCATCGGCTATTGCGTCGGCGGCACGCTGCTGGCCGCCGCCCTCGCCCTGATGGTGCAGGAGGACGACACGCGCATTGCCTCGGCCACCTTCTTCGCCGCCCAGGTGGATTTCACGCACGCCGGCGACCTCAAGGTCTTCGCCGATGCCGAGCAGGTGAAGGCGCTCGAAAAGGCGATGGAAGAGAAGGGTTATCTCGAGGGAAGCCGCATGATGACGGCCTTCAACATGCTGCGCGCGCGCGATCTCATCTGGCCTTATGTCGTCGACAACTATCTGCGCGGCCGCGATCCCCTCCCCTTCGACCTGCTCTACTGGAATGCCGACTCCACCCGCATGGCCGCCGCCAACCACGCCTATTATCTGCGCAACTGCTATCTCGAGAACAATCTTGCCGAAGGCCGGGCGGTACTGCGCGGCAAGAGGCTTTCGCTGTCCGACATCCGGGTGCCCGTCTACAACCTGGCCACCGTCGAAGACCACATCGCGCCCGCCAGATCGGTCTTCCTGGGCTCGAAGCTGTTCGGCGGACCGGTCGAGTTCGTCCTCGGCGGTTCCGGCCACATCGCCGGCGTCATCAATTCGCCGACCATCGGCAAGTATCAGTACTGGACCGGCGGAACCCAGGCCGAAACGCTCGAGGAATGGGTCAAGAAGGCGAAGCCCGCCGCCGGGTCCTGGTGGCCCCACTGGCAGGCCTGGATCGAAAATCTCGATGCCGCCCGCGTGCCCGCACGCAAGCTCGACCGGCGTCGCAGGATGCTGGGCGACGCTCCCGGCACCTATGTCCGCATGCGCATCTGAGGCCGCTCCACGAGAGACCGGTTCCCGCAGCAGTCGCGTGCAAAACCAAAGGGCGGAAACCCGCTCCCGCCACCGGGCACGCGACAGCAAAAAGGTCCAAACTGTTGCATCCTGAGCACATTTCGGTTAGGCCTCTTACCGATTCACGGGCGCGTCGGGGCTTTTGAGACGATTGCGGGCGGCTTCCCGCAGAACCGATTGCCGAAGAGGGACGCTTTTGTCTGGCAAAAGTCCGGCCATCGCCGGAGTGAGAGGGGCATCTGACGCGACGACGCGGTGGCGCGCCTTGGGCGCGGTGATCGCCTGCGCACTCGCCGCTTCCTGCTCGACGTCCACCGACCCGTTCACCCAACTCGGCTTGACGTCCTCCGCCCTCGGCACCGCTAACCAGGAGCAAGGCAGCCAAACCGCGCTCCTGTCCGGCACTTCCAAGGAGGAGGAGCCATCCGCTCCCGCCGCCTCCAACCCGCGTGAGGAAAAGGGGCAGGAAACGGCCTCCGGCACGGTCTCCGACGAAGAGACACAAGTCGCTGAGGCGCAGGCACCGGCCGCCGGGAGCACCGCCACCGGGGAAGAAGAGCCGGCAGCGGTGCAGCAGGCCGCAGCAGGCGAAGAGCCCGCGCCTGAGCAGGGCGCCCGCGACGAAGCCGAAAGCGAGCGCGTCGAGGCCGCCGCGAACGGCGCCGAAGAGACCTCGCGCGGTTTGCTGTCCGCCTTCTTTTCCCCTTCCAAGCCGGAACCCGTCGCCGATCCGATTCGCGAAAAGGTGGACGAGCCCGTCGTCGAGGAAGCAGACGAGCCCACCGCTGAAACCGAAGAGAAGCCGAAGAAGTCGATCGTGGCGCTGACCGCCAACACCGAGGCGACGCCCATGCAGGCCTCCTTCAGCGGCGACGCGCTGCCCGGCGTGCGCGCCAAGGATCAGCTTTTCGAGATCAAGCGCAGCTCCGATATCGACGATACCAGCGATATCGACCTCTACGAGGACGGCGGCAGCTATCAGGTCGCGGCGGCCGCCGGCCTGGCGCGGCTTGCCCCGAACGGGCTTCTCAAGCAGCGCGAGAGCGTCGACGTCTCCTGCTTGAAGCCGAAGCTGGTGCACATGCTGAAGACGATCGAGCGTCATTTCGGCAAGAAGGTCGTGGTCACCTCCGGCTACCGCAGCCCCGAGCACAATCGGCGCGTGCGCGGGGCGCGCAATTCCCAGCACATGTACTGTGCAGCCGCGGACATCCAACTGGAGGGCGTGGGCAAATGGGAACTGGCTCGGTTTGCCCGCTCTCTGCCCGGCCGCGGCGGCGTGGGCACCTATTGCCACACGACCTCCGTGCATGTGGACGTTGGCCCCGAGCGTGACTGGAACTGGCGCTGCCGGCGCAAGCGCTGAGGAAAAATCTTCAGGGCGGCGCTTCAGACGGCTTGCCGCGACTGCCGAAGCTCTCTATAACGCGCCTCGTCTTACGCGCCCATCGTCTAGCGGTCTAGGACGCCGCCCTTTCACGGCGGAAACACGGGTTCGAGTCCCGTTGGGCGTGCCAGATATCCGCATTGGCGACATTCCGCATAAATCAATCGGATAGCAGGCGAACTTCATCTCCTCATCATCATCGCTGGCCCACCGTCAACGCCCCCGCCTGTTTCCTGACCGACGGCGGTCGAGGGTAAGGGCCATAGAGCGATCTTCTGCAATCTGAGGCCGATCCGCGGACAGCGAATGCTGTTTCTAAGGCCCTTCATGGCACGTGCCGGACGTCCAACAGAAGATTTTTTCGGCAAGGATCACTGCGTGTGCCGCGACTGGCACGCAGACCGTGCCGTATCCCAGGCAACGCGCCGGGCCTGCCAGCGAACAAGCTCCGGAACTCCAGTTCACATCATTTTTTCAGAACCCGTTTTTACGGAACAACGCATGGCCACAGACGGTTAGTGGTGGCAAATGTCCACTTCACTATGGAGCTATGAATATGAAACGCATTGTTGCACTGGCAGCCGCGTCTTTGCTGGCCTCATCGGCGTTCTCGTTCGCGCAGCAGAATGGCGGTAATGGCCTGAGCGGCGATGGATTGGGCGCGAACGGCTTCGACGCCGGGGATGTGCAGTCCGAAGCCCTGGGCCAAGGAGAAGACAACGAACAGCTTGGCGTCCGCGATGACGAGACTCGCATCGATGAGGGAACGACTGCGGCAGTCGGCGATGAGCCGTTCGATCGCACCATGTTCCTTATGGGAGAGCGGGATTTCGACCTGTCGTCCGTCGAACCGGATGCGGATGTCCGGGTCATCAGCCTGGCGAATATGAGCCAGGAGAACCGTCAGGAGCTGGAAGCTGCAATTGCTGCGAACGAGCAGTCGATCACCGAGCTCCGCACGGCGCTTTCCAACAGGGGCATCCAGGAGCTCGAACAATCCGTGATCGATAACACCGTGGCTGCCGAGGTGAACGCCAGGAACGAACTCGTCATATATGTGCGATAGGCATTCCTGCCTTCGGGCCGGCCCGCCAGGGGCCGGCCTGCCCGGCGTCAGCCGGAAGCTGGATAGGACTCACGCCCGCAGGCGCTCGACCAACTCTTCCAGCGACGCCTTGGCGTCGCCGTAATACATCCGCGTGTTCTCGCGGTAGAAGAGCGGGTTCTCGACGCCGGAATAACCGGTCCCCTGCCCGCGCTTCGAGACGACCACGTTCTTTGCGTTCCAGACCTCAAGCACCGGCATGCCGGCGATCGGTGAGTTCTCCTCTTCCTTGGCCGCGGGATTGACCGTGTCATTGGCTCCGACAACGACCACCAGATCCGTGTCGGCGAAGTCGTCGTTGATCTCCTCCATTTCGAGTACGAGGTCGTAGGGCACCTTCGCCTCGGCCAGAAGCACGTTCATGTGGCCGGGCAGCCGCCCTGCGACCGGGTGGATGGCGAAGCGAACGGTCTTCCCGGCCGCGCGCAACTTAGCCGTCAGTTCCGACAGCGCATGCTGCGCCTGGGCGACGGCGAGCCCGTAGCCGGGCACGATGATGACGCTTTCCGCCTCCCGCATGAGCTGCGCCACGCCGTCGGCATCGACCGGCATCATTTCGCCGTCGATCTCCTGGCCGGCTGCCTGAGCGCCGCCGAATCCGCCAAGCACGACGGACAGGAAGTCACGGTTCATGCCCCTGCACATGATGTAGCTCAAGATGGCGCCGGAGGAGCCGACGAGCGCCCCGGTGACGATCAGGAGATCGTTGCCGAGCATGAAGCCTGTCGCCGCCGCCGCCCAGCCCGAATAGCTGTTGAACATGGAGACGACCACCGGCA
The DNA here is from genome assembly GCF_034427935.1 of Chelativorans sp. M5D2P16. Taxonomy (NCBI): domain Bacteria; kingdom Pseudomonadati; phylum Pseudomonadota; class Alphaproteobacteria; order Hyphomicrobiales; family Phyllobacteriaceae; genus Chelativorans; species Chelativorans sp. M5D2P16. The sequence continues at coordinate 519,389 of NZ_JAXQNM010000025.1, read as the reverse complement.
TGTCGGCGCCGCCAATCGCCAGGACCAGATTGACCCCTAGGATAAAGGCGACCAGCGCGATGGCGACCAGGCTCCAAAGCTCCGCACCGGCGAGATAGGCGGTGCCGAGCGCGATGCAGGCAACAACCAGGGCCACGTTCAGCGCGTGGCGCATCGGCACAAGCACGGACCGGCTCGGAATGGCGCCCTGCAGCTTTCCCGACGCGACCAGCGAGCCGGTGAAGGTGGCCCCGCCGATGAAGATCCCCAACAGGATCTCGATATCGTGAATGATCTTCTGCGCGCCGGAATAGTCGCCCGGCGGATGAAGCGCACTGTTGATGCCGACAAAGACGGCGGCAAGGCCCACCAGCCCATTGAGAACGGCGACCAGCTGGGGCATCTGCGTCATCTGTACGCGCTGGGCGAAAAGAACGCCCACCCCGGCGCCCGCGATCATGGCCGGAAGCAGATACTGGTAGTTGCCCACCTGCGGCGCGAACAGGGTGGCGACGATGGCGATCGCCATGCCCGCCATGCCGTAGAAGTTGCCGCGCAGTGCCGTCTCATGGCGCCGCAATCCGGCGATCGACAGGATGAACAGAATGCTCGATCCCACATAGGACGCTGTCAAAAGACCCATGGTTCAACCCTTCCTGAACATGTTCAGCATGCGGCGCGTGACGTGAAAGCCCCCGGCGATGTTGATGGAGGCGATGAGCGCGGCCAGCACCGCCAGCGTCACAACCGTTCCCGATGACGCCTTGACCTGCAGGAGCGCGCCCAGGACGATGATGCCGGAAATGGCGTTGGTCACGCTCATCAGCGGCGTGTGCAGTGCCGGCGCGACGTTCCAGATCACCTGGTAGCCGACGAAGCAGGCCAGCACGAAGACGGTGAAATGGGCCATGAAGGCGGGCGGTGCGTAGAGGCCGATGAGCAGCAGGAGTGCCGCAACGCCCGCGAATCCGAGCGCGGCACCAAGGCCCTTGCGCACCTTCCCGGCTTCCTTTTCCTCCGTGGGGGCCGGAGCAACCTGCGGCCTCGGCCTTGCCGGAGCCGGCGCTGCGATCGCCGGCGGTGGCCAGGTGACCGCACCGTCCTTGACCACCGTCGCGCCGCGGATGACCGTGTCTGCCATGTCGACGACCGGCACGCCGTTCTTGTCGGGCGTCAGCTCGTCCACCATGTGCCGCAGATTGGTCGCGTAGAGCCCCGATGACTGGGTCGCCATGCGGCTCGGATAGTCCGTGTGACCGATGATCTTCACGCCGTTTTCCGTGACGACCACTTCGTCCGGCACGGTCAGGTCGCAGTTGCCGCCCTGCTCGGCAGCAAGGTCGACAACGACGGAGCCCGGCTTCATGGCCTCGACCATCTCCTTCGGCCACAGCTTCGGCGCCGGTCGTCCGGGCACGAGCGCGGTGGTGATGACGATGTCCACCTCCGGCGCCTGGGCGCGGAAGAGCGCCATCTCCTTGGCAATGAATTCCGGGCTGGCCGGCTTGGCGTAGCCCCCCTCGCCCGATGCATCCTCCTCGAAGTCGAGCATCAGGAAGGTGGCGCCCATGGATTCGATCTGCTCGGCCACCTCGGGACGAACGTCGAAGGCACGCACGACGGCACCCAGCGATTGCGCCGTGCCAATCGCCGAAAGGCCGGCAACGCCGGCACCGATTACCAGCACCCTGGCCGGCGGCATCTTGCCGGCCGCCGTCACCTGGCCGGTGAAGAAGCGCCCGAAATGGTTGGCCGCCTCCGTCACCGCGCGATAGCCGGCGATGTTGGCCATGGAGCTCAGCGCATCCATCTTCTGGGCGCGGCTGATGCGCGGTACGGCATCCATGGCGAGCACCGTCGCCCCTGTGGCGGCCAGTTTCTTCAGCAAGTCCGGCTGGTAGGCCGCGCCGATGAAGCCGATCAGCGTCTTGTCCGGACCGAGGCAGGCGATCTCGTCTTCGGCCGGCGGGCGCACCTTGAGGATGATGTCGGCTTTCCGCCACAAGGCCGGTGCGTCCGCCACGACTTCCACGCCGGCCTCCGCGTAGGCTTCGTCCGAGAAGGACGCGCCCTCTCCGGCGCCCGCCTCGATCAGGACTTCGTAGCCCAGCTTCTGCAGCCTGGCCGCGCTGTCGGGGGTCAGCGCAACGCGCCGCTCTCCCGCATGGATTTCCCTCGGTGTTCCGATCTTCATCATCATTTCCTCCGGGCACGGCTCCGCCTTCAGGCGGATCGCTCCGCCTGACGACAGGCCTCGTTGTTGTGGGATTGCGCCTCGGGCGAGCGAACCGCTCGCCGCCGGGCCCTAGGCTCCGACGGGTTTCATGATCGCGAAATCACACCCCTCGTCCGCTTGCAGTACCTGCTCGGCATAGAGCCGGTCGTAACCACGCCGCTCGGCCGCCGGGACGACGGGCGACGTGAACGCGGCCCGGCGCCGTTCCAGCTCCTCTTCCTCCACCAGAAGATCGAGCGTCCCTTCCTTAACCGACAGACGGATGCGGTCTCCGGTACGCACCAGCGCCAGCGGCCCGCCGACTGCCGCCTCGGGTGCCACGTGCAGGACGATCGTACCGAAGGCCGTGCCGGACATGCGCGCATCCGAAATGCGGACCATGTCCTTCACGCCCCTGGCCGAAAGCTTTTTCGGGATAGGCAGATAGCCCGCTTCCGGCATGCCCGCGCTGCTCTTCGGACCGGCGTTCTGGAGCACCATTATATCGTCTTCCGTGACGTCGAGGTCCGGATCGTCGATGCGCGCCGCCAGGTCCTCCAGAGAGGTAAAGACCACGGCCCGTGCTTCCTTTTCGAAAAGCCTCTTGTCCGCGGCCGAGCGCTTCAGGATTGCCCCGCGCGGCGCGAGATTGCCGAACAGTGCAACGAGCCCGCCTTTCGGCTCCAGCGGCTCTTCCGCGCTGGCAATGACATTGCGGTCGACGGGGCCGGGATCGGTCTCCAGACGGTCGCCGAGCGTCTCGCCGGTTACCGTCATGCAATCGAGATGGAGCAGCGGCCTCAGCTCGCGCAGGACCGCGCCAACGCCGCCGGCGTGGAAGAAATCCTCCATGTAGTTCGCGCCCACCGGCTTCAGGTTGACGAGAACCGGCGTCTCCTCGGAGATCTCGTTGAGCCGTTTCAGGGAGACCGGAATGCCCAGCCGGCCGGCGATCGCCGTCAGGTGGATAATGGCGTTGGTCGAGCCGCCGAGCGCCAAGAGCACGCGAATGGCGTTTTCGACCGAGCGCTCGGTAACGACCTGGCTCGGACGGATCGGCCGTTCGATCATGCGCGCAGCGGCAAGCCCCGTGGCCTCGGCGGCACGCAGCCGGTCGGCGTGGACGGCCGGTATGGCGGCCGTGCCCGGCAGCGACATGCCGAGCGTCTCCGCAACGCAAGCCATGGTCGAGGCCGTACCCATGACGGCACAGGTGCCGGCTGTGGTCGCCAGGCGGCTTTCGACCGTGTTGATCTCCTCGGTCGAGATTTCGCCGGCCCTGTACTTGCCCCAGAAGCGCCGGCAATCCGTGCAGGCGCCAAGCCGCTCGCCGCCGTAGCGCGAGGTCATCATCGGCCCGGCGACGATCTGGACCGCCGGCAGGTCCGCCGAGACGGCCCCCATGAGCTGCGCCGGCACCGTCTTGTCGCAGCCGCCCATCAGCACCACGGCGTCCATGGGCTGGGCGCGGATCATCTCCTCCGTGTCCATCGACATGAGGTTGCGGAACTTCAGGCTGGTCGGGTTCAGGAAGACCTCGCCGAGCGAGATGGTGGGAAACTCCACCGGCAGCCCGCCGCCCAGAAGCACGCCGCGCTTCACCGCCTCCAGCATTTCCGGGAAATGCCGGTGGCAGTTGTTGAAGCCCGAAAAGCTGTTGGCAATGCCGACGATCGGCTTGTTCAGCACCTCGCGCGAATAGCCCATCGAGCTGGCAAACGAGTTGCGCAGATAGATCGAGAAATCGCGATCGCCGTAATTGGTGAGCCCGCGGGCGAGCCCCTGAGATCTTTCCTCCACCATCTAGCCGGCCCGCTCCGAAAGCTTGACCTTCACATATTTGGTCTCGAGATAGTCATGGATGCCGAAGGACCCGCCCTCGCGCCCCATGCCGCTCTCCTTGATCCCGCCGAAGGGCGCCTCGGCCGTCGCCAGCAGCATCTCGTTGACGCCGACCATGCCCACTTCGAGATCCTCGTAGGCGCGCGTGGCGGTGCCAAGATCGTTGGAGAAGACGTAGCCGGCAAGGCCGAAGGGCAGCGCATTGGCGCGCGCGATCACCTCGTCGTAGCTCTTGAACCGCGTCAGCGGCGCCACGGGACCGAAGGGTTCTTCGCGCATGATGCGCGCATCGTCCGGCACGTCCCCGAGCACCGTCGGCTCGAAGAAATAGCCACGATTGGCCGCTGCCGGGGGATTGCCGCCGGCCAGCACCCGCGCCCCGCGAGCGGTCGCGTCATCCACGAGCTCCTTGATCGTCTCCAGCCCGCGGCGGTTCGCCATAGGTCCCATCTCGGTGCCCTCGTCGAGGCCGCGCCCGAGCTTGATCGAGCGGGCCACCTCGGCAAACCGCGCCGCAAAGGCATCGTATTGTGACTCATGCACGTAGAACCGCGTCGGCGAGATGCAGACCTGCCCGCAATTGCGGAATTTGGTGCGCGCACAGATCTCGGCGCTCTTTTCGGCATCCGCATCGGAAAACACCAGCACCGGGCCGTGGCCGCCGAGTTCCATGGAAACCTTCTTCACGCCGTCGGCGGCCAGATGCAGGATCTGCTTACCGACCGGCACGGAGCCCGTCAGCGACACCTTGCGCACCACGGGCGAGGAGACGAGGTAACGGGCGATCATGTCGGAATTGCCGGTGACCAGGTTCACCACCCCCTTCGGCAGGCCCGCGTCATGGCATGCCTGGACGATCGCCGCGCAGGAGGCCGGCGCCTCGCCAGCGGGCTTGATGATGATGCTGCAGCCGGCGCCAAGTGCCGCTGCGATCTTGCGCGCCGGCAGAAGCGCCGGGAAGTTCCAGGCGGAGAACGCCGCCACGACGCCGACGGGCTGGTGGATCACCGCCATGCGGCTGTCGCCCGTGCGGCTCTCGATGACCTGCCCGTAGATGCGCTTCGTCTCCTCGGCGTACCACTCGAACTGATCGGCGGTGCCGCCCACCTCACCTTTGGCTTCGGCGAGCGGCTTGCCGGTCTCGAGCGACATCGCCGTGGCGATCTCCTCCGCCCGCGCCCGGATCAGTTCGGCAACGGCGCGAATGATGCGCGCGCGCTCCCACGGCCCGGTACGGCGCCAGACCTCGAACCCGTTCCGGGCCGCCTCCAGGGCCGCGTCCAGGTCCGCCTCGCCCGCCACGGCGATCGTGCCCAGTGTTTCCTCCGTGGCGGGGTCCGTCACTGGGCGCGTCTCGCCGCTCGTGGCCGCGCGCCAGGTACCATCGATGTAAAGCTGCAGATCGGGATACATACGAGATTTCCGTCTATATGGTTTGTTCGAGATAGCGACCCTGGACGTCTTCCACCCAGTTGCCGACGTTCCACTGGCCATACGCACCCATTTCCGCCACCGGATCGCTCCCGGCATAGACAGGGATGTGGATGAGCGACAGGCCGTCGTAAGCATAGGCCTCTTCGAGTGCGGCGGCGAGTTCCTCGCGGCTCGTCCCCCCGAAGAGAGCCTTGACACCGCTGACGGAGGCGGCCATGGCGGCGTAGTCGACCGCCACACTGTCATTGGTGCGGAATTCCCGCCCATACTGCGCCAGTTGCAAGCTGGTGATCGCCGCCATGCGACGGTTGTCGAAGAGCGCGATCATTCCCCTCAAACCGTGCTCGACGCCGTCGATGAGCACCTGCGGGTTCATCATCAAGGACCCGTCTCCGGAAAAGGCAATGCCATAGGGGGCGTCCTTCACACCGGCAAGACCGAGAAGCGCCGAGGCGGCGAAGCCCATGTAGGAGGCGCCCGCCTCTGTGAAGGTCTCGCCCACCCGGTCGTCCTCGACGATCTGGAAGCCGTTCGCCTGGACATCGCCGGCATCGAAGAACTTGACGGCGCCGATGCGCTTGGCGAACGCGGCGACCGCGTGGATGGCGGCGGGCTGCGTCAGCACCGGCTTGCGCCAGACCTCGTCGAAGACCGGAGCGGCCTCGACCCTTTCGCGCTTCCAGGAAGCCCACTCCTTTTTCTTCGCCGCGCATTGCCGCAGCCACTCCTCGCGTGCAGCGGAACTTTTGCCCGGCTCCAGGACCGGCATCAGCCGTTTGATCACGGCGCTGATATCGCCGGGGAGCGGAAGCGTGTTCGCGTAATGCGTCACGTCGCCGATGTCCCCGTTGATGTTGATGGCGGCCTTTGCGTTCGGATAGCCGATGCCGGAGCAGTCGGCCTGGCACACACCGCGCGAGCCGATGAAGACGACGAGCTCCGCCTCTTCCATGGCGAAATTGCCGCTGATCGAGCCTTTCGAGCCGCCGACATGCATGTTCTGCGGATGTGAATCCGGAATGACGCCCGTCGACCCTGGCGAAAGCACGACCGCCGCGCCACAGGCCTCGGCAAGAGCCCGGACCGCGGCAGCATGCCTGCGCGCGCCGCCGCCGACCTTGAGTACGATCTTGTCGAAGCGCGCGAGCAGGGCCGCGGCCTCGTCATAGGCGCTGTCGTCCGCCGGTGCGACCGCCGGCAGAGCCAGGCGTCCCGGCAACGTGCCGATATTCACTATCGTCCCCTGCGGCTGCGTGTTGATCGGCAGCATGATGAAAAACGGCGCCGGGCGGTAGGGATGGTGGACGCAATTGGTCCCGCGCCGCATGCATTCGCGCAGCGCCTCCGGCGTGTGCAGCGTGTAGGACTGCCCCATCAGCGCGGTGATCCTGCCGAACAGCCCCTGCTCGCGCTTCGGCACCTGCTGCATGTTGTAGCCTTCGCCGCGCGTCGTCTCGTCGCCGTAAATATGGTAGACGCCGACCCCGTTGGACGCCGCGGCCAGCGAGCCGGCCATGGCCTGGAGCCCGCCCGGCCCGATCGACGTGACCACCGCCGGCGTCTCGCCGGTCTGCCAGGCAAAGGCGGTGGCGGCGTGCGCCATCTCCACCTCGTTGCGGCAGTTGACGACGCTCACCGCCCCCTCCTCCGCATAGACGCGCAGGACGTTGCCGAGGTCGGTCGAGCCGTGCCCGAATATGGCGAAGAAGCGTGAGACCCCCTGTTTCAGGAGGCCGATGACGAGGCCTTCCGACAGCGTGGTCTCGATCACGCCCCGGCCGCCGTCCACGTCGAGGGTTGCGTCGACCCCTCCGCGCTCGACGATCGTGCGCGCCCGGGCGCGCATCGCCCCCTCCCGGTCGATCTCCTGATGATAATCCTTAAGCATTGCTCGTCTCGACTGTCGTTTTCGTGTTTTTCCTGAAGATCCCGCCGCTGAACTGCAGCACCACCACGAGTGCCGCCAGGCCGAAGAAGAAGAGAGCCGTCGGCGAGGTGTAGAAGATGGCGTAGGAACCGCCGGACAGGTTCATGGCCGTGCGGAACTCGCTTTCCAGCGTCGGCCCGAGCACCAGCCCGAGGATGACGGGCGTCACGGGGATCTCCGCTTTCATCAGGGCCCAGGCGAGCCCGCCGACCACGGCCATCGTATAGATGTCGAAGACGCTGTTTCGCACGGTGAAGGCACCGATGCCGCACAAGACGATGATGATGACGGCCATGAGTTGCGGCGGCACGCGCAGCACATGCACGAAGAGCCGGATGCCGACGAGTTGCATCGCCAAGAGCGCCAGATAGGCGAACACGATGACGATATAGATGCTGTAGACGTCGGTCTGGTGCGACATGAACATCGCCGGACCCGCCACGATGCCGTGGATCGCAAGCCCGGCGAGCACGATGGCCGTCGCCGGGTCGCCGGGAATGCCGAGCGACAGAAGCGGGATCATCGTGCCGCCCGTCACCGCGTTGTTCGCCGTCTCCGGCGCCACGACGCCTTCCACCGCGCCCTTCCCGAACCTTTCGGGATGCGGCGAGAAACGACGGGCATGATCGTAGGCGATAAAGGAGGCGATGGGGCCGCCCGCGCCCGGAATGGCACCGATCCCGGTGCCGATCACCGAACAGCGCATCATCAGCCAGAAGTTCTGCCGCAACATGCGCCAGGAAGGAAGCTCCATGCGGACCCCGCTCGTCTCCACGCGGGCAATGGCACCGTTCCTGTGCTCCTCGAAGACCTGCACGATGAACGGCACCGCGAAGAGGCCGATGATGGCGACCAGCATGTTGATGCCCTGGAGCATGCTGGTCGTCCCGAAGGTCATGCGCTGCACGCCGTCCAGGGGATCGAGACCGATCGTCATGGCCATCAGCCCGAGAATGCCGCCGATGACGCCACGCAGGATCGAGCGGCCCGCCAGCCCGCAGATCGTCGACAGGCCGAAGACCACCAGGGCGAAGATCTCCGCCGGTCCGAAGGACACCGCGATGCGTGAGACCAGATCGACGGAGATGACCATCACGACAAGGCTGAAAAGACCGCCGAAGACCGACACGATCACGGCCATGCCGAGGGCGATGGAGGCCTGCCCGTTGCGCGCCATCGGATGACCGTCGAGGAGCGTCGCCGCCGCCGACGGCGTGCCCGGAATGCCGAGCAGTATGGCCGACACCGAGCCGCCGGTCATGCCGCCGATATAGGTGCCCAGAAGCAGGGCGATGGCCGCCGTCGTGTCCATGCCGAAGGTGAGCGGCAGCGCCAGGGCCAACGCCACGGTGAAGGTCAGGCCGGGAATGGACCCGAAGATCAGGCCGATGAGCGAACCGAGCACGACGGCGCCGATCACCTGCACCTGCAGAGTTTCCGTCAGGGCTGCGAGGAAGAAATCCATGGCGCTCACCCCAGATTGATCCAAGTGCCTGCCGCCAAGTAGACACCGAGGATCTTGGAAAAGATCAGCCAGCAACCGAAGGTGACGCCGGCGCTCATGGCGGCGATCCGCCAGGGCGACCGCTCGCCGACACAGAAAACCATGGCCGAGGCGACGACGACGAGCGTGGCCAGCACGAAGCCGATCCGCTGCATCATGAACCCGTAGACGGCGACATGGCCGAGGGTGACGAGCAGCGGCAGAACCACGCCCTTGGTCGCCGCCCCGGCTTCCGGGGCGACCTCCTCTTCGCCCGGGTCCTTTTCCCGGGCGCCGTCCGGCTCACGAAGCAGCACCCGGCCGATGAGTGCAAGGGAACAGACGCCGAGCAGGACACCGAGCAACAGGGGGAATGCACGCGGCCCCACGTCGCCGCCGCCCATCCCGCCGGGGATCGTCAACCAGACGGTGATGCTCCAGGCGAGGGCGAGGGCGAGCAGCGCAAGGCCGGTAAACAGCTCTCCCGTTCTGTCCGTCATGATGGATTCCTCCCGATGTCCCGCTACGTGGCTCCTGCCGGGCTACTTGGTCATCCCGAGCTTTTCGAGCAGATCGGCGTAGAAGGCGTCGTCATGCGCGATCAGTTCGCCAAATTCCTCGTTGCCGAGAAAGGCCGGCTTGAAGCCGATCGTCTGCGAGGCTTTCTGGAAGGCCTCCGTTTTCACGGCCGCCTGCGCTGCCGCCTCCAGCTTCTCGACCACCGCCGGCGGCGTTCCCGTGGGAGCGGCAAGCCCGCGCCACATGGCGATATCGATGTCGTAGCCCTGCTCTTGCGCGGTCTTGAGGCCGGGGATCACCTCCACCTTTTCGGAACCCGTGGAAGCCAGCACCACGACATCGCCCGACTCGACATAAGACACGAACTGGCCGGGCCACTGGATCGCCGCGTCGATGCGTCCGGCCAGGAGCTCCACCGGCGCCTTGCCGTCGCCATAGGAGATGTAGTTGACCTTGTCGGCTATCCCCATCGCGTCGAAGAGCGCAACGGAGGTCAGGTGCGTGAAGGATCCCTTGCCGGAAATGCCGACATTGATCGGCTTTCCGCTCTCCTTGACCGCAGCGACCATGTCGTCGAGATTTTCCCAGTTCTTGTCCTTGTTGACGGCCAGCACCGGCACTTCGACCGATACGCGGGCGATGGGGGTGAAAGCATCGTAGCCGAAGGGCAGATTGCCCAGGTGATGGGCGGTGTTGATGGAATTCGAGTTCCAGACGATGTTGTAGCCGTCCGGGCGCGTCGATTGGACGTGCGCATAGCCGATGGCCCCGCCACCGCCGGGACGGCTGACCGGCACGACGGGATTTCCGAGTTCCTCCGACATCAGTTCCGTCAGCAACTGCGCGATCGTGTTGGCCGTGCCGCCGAAAAGAACAGTCATCTCCACCGGCTTTTCCGGATAGTCCGCCCGCGCCGGCGAACCCATGGCGAGCGTCCCCGCCGCCACCGATGCGCCGACGACCATGGCGGCGCCGATTCCACGTCTCAACCTGTTCAGCATGGTTTCTCCTCCCTCTTCGATTTCGATGTGAACCTCCCGCCCACTGCCTCCTCAGCGGCGGGAATTTCCCTCAGCTTTGACCGGCAACCTCCGCCTCAGCCCTTTCCTTCTCCTCCAGGGCGGTCAGGATCGCCTCGGGCGTTGCCGGCAGTGCGGTGATGCGCACGCCGATCGCGTCATAGATGGCGTTCATGATGGCCGGCGCGGTCGGCACCAGGGCGGGCTCGCCGATGCCCTTGGCCCCCAAGGGGCTGCACGGATCGCGATCCTCGACCAGCCTGGTGTTGATCTGCGGCACGTCGAGCGCTGTCGGCAGGATGTATTTGGCGAAGCCGTGCGTCTTCGTGTGGCCGCGCTCGAGCTGATAGTCCTCCATCAGCGCCTGACCCAGCCCCTGCACGATGCCGCCCTCGATCTGGCCTTCCACACCGCGCGGATTGATGGCGCGTCCGACGTCGTGCACGGCCCACATGCCGAGGACCTGAACCTCTCCGGTGAGGCGGTCGACCTCCACTTCGGCGACCTGACAGCCGAACACATAGGCCTGCCAGGGCGCACCCGATCCGTCCACGGGGTCGAGCCCGGTCCCGTGCGCGGTGAAGGAGGCCGAGCCAACCGGCACGACGCCACGCTTCTTGCAGACCTCGATGGCCTCCTCGATCGGCATGCGGTTGTTGGTCCCGTCCGCCCAGATCTCGCCGTCGAAGGCCCTGATCTGGCCGGCTCCCACACCCCAGTGATCGGCGATCTCCTTGTCGAGTTTGAGACGCGCGTCGCGGCAGGCGAGCGCCACCGCATTGCCGATCATGTAGGTCTGGCGCGTCGCACCGGCATGCGCGGCCTCCGGCGAGCGCGCGGTATCGTTGTCGCCGATGACGACGTCCTCCGGCTTGATGCCGATCTCTTCGGCGGCGACCTGCGCGAGCACGGTGAGAATGCCCTCGCCGATTTCCGTCACGCCGGTCACCACCTTGGCGGAGCCGCCGTCGTCGATCTCGACCCATGCGCCCGCCCGATCGATCGTCGCCGTACGGGCAATGCCGTACCAGGATGCGGCCATGCCGCGTCCTCTCGCCCAGCGCGCCATCATGCCACCTCCTGCTTGTCTTCCGCCTCTGCCGGCTTGCGGAATCGCGCGCCCAGCGTGCAGGGCTGGCGCGTATCGGGCCCGCCGAGATCCTTGCGCACGGCACCCCGCGACGTCGGCGCGCCCTTCTCCCAGCGGCAGAACGCCTCCGCCGTGTCGAGCACCTCACCGATCGCGGCGCGCTCCAGCCTCTGCTGCGTATGGGTGAGCGAGCCCGGCTTCATCATGTTGCGCCGGCGGATTTCGAACGGATCGAGCCCCAGCTTCTCGGCGCAGATGTCGAGATGGGATTCGGTGGCGAACTGCGCCTGCATGGCACCGAAGGTGCGGAAGGCCCCCGACGGCGTGTTGTTGGTGTAGACGCCGTAGGTGTCGATCCGCGCGTTCGCAATGTCATAGGGCCCGAGCGACAGGATCGCCGCCTTGCGCATCACGCCCTCCGTCGACAGGCCGTAGGCGCCGCCGTCGCTGATCATGCGAAAGGAGACGGCGGTGATCCGGCCGTCCTTCTTCAATCCCATCCTGTAGGTGATGCGGGCCGGATGCCGCTTGGCGGTGGAGATGATCGACTCCTCGCGCGTGAAGACCAGCCGCACGGGCCGCCCCGACTTCATCGCCGAGAGCGCCAGCATGCCCTGGTAGATCATGTCCTCCTTGCCGCCGAAGCCGCCGCCGACCGGGCTCATGATGAAGCGCACCTTGCTGATCGGCTTGTCGATGATGGTCGACAGCATGTGCCTGTGGTGTGTGATGTTCTGGCTCGGCGAGATGACCGTCACCACCCCGTCATGGTCGACATGGGCAAGGCCCGCCTCCGGCTCGAGATAGGCGTGCTCGACCTGCTGGGTCGTATAGGTGTTTTCGACCACCAGATCGGCCTCGGCGAAACCTTGCTCCACGTCTCCCTTGCGCACGGGAATGTGCTTGACGATGTTGTTCTCGGCATAATCGTGGACGGGTGCCGCACCTTCACCCATGGCCTCTTCCGGATCGAAGACGGCGGGCAGTTCCTCGTAGTCGACCTTGATGCGCGCCAGCGCCTTGCGGGCGATCTCCTGGGTCTCGGCAGAGACCGCCGCCACCGCCTCGCCGACATAGCGCACCTTGTCGCGCGCCATGATCGGCTGGTCGTGCACGAAGACGCCGAAGCCGTCCTTGCCGGGCACGTCCTTGTGCGTGATGACGCAGGCGACACCCTCCATCGCCTCAGCCTCGGACGTATCGATCGAAACGATGCGCGCATGCGGATGCGGGCTGCGAAGCACCTGCATGTGCAGCATGCCCGGCATCGTCATGTCGCCGGCATATTTCAAGGCGCCGGACACCTTGCTGGGCGCATCCAGACGGCGCACATTGTTGCCGATGTAGGAGTCTCCGGCGCCTTCGGAGTCGAGCGCGGTCGCCGGGCGCTTGCCGTTCATGATATCGCGCGCCAGCTCCACCGCCTCGAATATCTTGGTATAGCCGGTGCAGCGGCAGATATTGCCGCCGAGCCGCTCCTTGATCTCCTCGATATCGGCGAACGGGTTCTCTCTCAATGCCGAGGTCGCGGCCATCACCATGCCGGGGATGCAGTAGCCGCATTGGCTGGCGCCGGTCTTGTGAAACGCCTTCTGCAGCGCGGTCAGTTCGCCGGCGACGGCCAGCCCCTCGACCGTCTCGATTTCCGCACCCTCGGCCTTCGCCGTCGGCATCAGGCAGGACTTGACCAGCTTGCCGTCGACGAACACCGAGCAGGTGCCGCATTCGCCGGCGCCGCAACCTTCCTTGGTGCCGGTCAGATGAAGCTCCTCGCGCAGGAAGTCGAGCAGGCGGTAACGCCCTTCGACCGGTTTGGCGATCCTGCGGCCGTTGACGGTCATCCTGATCTTGCCGTCAGACATGGGTTTCCTCCCTTTGCATCCTCTTGTGGACGGGGGCATTGGCGGCGGCGAGCGCATCCTCGATCGCCGCTTCCACGAAGCCCGCCACCACGCGCCGGCGATAGGCGATGCGCGAACGCGAAGCGACGCGCTCCACCGCCGCCGAACTCGCCTTGGCGACGATCCCGGCCGATATGCGCTCGCCGACGAGCTTCTCCTCGATATCGTTCAGGCGCTGCGGCACCGGCCCGACGCCGCCGAGCGCGATGCGGACATCCTCGAAGAACTGGCCGGAGACGTCCGTTTTCACCACCGCCGCGGCACATGCGACGGAGATCACCAGCGAACGGCGCTGGCCGACCTTCTCGAAGGCGCCGCCATAGCCGTCGAGGGAATCGCAGATGACTGCGGTCACGATCTCGTCGGGCGCGAGATCCGTTCGCCCGGGTCCCTTGACGAAGTCCGTCACGGGTACCGTCCGCCGCGCGACCGCCCCGCCCTCGAGTCGCGCCAGCTCCACGGCGCCGTTCATGGCCAGCACCGCCGGCGTGCCGTCGGCGGCCGGCGAAGCGTTGACCAGATTGCCGGCAAGCGTGGCCTGCTCCCGGATCTGGTCGTCGGCGAACCACACCGCGCAGAACGGCATGCAGGGAAGATGGCGCGCGAGCGTCGTGTCGGTCAAAAAGTCCTGGAACACGATATCGGCGCCAAGCCGCACCCCGCCGTCGGCGATGGTATAGCCGGAAAGCGCCTCGATGCGCGTGACGTCGATCATCGCCGGCAGATGGACGTCCCCGCCCCTGCCCTCACGGGCATAGGGCAGGATGTCCGTGGCGCCCGCCACGAGGCGGCTGCCTTCCGGTGCCTCGCGCAGGAGATGCAGCGCCTCCTCCAGCGTGGTCGGCCTGTGGTAATTCTCGCAGGTCAGCATGGCAGTCCTCGCTCCGGTGCTCGTCGGCGCCCTATTCGGCCGCCACGCGCTGGCTCTCGGCGCTCCGGTTGCGCACGACCACCTTGATGGCGTCGTCGACCCGGTCCTTGGCGTAGCGAAGGGCCTCCTTCAGATCCTCCATCTGGAAGGTGTGGGTGTGGATCAGCGAGGCGTCGAAGCGCTTCTGGCGCATGAAAGCTTCCGCCCGGTGCGTGGCCGACTTACCCTCGCCGCGGATGCCGAAGACATAGATATTGTTGCGCACGAGATAGGCGACGTCGACTGGCACGGCATCGCCCGGAAAAGCGGCCAGACACAGCTTGCCGCCGCGATTGAGCATCCGTGCCGCCTCGTTCACCGCGTTCGGCGCGCCCGAGCACTCCACCACGTAGTCGACGCCCTGGCCGTCGGTAAGCCGCCGCACGGCCTCCACGGGGTCCTCCTTGCGCACATTGACCACATGATCGGCACCGAGGCGCTTGCCGATCTCCAGGCGGTTGTCGCGCGTCCCGGTCAGGATGACGGGATGGGCGCCGAGCGCCTTGGCGACCGCCGCGCCCAAAAGCCCGATCGGCCCCGGCCCGCTGACGACGACGCTCTCGCCCGCCACCAGGCCCCCGAGCTCGGTCAGGCCGTACATCGCCGTGCCGGCGGTGACGACGAGCGTCGCCTCCTCGTCGCTCATCGTGTCGGCCACGTGCACCAGCGTATTGATGTTGTTGACCTGGTATTCGCAAAAGCCGCCATCGGTGGTGAAGCCGTTCGCTCGATGGCCCTTGTCCACCTCGCCGTAGTTCTTTCCGTAATTGTGGCAGGATGTGTACATGCCCTCGCGGCAGCGCTTGCACTGCCCGCAGCCGGCATGGATCTCGACCGTCACGCGGTCGCCGATGGCATATTCGTCGACCCCCGGGCCGAGCGCAACGACGGTGCCCATATATTCATGGCCCGGCGTGAAGTTCTTGTTGAACGGCAGCCCACCCTCGATCTGCGCCGGCGGACCGTGATGGATGATCTCCAGATCGGTCGCACAAATGGCGACGGCGTCGATGCGGACCAGGACTTCGGCCTTGCGTGGCGCAGGCACAGGCTTGTCGACAAGATCCAGCTCCCCCGGCTCGCCCAGGACCCATGCCTTCATCGTCTCGGGAACGGGAAAATCCGGGTGCGTCTTGACGTCCTGCGGCATCGCCATTTGCTTCTCCTCCAAACTGTTGTGCAACCGTGTCAGCGACCGACGCGAAGCCGGTCGGAAAGATCCTGCGCGCAGCGAACGACGGAACGCGCGATGTGCGTGCGGTAATCGGGGGTGGCCCGACTCTTGGGAATCGAGCAGCTGATCGAGCCGATCACCGCGCCCGCCCCGTCACGCAGGGCGGCGCCATAGCAGATCACGTTCTCCTCCAGCTCCTCCTCGTCGATGGCGAAGCCGGAGCGGCGGACCAGCCGCAATTCCTCGATGAGGCCGGAAAGTGTGGTGATCGTGTTGGGCGTGAAGGCGGTCAAGCCGTTGTCGGAGACCACCCGCGCCATTTCGGCTTCCGGCAGCCAGGCGAGGATCGCCTTCCCCGTGGCCGTCGCGTGCGCGGCGCGCATCTTCTTGATTTCGTCCGGCTCCACATGAGTGGGCATCATCGAGCCGTAACGGACCTGCGTCACCAGCGCGGAACCGCGCAGCACCGCCATCTGTACGCTTTCGCGCAGATTCGCATTGAGCTTTTCGAGATCGGCGCGGACGAAATCGAGAATATCGACCTCGCGGTCGGCCATCTCGGCCAGTTCGCGCAGCTTCGAGCTGAGCATGTAGCCGCGGTTGCGCCCGCCATGCAGGACGTAACCACGCGCAACCAGCGTCGCCAGCAGGTGGTGGCAAGTGGAAACGTTCAGATTCGCGTTGCGGGCGAGCTCGTTCAGCAGCAAGGGCCCGTCGTGCTCGGCGAGCGTCTCCAAAAGCAAGAGGGCGCGCTCGACGGACTGGATCAGGCGCGGAGCAGCCCCGCGCTCCTCCAGGCTCAGCCTGGTCTCGCCATAGTTGGACGGCCTCGTCGAGGCGTTCTTGTTGTTATCGGCGGCTGACGACACTGGTCCGCTCCTCCCTCCAATGATGCAGAAAGGTTAGCCGCCATGTTGAAAAATGGTCAAGCTTACATCGACATCATAAAAAGTAATTTCATAATATGGAAATATAGACGGAAACGCGTGCAAGCATGCGAACTCCCATCGCGCGGCCTTGGTGAAATCAACGCGCGTTTTCAGGGAGTTGGCGGGTACCCGCGTGAGTGGCCGCCACCCATCTTCGCTCCGCTCAGGGGGAAGCGAAGATGGGCCGGCTGTGGCAAACTACCCGCTGGAGGGCTGCAGGTTCGTTCGCGCCTGACAAGTGGACAGGCCGATCACCAGTTGATCCTCCGTCTGGCCGCGGTGAACGACATGGTTGCACTCGGCGTTGGCCTCGATCCGCACCGAACGTCCCTGCTGCTGCGTGGCCGTATCGCCCGTTTCGGCCTGCTGCGGCTCGGTCCCGGTAGCGCCGGTCTGCATGCTCTCATCCACCGCCGCCGCGTCCGGCGCGCCGTGTTGCGGCGGCATGGTCAGCGTACCGCTTTCGGTGAACTCGGCGGTCACGCTTGCCGCATCGGCACCGATCGGCGTGACATCCGTCACCTGGATCTCCAGCGAATAGTCCTGCACCGGCTGGCCTTGCATCCCCGACAGCATGCCGGCGGCCATGTGGCCGAGACGCACCATGTCCTCCTTGTCGAGCGAGACGACGGCGAAACTCTTGCGCTCATCGTCCCGGTAGACCTCATTGCTGACCGAGAACACGGCCTCTTCGGCGATTCGGTTCTGTGTCCATTCGACCAGCCGCTCGAAGTCACCCGCCTCGACGGCTTCGGTCACGTCCTGCTGCATCGTGTCGAAGAAGCTGCGGACCTCGTCCTCCGTGAGGCTTTGTGCCTGCTGTGCCTGGACCGGACCACTCGCAATGAGCAGGCCGGCCGCCGTGCCGAGAAAGATGGCCTTGATGTCGTTTCTCATTCCATGCCTCCGTTGCCTCGTGTCATAACCCACCGCCACCGCGGCCCTTTCCGGCACCGCGCCCGCGACACCCGACCGAACCAGTGCCCTGCCGGTCTGTTCCGACAGGCCCCGCTATGGAAAACCTGCCGCTTCTCCAAGCGTCGCAGCGGCGGATTTGCGGTCCACGCTTGCAACCCCTATTGTCCGCCACGCTCCCCTGCCCGCCGTTGCTCCAAGGATTTCCCGAAACCGACAGTTTACGCCGATGAAGTTTCCCGCACCGTTGATCGAAGCGCGCCTGATCCGCCGCTACAAACGTTTCCTCGCTGATGTCGAGCTCGCCGACGGCACCTTGTGCACGGTGGCCGTCCCCAATACCGGCTCCATGCTCGGGCTGACGGCGCAGGGTTCGCGCGTGCTGCTTTCCCGCTCCGCCAATCCCAAGCGCAAGTATCCCCACTCGCTGGAGATCGTGGAGGCGGACGGGACGCTGGTCGGCATCAACACCGGCCTGCCGAACCGCCTGGCGGCCGAGGCCATCCGTGCCGGCCTCGTGGGTGATCTCGGCACCTATCCGGTGCTGCGACCGGAGCAGCGCTATGGCGAGCGCTCCCGGATCGACTTCCTTCTGCAGCATCCCGACCGCCCGCCGGCCTATGTGGAGGTGAAAAACGTCCATTACATGCGCGAACCGGGCCTTGCGGAGTTTCCCGACACGGTGACGGTCCGCGGCGCCCGCCACCTCGATGAACTGGTGGCCATGCGGGCGGCAGGCGCGCGCGCCGTAATGGTCTATGTGGTGCAGCGCTCGGATTGCCACCGGTTCCGCCTTTGCGTCGATCTCGACCCGCTCTATGCCGCCGCCTTCACAAGGGCCCGTGATGCCGGGGTTGAAGCTTTCGTGATAGGGTGCCAAATCAATGCAGACGCGATCGTGCCCGATCGCCTGATCGAGATGGAGTTCGATGGTCACGTATCTTGATGCCGACACCGCCCCGTTGCGCAACACGGGCCAGATCCGCCTATACGGCGAAGAGGGCTTCGAGGGCATGCGCAAGGCCTGCCACCTTACCGCAAGCTGCCTCGACGAACTGGCCGATATCGTGCGGCCTGGCGTGACCACCGATGCGATCGACCGGTTCGTCTTCGAGTTCGGCATGGACCACGGCGCCGTGCCGGCGACGCTGAATTACCGCGGCTACACGAAATCGACCTGCACCTCGATCAACCACGTGGTCTGCCACGGCATTCCCGACGCCAAGCCGCTGAAGGAAGGCGACATCGTCAATATCGACGTGACCTACGTTCTGGACGGCTGGCACGGCGATTCGAGCCGCATGTATCCCGTCGGCCAGGTCAAGCGCGCTGCCGAGCGGCTTCTCGAGGTCACGCATGAATGCCTGATGCGCGGCGTGGCGGCGGTGAGACCCGGGGCGCGCACCGGTGCGATCGGGGCGGCGATCCAGGCCTATGCGGAAGCCCAGCGCTGCTCCGTCGTCCGCGATTTCTGCGGCCACGGCGTGGGCCTCCTCTTCCACGACGCGCCCAACATCTTGCACTACGGCAGCCCCAGCGAGGGCGTGGAACTGCGCCCGGGCATGATCTTCACCGTCGAGCCGATGATCAATCTCGGCCGGCCGCACGTGAAGGTGCTCTCCGACGGCTGGACGGCGGTCACCCGCGACCGTTCGCTGTCGGCCCAGTATGAGCACACGGTCGGGGTCACGGAAGACGGCTGTGAAGTCTTCACCCTCTCGCCCGCGGGGCTGGACCGGCCGGGCATTGCCTCCTAGACTTGCCCCTCAAGCTGGCGGCGGGGGCAGGTCATGGAAGCGGATGACGAGCGAAGCTTCTTCAGTGAGCGCGGTTTCGAGCCGGCGCAGGCCTTGAACGGCGGCAAACCGCCCCGTACCTCGGCGAAAAAACACTATGAGGGGCATCGGGAACGTCTGCGCGCGCGTTTCGCCGAAGCCGGAAGCGAGGCCCTTTCCGATTACGAGCTTCTGGAGATGGTGCTCTTCCGCTCCATTCCGCGCGCCGACACCAAGGCGCCGGCCAAGGCGCTGCTGCAGCATTTCGGCTCCATCGGCGAGGTGCTGGGCGCCCCGGAGCACCGGCTGCGCGAGGTCCCCGGCATCGGCGAGGCGGCGGCACGCGATCTCAAGCTGATTGCCGCCCTCACCCAGCGCATGCTCAGAAGCGAGGTGCGCGGCAAAAAGGTGCTCACCTCCTGGTCGCAGGTGCTCGACTATTGCCGCGCCAGCATGGCCTACGAGGACCGCGAGGAGTTCCGCATCCTCTTCCTCGACAAGAAGAACTGCCTCATCCGCGACGAGCGCCAGCAGACCGGAACGGTCGACCACACGCCGGTCTATCCCCGCGAGGTCATGCGCCGGGCGCTGGAGCTTTCCGCCAGCGCCATCATCCTGGTTCACAACCACCCTTCCGGCGACCCCACCCCCTCACGCGCCGACATCGAGATGACCAAGACCATCATCGCCACTGCCGAGCCGCTGGGGATCACGATCCACGACCACATCATCATCGGCAAGAACGGCCATGCCAGCATGAAGGGGATGCAGCTGATTTGAGCGAATGGATGGCCTCAACCCTCGTGGTTCGACAAGATCACCATGAGGATCAAAACAAGGCACCGCCGCTGCAAGTTTTGACGTAAACGGTCGGGCGCAAAACACAGCCCTCATGGTGAGGCGAAACACAGCCCTCATGGTGAGCTTGTCGAACCACGAGGGCGAGATGCCGGGCGCCTGAGGTCTACTCCGCCGCCACCGCCCGGTTCACCTCCACGATCCCCCTGATCTCGGCACGGCATGAGCCGCAATTCGTGCCGGCATAGAGCGTGCGCCCGATCGCCTCGACGCTTGTGCAGCCCTGGCGCGCGGCGGTCGCGATCTGGTTGGCGCCGACGCCGAAGCAAGAGCAGACGATGGCGCCGATGTCCGGCCGGTCGGCCCCTGCCCGGCCCGCCACCACGCGAAAGCGCCCGCGGGGGTCCGGGTGGTCTATGCCCAGTTGCTCCACCGCGAAGCCGCGCGAAACCGCAACGGGCTCCGGCGAAAGATAGAGCGCACCCAAAAGCCGCTCGCCGTCGAAGGCGGCCATGCGGTGATCCGAGCGCCGTTCATCGTGATAGGCGATGACCTGCGCCGATTGCGGCAGCGCCAGAAGCCGCCGCAGAACCGCCTCCGCTCCCTCCGGCAGTGCGCCGTGGGCGATTTCAGCCCGCCATCCGCCCATGCAACGGGCCACCGCCCAGTAGTCGAGCCCCCCCGTAACCGGCCGCGCAACCGAGACGGCAAAGCCGTAGAACCGGGCGGCGAAAGGGCGCAGCCGGACGGCGACATTCTTCGAGGCCGGCTGGCCGGACACCGGGTCGGTGACCTGAGCGACCAACGTATCGACACGCCCCTTGGCCGAAAACTGGTCCGTCCAGTGCATCGGCACGAAAACGGACCCGCGGCGCTGTCGCTCCGAAATCAGCGCACGGACGATGATGCCGCCATGGCGGCTTTCGACGTGAACCAGGTCCGCCTCGCCAATGCCCAGATCGGTTGCATCGGCGGGATGGATCTCTGCATAGGGCTCGGCCATATGGCCGGAAAGCCGCGCGCTCTTTCCGGTCCGTGTCATCGTGTGCCAGTGGTCGCGCACGCGTCCCGTGTTGAGAACCAGGGGAAATTCGCTGTTGACGACCCGGCGAGGGCTTGGCGAGACCGCGACGAAGCGAGCCCGCCTGTCCGGCGTGAAGAAGCCACCATCAGCGAAGAAGCGGGTATCGCCGGCTTTCCCCCTCCGATCGTCATCCCGGACAAGGGAGCGCAGCGACCGCGAGCCGGGATCCATTCCGTGACTCGTCCACGTTCCGGAATGCATCCCAGACAACCTGTGCTTCGCCTCGGCTTCCGGGATGACAGTTGTTGTGGTGTCCGCCTCGCCCTCTTCCCTCCGCACCGGCCATTGGAACGGGCGCAGCGCGCCGTATTCAGCCACCTTGATCTCGGCATAGGCGCCGATGTCGAAGTCGCGCGTCCCCTCGTTCTCCAGCGCCGAGAGCGCGGCGTGCTCGCGGAAGATGTCGACCGGCTCGCCATAGTCGAACGCCGCGCCGAAGCCCATCCGCCGCGCCACCTCGACGATCTGCCACCAGTCCGACCGCGCACCACCCGGCGCGGACAGAAACGTGCGCTGGCGCGAGATGCGGCGCTCGGAATTCGTCACCGTTCCAGCCTTCTCACCCCAGGCGGTGGAAGGCAGCTTCACATGCGCGTGGCGCAGCGTGTCGGTCACCGCCGCCACGTCGGAGACGACCACGAAGGGACACGCCGTCAACGCCGCTTCAACGGCATCTGCTTCGGGCAGGCTGTCGACGGGATTGGTGGCCATAATCCACAGCGCCTTGATGCGCCCCGCGCCCACGGCCTTGAACATCTCCACCGCCTTGAGACCCGGTTTGTCCGCCATGCGCGGCGCGCCCCAGAAGCGCTGCACTCGCTCGCGATGGAATGCATTCTCGAGGTCCATATGCGCCGCCAGCATATTGGCGAGCCCGCCCACCTCGCGCCCACCCATCGCGTTCGGCTGGCCCGTGACGGAGAAAGGCCCCATGCCCGGCCGGCCAATGCGGCCGGTGGCCAGATGGCAGTTGAGGATTGCATTGACCTTGTCTGTGCCGGCGGCCGACTGGTTGACGCCCTGGCTGTAGACGGTGACGGTTCGTTCGCGCTCGGCAAAAAGCCGGTAGAAAGTCTCGATCGCGCCAGGCGGCAGCCCCGTCTCCGCGGCCACCCGCGCGACGTCGAACGGCTGAACGGCAGCCAGCGCCTCGTTGAATCCGTTTGTGTGCTTTTCGACGTAATCCCTTGCAATGATTCCGCAATCGGCCAGGTGGCAAAGCAGGCCGGCAAAGAGCGCCGTATCTCCGTCCGGCGCGATGGCGAGATGCAGGTCGGCGATATCGGCCGTCATGGTGCGGCGCGGATCGATAAGCACGACCTTCATCTCCGGCCGCTTTTCCCTGGCCGCCGCCAGCCGCTGATAGAGCACGGGATGGCACCAGGCGAGATTGGAGCCGGTCAGCACCACGAGATCGGCAAGCTCCAGGTCCTCGTAAGTGCCGGGCACCGTATCGGCCCCGAAGGCCCGGCGGTGGCCGGCAACCGAGGAGGCCATGCAAAGACGCGAGTTGGTGTCGATATTGGCCGAGCCGATGAAGCCCTTCATCAGCTTGTTGGCCACATAATAATCCTCGGTGAGAAGCTGGCCGGAGACGTAGAAGGCGACCGAATCCGGCCCGTGCTCGGCGATCGCCTGGGAAAATTTTTCTGCGACGAGGTCGAGGGCCTCGTCCCAGCCTGTCCGGTGGCCGTGGACTTCCGGATGAAGCAGCCGGTCCTCGAGGCCAATGGTCTCGGCAAGGGCCGATCCCTTCGAGCAGAGCCGGCCGAAATTGGCCGGATGTTCGGGATCGCCCTTGATGGAGACCGAGCCGTCGGGTTGCCGTTCGGCAAGGACGCCGCAGCCGACCCCGCAATAGGGACAGGTGGTCTTTGTCTGGAGGCCGGCCGCCTGCATCGTCACGCCGCCCTACTCTGCCGGGACCCGCGCGGGGGCGGCAACGTCGCCCTCCGGCACCGTGCGCCTCGGGCCGGTGCGGTGATGCGTGGCGTAGAGCGTCAGCCCGACGAAGGTGAGCCCGCCCACGAGATTGCCGACGACCGTCGGGATCTCGTTCCAAAGCAGGTAGTCCATGACGGAAAAATTGCCGCCCAGCATGAGTCCCGACGGAAACAGGAACATGTTCACGATGGAGTGTTCAAAGCCCATGTAGAAGAACAGCATGATGGGCATCCACATGCCGATCACCTTCCCCGAAACCGATGTCGACATCATCGCCGCGACGACCCCGGTCGAGACCATCCAGTTGCAGAGTACGCCACGGATGAACAAAGTCAGCATGCCCGCCGCGCCATGCGCCGCATAGCCCACGGTGCGGCCTTCGCCGATCATGCCGATCTTCTGGCCGACGGCGTTCGGTGCTTCCGTGAAGCCGAAGGTGAAGGTAATCGCCATCATGACGGCGACGAGGAACGCGCCGGCAAAATTGCCGACAAAGACCAGCCACCAGTTGCGCAGCACACCGTTCATGGTCACGCCCGGGCGTCTGTCCATAAGCGCCAGGGGAACGAGGGTGAAAACGCCGGTCAGGAGATCGAAGCCCATGAGGTAGAGCAGGCAGAAGCCCACGGGAAAGAGAACGGCACCCAGCAGAGGTTCACCGGTCTGGACCGTGATGGTGACCGCGAAGGCAGCGGCCAGCGCCAGAATGGCGCCGGCCATGAAGGCGCGGATCAGCGTGTCCCGCGTCGACATGAAGACCTTCGCCTCGCCGGCGTCGACCATTTTCGTGACGAACTCGTTGGGTGTGACATATGCCATGATCGTGTCTCCTGCGTTGGGAGGAAGCGAAGCCGAGCGGAGCGTCTACTCCGCTGCGGCCAGCATCGTCGTCGTGTCCATCAAAATCCGCTCACCGTCGCGCTTCAGCGCGAAGGTGCGCACCGCGCCCTCGTCTGCCCCCTGGGCAAGCCCGCTTTCCAGCGAGAACACCCAGTTGTGCAGCGGACAGGTGACATGCGCGCCGTGGACGATGCCCTGGCTCAAGGGACCGCCCTGGTGAGGGCAGCGGTCCTCGATGGCGTAGACCTCATCCGTTGCGGTGCGGAAGATCGCGATCCGCCCGATGGGCGTGTCCACGCAGCGCGCGCCGCGGCGCGGAATGTCGGTGAGCTTGCCGATTTCAAACCAGTTCGCCGTGCTCATTCAGCCGCCTCCAGGGAAAGGGTCGCCATGGGCTTGAACTCGTGCTTGTCCTTGCCCGAGACACGCTCGGACCAGGGGTCGACCTGGGCGAATTTCTGGGAGAAGACGAAGCGGTCGTAATAGGCCTTGCGCTTCCCCTTGTCGTCGAGGATCTGGCGGCGGACCTCGTCATAGCCGATGCGCCTGGCCCACTTGTAGATGCGCTCCAGATAGCGCGCCTGCTCCCGATACATCTGGACGAGCGCGACGATCACCTCCAGCGCCTCGTCCTCGGACTTGACCAGGCCCAGCACCTCCGTGCCCTTGATGTCGAGGCCGGCGGCACCGGCGAAATGGATCTCGTAGCCCGAATCGACGCAGACGACGCCCACGTCCTTGCAGGTGGCTTCCGCGCAGTTCCTCGGGCAGCCGGAGACGGCCATCTTGACCTTCGCCGGGGTCCATGAGCCCCACATGAACTTTTCGATGCGGACGCCGAGCCCAGTGGAATCCTGCGTGCCGAAGCGGCACCAGTCGGACCCCACACAGGTCTTCACGGTCCTCAGGCCCTTCGCATAGGCGTGGCCGGAGACGAAGCCGGCCTTGCCGAGCTCGGACCAGACCGCCGGCAGGTCTTCCTTCCTGATGCCCAGCATGTCGATCCGCTGGCCGCCGGTGACCTTCACCGTCGGGATGTCGAACTTGTCGACGACATCGGCGATGGCGCGCAGCTCCTTCGAACTCGTCACGCCGCCCCACATGCGCGGCACCACCGAATAGGTGCCGTCCTTCTGGATGTTGGCGTGCACGCGCTCATTGATGAAGCGTGACTGGTAGTCGTCGGCATATTCGTCCGGCCAGTCGGCCACGAGATAATAGTTGAGCGCCGGGCGGCACTTGGCGCAGCCGCAGGAGGTTTTCCATTCCAGCTCCTGCATGACGGCGGGGATGGTCTTCAGCCCCTTCGCCTTGATGAGCCGGCGCACGTCGTCATGGCCGAGATCGGTGCAGCCGCACATGGGCTGGACGGCGGCGGGGTTGTAGGAATCGCCAAGCGTGAGCGTCATGAGCTGCTCGACGAGGCCCGTGCACGAGCCGCAGGAGGCGGAGGCCTTGGTGTGGGCGCGCACATCGTCGAGCGACGTCAGCCCCTTCTCCTGGATGGTGCCGACGATCTTTCCCTTGCAAACGCCGTTGCAGCCGCAGATCTCCGCATCATCCGGCAAGGCTGCAACGGCCGCCATAGGGTCCAGCTGACCCCCTCCCTGATAGGCCTGGCCGAAGATGAGGGTGTCGCGCATCTCCGAAACGTCGGTGCCCTTCTTGAGCATGTCGAAGAACCAGGAACCGTCGGCCGTCTCGCCATAGAGCACGGCGCCCAGGATGCGGTTGTCCTTTAAAACGAGCCGCTTGTAGACGCCGGCCGAGGCATCGCGCAGCACGATCTCCTCGCGATCTTCCGCCTCCGCGAAATCGCCCGCCGAATAAAGGCTTACGCCGGTAACCTTGAGCTGCGTCGCCGTCTCGACGGGGCGGAAGGCCGCATCCTTCTTGACGAGCGTCCTGGCCGCCACCTTGGCCATGTCGTAGAGCGGCGCGACCAGGCCGTAGCAGATGTTCTCGTGCTCCACGCACTCGCCGATCGCAAGAATGTCCGGATCGGAGGTCACCATCTGGTCGTTGACGATGATACCGCGCTCCACGTGCAGGCCGGCATCGGTGGCGATGCGCGTCTCCGGCCTGATGCCAACGGCCATGACCACAATGTCGGCGGGATAGATCGTGCCGTCCTCGAGAAGCACCGCTTCGGCCCGTTCATCGCCGAGGACGGCCTTGGTCTGCGCCTTGCAGTGGATCTTGATGCCGCGGCCTTCCAGTTCCTTCTGCAGGAGATAGCCGGCGGCCGGGTCGAGCTGGCGCTCCATGAGGTGGCCCATCAGGTGGAGCACCACCACCTCCATGCCGCGCAGGCGCAGGGCCGCCGCCGCCTCCAGGCCCAGAAGCCCGCCGCCGATCACCACTGCCTTGGCGCCGGGCTTCTGCGCCGTCGCGACCATGGTGTCGACGTCGTCGAGGTCGCGGAACGCCATCACGCCCGGCAGGTCCCTGCCGGCGATCGGTATGATGAAGGGCGCCGAACCGGTCGCGATCACCAGCTTGTCATAGGCCATCTCGCCTTTGGCCGACGAAACCGTCTTGGCCTTGCGGTCGATCTTCGTCACCGTCTCGCCGAAACGGCAGTTCACTTGGGCTGCGGCGTACCAGTCCGCGTCGTGGGTGACGATCTCCTCATAGCTCTTCTCGCCGGCAAGCACCGGCGAGAGCATGATGCGGTTGTAGTTGCCCCGCGGTTCTGCACCGAAGAGCGTCACCTCGAAGGCGTTCGGGTCGGTCTCGAACAGGTGCTCCAGCATGCGCCCCGAGGCCATGCCGGCACCGATGACGACGAGTTTCTCAGTCATGTGTGTCCTTCCGTTCTGCGCAATGCCTTCAGGCCGGCTGCAGGCGTTCGTCGCGCTCCATGCGCCGGACGGCGAAATGCATCCAGGCAAGCGAAGCGGCGACGATGACGAAAAGCGCCATGAAGCAGCTCGTCCAAAGGCCGGTGAGGTCGTTGAGGACGCCGAAGAGGAGCGGCAGGAAGAAGCCGCCCAGCCCGCCGATCATGCCGACGAGGCCGCCGACGGCACCCACATTCTGTGGATAGTAGACGGGGATATGCTTGTAGACCGCCGCCTTGCCGAGGCTCATGAAGAAGCCGAGGACGAAGACGATACCCGTAAACGCCCACGGCCCGATTTCGAAATGGAAGGCCTTCGGGCCGTCGATCCCCTGGACGACGTAATCGGCGGCCGGAATGGAGAGCAGCGCCGTGCAGGCGGCCGACACGGCGAAGGTCCAGTACATGACGCTGCGCGCCCCGGCCCTGTCCGACAGCACGCCGCCATAGGCGCGAAAGATGGAGGCGGGCACCGAATAGGCCGCACCGATCAGCCCCGCCGTGGCGATGTCGAAGCCGTAGACCCCGATCAGGTAGCGCGGCAGCCACAACGCCAGCGCCACGAAGCCGCCGAAGACGAAGAAATAATAGAGCGCGAAGCGCCAGACCTGCAGGTTCCTGAGCGGCGCGAACTCCGAGGCGAGATTCGGCCGTGCGGCGCGTCCCGCCCGCTGGGCGCGGATCACCGGGTCGTCGCCGGTGGTGAACCAGAAGATGACGGCCATGACGATGAGCGCCAGCGCCCAGAGCTGCGCCACGGCCTCCCAGCCCCAGGCGACGAGCACGAAGGGCGCGACGAACTTCGTCACCGCCGCGCCGACATTGCCGACGCCGAAGATGCCGAGCGCCGTCCCCTGCTTTTCCGCCGGATAGAAGCGGGCCACATAGGCGACGCCGACGGCGAACGAGCCTCCCGCGACGCCGAGGCCGAGAGCGGCCGCAAGCATTTGCGGATAGGTATGCGCGAAGGACAGAAGCAGCGTCGCGACCGCCGCCGCAAGCATGGTGAGCGTGTAAACCAGGCGGCCGCCGTAACGGTCGGTCCAGATGCCGAGCGCCAGGCGCACGAGCGATCCGGTCAGGATCGGCGTGCCCACCAGGAGCCCGAACGCGGTCTCGGAAAGTCCCAGCTCGTCCTTGATGCGCACGCCGATGATGGAAAAGATCGTCCACACCGCGAAACAGACGGTGAAGGCGACGGTGGACATGGTGAGCGCGCGGCTCGGTGTGATGTCCCGTGTTGGTGCAACTGGCTGTGATGTGGTCATCGGCTGCTCCATTCCAACTGCTCGCCCGATTGCCAAAACAAAAAAGCTGCCGGCCAACGGCTCGCCTCCGCAGTCACGGCGGCGATCCCTGGTCGGCAGCTTTGCCCGAGCGCCCTTCATTGGACGCTTTCTGTTGGTGTCCCCTCTGGACCCGCCTTTATCTATGCAGGTTGCGTGCCAACTCGCATTGGATATGCAAATCCATTTAAATTCAGTGCCTTAGAAAAATAGATGCCTCTTGGGCATTTTTGACGCCGCACCATTCTGCTGTTCATTGTTGCAGCGCACAGAACAAATTTTAGGCAGGCAGCATGAATGGCGAAAATTTAGGCATTCGTCGCGGGCACCCGTTGGCCGGCGATGTAGTTATCCAGCTTTTCGGGGTCGAAGACGGCACCATCGAAGAAACCGTCAGGGCCGAGGATCAGCCGTCCGGAGGCCGAGCCGACCGGGGTCGGCAGGTCGAGCGCGCCTTCCACCTTCATGCTGGCCGACGGCATCGGCGCGCCGAGGGGGCCGAGCGCGGCCCGGTAGATGTCCGGGCGGAACGTGCGGCGCGCCGTCTCGGCGTTGGCCGCGCCGTGCGCAACCTGCCCCCAGCGCACCATCTGCGAATAGAACCAGAGCGCATGGCTCTGCCACGGGAAATTCGCCGCCTTCTGCACCGGCAGGAAGAATTCGGGCATGTTCTGCACGCCGCCGCCCGTCTGCAGCCGCCCCTCGAGCGCGCCCAGAAGAAGCCGCTTGGGCTGGGCAAGATAGGTGTCGCCTGCGAGCATCGCCGCCAGTTCCTCCCGGTTCTCGCTCTCGCCGCACCACAGGGCGGCACGGTAGAGCGCGCGCAGGAACTGATGCAGCGTCTCTCGATGCGCCTCCGCCCAGTCCGCGCGCACGCCGATCACCTTTTCCGGGCTCGACTTCCAGATGGCCGCCTTCACCGTTGCGATGTGCGCATGCCCGCCGGCAACCGCAACGCTGCTCCAGGGCTCGCCAACGCAGAAGCCGTCGATGCGCCCGGCGGCCACGGCATCGGCCGTCAGGGGCGGTGGCACGATCGTGATCTCGACGTCGCGCTCGGGATCGATGCCGCAGGCGGCAAGCCAGTAGCGCAGCTCGAAATTGTGCCCGGAATAAGGGTGCACCACGGCAAAGCGCAGCCGCTCCCGTCCGCCCGACCGGCGCTCCTCCACGACACGCCGGAGCGCCGCCCCGACCGCTGCCGGCGCGTCCGGCCCTCCAGCCCCGGCATCGGCCATCGCCGACCACAGCGCCTTGCTGACGCTGACGGCGTTGCCACCGAGCCCCAGGGCAAAGGGCGCGACCATGTCCAGACGCATCGGAGTCAGGCCCAGATTGGTGGCGATCGGCATGGGGGCCAGCATATGCGCGACGTCGAAATGTCCGACCGCGATCCTGTCGCGGATATTGGCCCATGAGATCTCCCGGGAGAGCGTGAGTTCGATCCCCTCCTCGGCGGCAAATCCCTTCTCCCGAGCCGTTACCAGGACAGCGCTGTCGAGCAGCGGCAGGAATCCGGCAGTGATGTGATGCGCGCCCATGGCCGGCCTCATTCGTCCAGAAGCCCGGATGCCAGGATCAGGCTCTGGGCAATCTCTGAGAGTTTTCGGTTCTGGTTCATCGCCGTGCGCCGCAACAGCGCGTAGGCCTCCTCCTCGGATATGCCCTTGGAGCGCATGAGGATCCCCTTGGCGCGGTCCACCAGCTTGCGGCTCTGCAGCTCGTTTCTGGCCTCCTCCAGCTCGCGCGCCATGCGCGAATAGGCGTTGAAGCGGCTGATGGCCATGTCGAGGATCGGCTTCACCCGCTCCTGCCGCAGGCCATCGACCACATAGGCCGACACTCCGGCCTCCACCGCCGCCGCGATCATCATCTCATCGGAACGGTCGACGAACATGGCGATCGGCCGCTTCACGGCCCGCGACAGATTGAACATGTTCTCCAGCACGTCGCGGTTGGGGTTTTCCAGATCGATGACGATGACATCCGGACTGACCTCCTCGATCCGCCGCGCCACCGCGTCGACATCGTGGACGAGCGTCACGCGTTCGTGCCCCGCCTCGCGCAGGCCCGCCTCTATGATGGCGGCGCGCACCTTGTTTTCATCGATGACGAGGACAGAGAGCGACCGGACCGACATGCCTCTATTTTGCGCATGCACAATGATTGTGCAATGCGAAAAATTGACGGTACGGCGAAAAGCCGCGCCTCAGACGTAGAAAATGCCGCTGTCGCTGCCGGGGCTTGCTTCCTCGCGTTCCACCGCCGAGACGCCGGATTTCTCGCCCAGTTCGGCAAGCAGTCGCAGGCGGGCACGGTTGAGGCGGCTCTTGATGGTGCCGATCGCGCAATCGCAAATCGTGGCCGCCTCCTCGTAGCTCATGCCCAGCACGCCGATCAGCATCATCACTTCGCGTTGCTGCTCCGGCAGGCGCTGGATGGCGTTGTGAACCTCGAGCCCTCGGGCGGACCACTCCTGGGTGGCACCCACCACCGGGCGCGCCGACACACAATCGGCCGAGCCCGGCGCCTCGCGCTTGGACACTTTGATCTTCGTATAAAAGGTGTTGCGCATGATGGTAAAAAGCCAGGACTTCATGCTGGTCCCGGCTTCGAATTGGTGCAGATGGGAAAGGCCCTTGGTCAACGTCTCCTGTACCAGGTCATCGGCATCGTTCGCGTCCCGGTAGAAGGTTCGTGCGAAGGCACGCAGGGCGGGGATGAGGTCGACGATCTCGGAGCCGGGATGCCTCGGAGCGCTGTCTCTCGAACGGGGGGACGGTGCCATTCCGAAATCCCTTCCTCTGACGGCATAAATCTTTTTCGGCAGTCAGCCCGGTTAATGCGCGATACTCCCAGGAGTTCCCGCGCGCCGGCAAGCGTTCTGGCAAACGCCGCATGTGTGGTTTCGGACCGCGGATGCCGCAGCGCCCCTTCCCGCCTTTCGCTCCCGGATTAATCGACGGCGCAGCCGTTCCGCCATGCCGGCACAATCTCGGTCGAACGGAGCGAAGCAGAGTGAGCCGGAATCCTATGATGTTTCGGTCCGGCGCGAACCATGCGGAATGGATCCGGGACAGCCTGCGCTATCGCTGCGGCTTCCGGGATGACGACGTGCGCGGACCATTGCGATTTTGGGGTGTGAAGGAGCGCGGCTATTTGATGCAAGCTCCACCTACACCAGTTCCACGTCCACCACGCCCGGCACCGAGCGCATGGCGGCGGCGATCTGCGGCGAGATGCGGTAGCGGTCGGGCAGGCCGACCTCGATCTCGCCCTGGCCGCCCTCCTTGATCACGATGAAGCTTACCTGCCCCTCTCCGCGGCCCTGAAGCTGCGCGGAAATGGCGCCGACGGGCGCAGAATCGCGCAGATAGACGCGCAGAGCCTTCTGCATGCGGCTTGCCTCCTCTTCGAGCGACTGCACCGTCTGGATGCGCAGGTTCACGCCCTCCGGCCTGTCCTCCGCCGAGACCATGATGACCACCGAGCGGCCGGGCTCCAGAAGGTCGCGATACTGGTGCAGCGTCTCCGAGAAAAGCACCGCCTCGTACTGGCCGCTCGCATCGGAGAACTGGACGATGCCCATCTTGTTGCCGGTACGCGTCTTGCGCTCCTGCTTGGCCGTCACCGTGCCGGCGAGCCGGCCCGCCGTCGCGCCACGCTTGACGGCGGCCTGGAACTCCGCCCAGCTCTGCACGCGCATCTTCTCCAGCGTCGGCAGATAATCGTCGAGCGGATGGGCCGAGAGATAGCAGCCGACCACCTGGAACTCCCGGTGCAGCTTGTCCGACGGCAACCACGGGTCGGCGGCGGGAAGCTGCAGGCGCTGCGGCTCGATCTGTGCGGCGCCGAAGATATCGCCCTGCCCCATCGCCGCGTCTTCCGCCGCCCGCGCGGCCATGCCCATCAGCCGGTCGACGCCGGCAAACAATGCCGCCCTGTCGTGCCCGAAACAGTCGAACGCGCCGGCCTGGATCAGACTTTCGAGAACCCGCTTGCCGACGATCTTCGGGTCGACGCGCGCGCAGAAATCCTCCAGGGTCTCGAATGGCTTCTCCCGCCGTTTTTGTACGATGTGCTCCACCGCAGCGTCGCCCACGCCCTTGATGGCGGCGAGCGAATAGAAGATGCGGTTCTCGCCCACCTCGAAATCGCGATAGCCCGTCTGAACCGAGGGCGAGACGACTTCGATCCCGAGCCTGATGGCATCGCGGCGGAAGTCGTTGAGCTTGTCCGTGTTGGCCATGTCGTAGGTCATGGACGCGGCCAGGAATTCCACGGGATAATGCGCCTTCAGATAGGCCGTCTGGTAGGAGACGAGCGCATAGGCGGCCGCATGCGACTTGTTGAAACCGTAGTCGGCGAACTTGGCCAGAAGGTCGAAGATGAAGTCGGCCTGCGCCTTGTCGAGCCCGCGCTCGACCGCGCCCTCGACGAAGCGCACGCGCTGCTTGTCCATCTCGGCGCGGATCTTCTTGCCCATGGCGCGGCGCAGAAGGTCCGCTTCGCCGAGCGAATAGCCGGAAAGCTCCTGCGCGATCTGCATCACCTGCTCCTGGTAGACGATGACGCCCTGCGTCTCCTTCACCAGGTGGTCGATCTTCGGGTGGATGGAGGCGATCTCCTCCTCGCCGTGCTTGCGGGCGTTGTAGGTGGGGATGTTCTCCATCGGGCCCGGGCGGTAGAGCGCCACCAGGGCGATGATGTCCTCGATGCGGTCCGGCTTCATGCCGATCAGCGCCTTGCGCATGCCGGCACTTTCCACCTGGAAGATGCCGACCGTCTCGCCGCGCGACAGCATCGCGTAGGTCTCCGGGTCGTCGAGCGGTATTTTCGACAGATCGATCTCGATACCGCGGCGGCGGATGAGCTTGACCGCCTTCTCGAGCACGGTGAGGGTCTTCAGGCCGAGAAAGTCGAACTTCACCAGCCCCGCCTGCTCGACCCATTTCATATTGTATTGGGTCACCGGCATGTCGGAACGCGGATCGCGATACATCGGCACCAGCTCCGAGAGCGGCCGGTCACCGATGACGATACCCGCGGCATGCGTCGAGGCGTGGCGGTAGAGGCCTTCAAGCTTCTGGGCGATTTCCAGAAGCGTGCCGACGATCGGCTCCTTCTCCACCTCCTCGGCAAAGCGCGGCTCGTCCTCGATCGCCTTGTGGAGCGGCGTCGGATTGGCCGGGTTCGACGGCACCATCTTGGTGAGCCGGTCGACCTGTCCGTAGGGCATCTGCAGCACGCGGCCGACGTCGCGCAGCACGGCCCGCGCCTGCAGGGTCCCGAAGGTGATGATCTGGGCCACCTGATCGTGGCCGTACTTCTCCTGCACGTAGCGAATCACCTCGTCGCGGCGGTCCTGGCAGAAGTCGATGTCGAAGTCCGGCATCGACACGCGGTCGGGGTTGAGGAAGCGCTCGAAGAGCAGGGAAAAGCGCAGCGGATCGACATCCGTGATGGTCAGCGCATAGGCCACCAGCGAGCCCGCGCCCGAGCCGCGTCCCGGCCCCACCGGGATATCCCGCGCCTTCGCCCACTTGATGAAATCCGCAACGATCAGAAAGTAGCCGGGAAACTTCATGCGCACGATGATGCCGAGTTCGTGCTCCAGCCGCTCCACGTAGTTCTCGCGCGTATAGCCTTCCGCGAGCCCTTGCGCCTCCAGCCGCCTTTCCAACCCCTCGCGTGCCTGCCGGCGCAACTCGTCGGCCTCGGCCTCGAGCACCGCCTCGGGATCCTCCGCCTCCCCGCCGGTGAAGCGCGGCAGGATCGGCTTGCAGGTCTTCGGATAGTAGGAGCAGCGCAGCGCGATCTCGACCGTGTTGTCGATCGCCTCCGGCAAGTCGGCGAACAGCACCCCCATCTCGGCCTGGCTCTTCAGGTAATTGTCGGGCGTGAGTTGGCGCCGGTCGTCCATGGCGATGACCGCACCCTCGGCAATCGCGATCAACGCGTCGTGCGCCTCGAAATCCTCGCGGGTGGGAAAGAAGCCTTCATTGGTGGCCACGAGCGGCAAATCGTGACGGTACGCCAGGTCGACCGTTGCCGCCTCGACCGCCCGGTCATAGTCGCGCAGCCGCTCAAGTTCCACGTAGAGCCGATCACCGAACGCCTTCTTCTTGAGAAACAAAAGTCGCGCCTCGGCGACTTCCGCCCGGTCCGCCTTCAGTGCCGCGCCCACCGGCCCGCGCGGGCCGCCGCTGAGACAAACAATTCCCTCCGCATGATCTTCCAGCCACCCTGCCGCGATATGCGGGTCCGCCCCGGCTTCGTTCTCCAGATAGGCACGGCTGACCAGCTTCACGAGATTGGCGTAGCCCTCCTCCGTTGCAGCGATCAATACCAGCGGATCGAACGGACTTCCGCCCTTGCGGCTGTGGCTCCGCCGCGCGTCGGAAAATGCATCCTCGAAAGCGATGTCGAGCTGGCAGCCGATAATTGGCTGCACCCCCTCCTTCACCGCCTTCTGCGCAAATTCCAGCGCGCCGAAGAGGTTGTTGGTGTCGGTGACGGCGATGGCGGGCGTCTCGTCCTTGACGGCGTGGCCGATGATCTTGCCGATCGGCAGCGCGCCCTCGAGCAGCGAATAGGCCGAATGGACCCGAAGATGGATAAACGGCCGTTCCGGCCGCGCCGCTGCACGGGCGGCTTCCGCCAGGAGGGGATCACGCGATCGCCTGTCGCTTGCCATTTCGATTCAGCTCTTGAGACTCGGTTGCGCCTGCCGGCATTGTTTCGGATCGTGTTTCGCAGGTCGAGTCAGCGATGCAGTTGATCACAGATGTCTATATGCCCGCGACGTCACGGAATGGATCCCGGACAGCCTCCGCTTCGCTCCAGCTTCCGGGATGACGGCTCGCGCGCTACCAACCCATTCCGCCGTAAAGTTCTCGCCAATCGGGATTCATCTCCTCGATCAGCCGGATCTTCCACGCCCGCCGCCATCGCTTGATCTTCTTCTCGTAGAGAATGGCGTCACCGATGTCGAAGAATTCCTGGTACCAGACCAGCCGAACCGCACCGTAGCGAGACGTGAATCCCTTTGACAAGCACTCCCTGTGTTCCCAGACGCGCCTCGCCAAATCCGCGGTGACGCCGGTGTACAATGTTCCACCCCTTTTCGAAGCCAGAATGTATACATACCCACCCATCGACTGGTCCATACCTGCTCAAAGCACAGCCACGCCGTCATCCCGGAAGCCCCGAAGGGCTGTCCGGGATCCATTCCGGGAACACCACCACCTGCATTACGCCGCCAAAAAGCCCCTCACGCAAACTCCATGATCACCGCGTCCACGGCCAGGCTGTCGCCGGGCGCGGCCTTGATGGAGGCGATTGTGCAATCCCACTCGGCGCGCAGCACATTTTCCATCTTCATGGCCTCCACGACCGCGAGCACTTCCCCTGCCTTCACCTCTTGGCCTTCCCTCACGGCGATCGAGACGACTAGGCCGGGCATGGGGCACAGAAGCATCTTCGTCGTGTCCGGCGGCTCGCGCACCGGCATCAGGCGATCGAGTTCGGCCACGCGCGGCAGCATCACGCGTGCTGCGCAGGCCATCCCCTGCCGGGAAAGCCTCACCCCGTTGAGAATGGGACGGACCTGCAACGCCAGGTCCTGGCCGCCGACCCTGCCCTCCCAGACCGGCTCGCCCGGCCGCCAGGACGAGACGAGGTCGACCGTTTTGCCGCCAATGGAAAGATCGAGTTTCAAGGGAATGGAGATCGTCCCCTCCACAACCGAGATCGGCTTATACGCCTCGTCGAGCTTCACCACCCAGTCCCGCCGGATCTCGCCCGAATGGGGTACGAGCCGCCCCGGCAGCCGGTCCAGGCGGTCGCGGCGCAAAAGCTCGATGGCCAGCGCCACCGCGCAAAAGATCGCCTGCGCCTCCTCGTCCGGCTTCGGCGCGGAGAAGCCGTCCGGAAATTCCTCGGCAATGAAACCGGTCGACAGCCGCCCCTCCCGCCAGCGCGGATGGCGCATGAGGGTGGACAGGAACGGGATGTTGTGGGCGATCCCGTCGACCACGAAGCGGTCGAGCGCAGCCGACATGGCGTCGATGGCCGAAAGACGCTCGGGGGCCCAGGTACACAGCTTGGCGATCATCGGATCGTAGTGCATGGAAATTTCCAATCCCTCGGCCACGCCCGTGTCGTTGCGCAGCACGACGTCGCCCTGCCGCCCCTCCCCGGGCGGGCGATAGCGCGTCAGCCGGCCGATCGAGGGCAGGAAGTTGCGCAGCGGGTCTTCCGCGTAGATGCGGCTTTCGACGGCCCAGCCGTCAAGCTTCACGTCCTTCTGCGCTGTTTTGAGCGTCTCACCGGCGGCGATCCGGATCATCTGCTCCACGAGATCGATGCCGGTGACGAGTTCGGTCACAGGATGCTCCACCTGCAGACGCGTGTTCATTTCGAGGAAATAGAAATTGCGCTCCTTATCGACGATGAACTCCACCGTGCCCGCGCTCTGGTAGCCGACCGCCTCGGCCAGCGCGACCGCCTGCGCGCCCATCGCCTGCCGTGTCTCTTCGTCCAGAAAGGGCGACGGCGCCTCTTCCACGATCTTCTGGTTGCGCCGCTGGATCGAGCACTCCCGCTCGCCCAGGTGGATCGTGTGTCCATGGCCGTCCGCCAGCACCTGGATCTCGATATGACGCGGCTCCTCGATGAACTTTTCGATGAAGATGCGGTCGTCGCCGAAGGAGGCGGCTGCTTCCGATTTGGCCCGCGCGAAGCCCTCCCGCGCCTCATCGTCGTTCCCGGCGATCCGCATGCCCTTGCCGCCGCCGCCGGCGGACGCCTTGAGCATGACGGGATAGCCGATCTCGGCGGCGATTCGAGCCGCATCATCGGCGTCCTCGACGAGCCCCATGAAGCCGGGCACGGTGGAAACACCCGCTTCCTGCGCCATCTTCTTGGAGGTGATCTTGTCGCCCATGGCCCGGATCGCCGCAGCCTTCGGGCCGATGAAGACGATGCCCTCGTCCTCCAGCCTTTCACAGAATACGGCGTTTTCAGACAGGAACCCGTAGCCGGGATGGACCGCCTCGGCTCCGCTCTCCTTGCACGCGGCGATGACACGGTCGATGGAAAGATAGCTCTGGGACGCCTGCGCCGGGCCGATCGCGACCGCCTCATCCGCCATCTCCGCATGGACGGCATCCACGTCCGCTTCCGAATAAACGGCGACGGTGGCGATCCCCATTCTGCGGGCCGTCCGAATGACGCGGCAGGCGATCTCCCCCCGGTTGGCGATCAGTATCTTCTTGAACATGCGGCCGTTTCCCCAGCAATCGGCTCTTTTTATGGGCTTGGCGAGCCCGGCTCAAGCATCGTCTGAAGCGTGTGCGCTATTCGCCGCGCCCGAAGGACTTGCGAAGCGGGCCAATTCCTGAAACATCACTGCCGGGCACCGGAAACCACGAAACGATACCCCAGCAGGAGGGATGCCTGATGAAAACACGCGCCGCCGTCGCCCTTGCCGCCGGCAAGCCGCTCGAAATCATGGATGTGGATCTGGAAGGCCCGCGCGAAGGTGAGGTCCTGGTCGAAGTGAAGGCCACGGGAATTTGCCATACGGACGAGTTCACGCGGTCCGGCGCCGATCCGGAAGGCCTCTTCCCGGCGATCCTCGGCCACGAGGGCGCGGGCGTGGTGGTGGATGTCGGCCCGGGCGTGACCGGCCTGAAGAAGGGCGACCACGTCATCCCGCTCTACACGCCCGAATGCCGCCAGTGCCCCTCTTGCCTGTCGCAGAAGACCAATCTGTGCACCGCCATCCGCTCGACCCAGGGACAGGGCCTGATGCCGGACGGCACGTCGCGCTTTTCGCTCGATGGCGAGAAGCTGCACCATTACATGGGCTGCTCGACCTTCTCCAACTTCACCGTGCTTCCTGAAATCGCGGTGGCGAAGGTGCACCCGGACGCACCCTTCGACAAGATCTGCTACATCGGCTGCGGCGTGACCACCGGCATCGGCGCCGTCATCAACACGGCGAAGGTCGAGATCGGCGCCACGGCCATCGTTTTCGGCCTGGGCGGCATCGGCCTCAACGTCATCCAGGGCCTGCGCCTTGCTGGTGCCGACATGATCATCGGCGTCGACCTCAACAACGACAAGAAGGAATGGGGCGAGCGCTTCGGCATGACCCATTTCGTCAATCCGAAGGAGGTCGAGGGCGACCTCGTGCCTTATCTCGTGAACATGACCAAGCGTGGCGCGGACCAGATCGGCGGCGCGGACTACACATTCGACTGCACGGGCAACGTCACCGTCATGCGCCAGGCGCTGGAATCGGCCCATCGCGGCTGGGGCGAGTCCATCATCATCGGCGTCGCCGGTGCCGGCCAGGAGATCTCCACCCGTCCCTTCCAGCTCGTCACCGGCCGTGTCTGGAAAGGCACCGCTTTCGGCGGCGCGCGCGGGCGTACCGATGTGCCGAAGGTCGTCGACTGGTACATGGAAGGCAAGATCGAGATCGACCCGATGATCACCCACACGCTCTCGCTCGATGAGATCAACAAAGGCTTCGACCTGATGCATCAGGGCGAGTCGATCCGCAGCGTGGTGGTCTACTAGCCAGGGCGGCACCTTGCCTACGATCTATGTCGATGCCGATGCCTGCCCGGTGAAGGCGGAAGTGACGCGCGTGGCCGAACGCCACGGCGTTCCCGTCGTCTTCGTCTCCAACGGGGGCTTGCGTCCCTCGCGCGATCCCATGGTGCGCCATGTGGTCGTGCCGGGGACGGCGGATGCCGCGGATGACTGGATCGCCAAGAACGCTATCCCCGGCGACATCGGCATCACAGCGGACGTGCCGCTTGCAGCCCGGCTGGTGGAAAAAGGCGTCTCCGTGCTCGGCCCCACCGGCCGCACCTTCACGCGGCAGAGCATCGGCATGGACGTCGCCATGCGCAACCTGAAACAGGATCTGCGCGAGGCGGGCGAGATCAAGGGCTACAATGCCGGCTTCACGCCAAAAGACCGCTCCGCCTTTCTGCAGGCGCTGGACATCGTCGTGCGGCGCGCGAAAGGCTAAACTGACGAGAGGATCACCATGAAAACCATCTCCACCGCGAAATCCCACGGCGGCATACAGGGCGTCTATTCGCACACGTCCGAGACGTGCCGCTGCGACATGACCTTCGCCGTCTTTGTGCCGCCGCAGGCAAAGGACGGCCCCTGTCCCGTTCTGTGGTATCTGTCGGGCCTCACCTGCACACACGCCAATG
This sequence comes from Chelativorans sp. M5D2P16, assembly GCF_034427935.1. Taxonomy (NCBI): domain Bacteria; kingdom Pseudomonadati; phylum Pseudomonadota; class Alphaproteobacteria; order Hyphomicrobiales; family Phyllobacteriaceae; genus Chelativorans; species Chelativorans sp. M5D2P16. Next base: position 480,240 of record NZ_JAXQNM010000025.1, on the reverse strand, counting down.
CGATGGAAAAGGCCGAGTATCGCCGCAAGGCGGCCGAGCTTGGCCTGATCGTCGTCTGCCCGGACACGAGCCCGCGCGGCGAGCATGTGCCCGACGAGGCGGACAATTGGCAGTTCGGCGCCGGTGCCGGCTTCTATCTCGACGCGACCGAGGCACCCTATGATCAGAATTACCGCATGTATTCCTACCTCATGGAGGAACTGCCTGCACTGGTCGGAAAGGAGTTCCCTGCCGATTTGAGCCGGCAGAGCATCTTCGGCCATTCCATGGGCGGCCACGGGGCGCTTACCATGGCGCTGAAGAACCCCGACCGGTTCAAAAGCTGCTCCGCCTTCGCGCCGATCGTCGAGCCGTCGACCGCGGGCTGGTCGAAGGGGGCGTTCGAAAAATATCTGGGCGCCGACAAGAACCGCTGGCGCCAGTATGACGCCTGCGCGCTGGTCGAGGACGGCCACCGCTTCGAGGAGTTTCTCATCGACCAGGGCACGGCGGACGGTTTCCTCGACGAGGGGCTGCGGCCGTGGCTCTTCGAGGAAGCCTGCCGCAAGGCGGACATCCCGCTCACGCTGAACATGCGGGAGGGCTACGACCACTCCTATTTCTTCATGTCCAGCTTCATGGAGGACCACCTCGCCTGGCACGCGGCGCGGCTTGGCGTGTAGAGAGCCGGAAATCATGAGGTGAGCCGGGCCCCGGCAGGATCCCGGCCGCCACTTTTGGTTTTGGCCAAGCGGTTGAAACAAAGACCCTTTTCGGCAGTCCTCCAACGAAAACGGCCGACCCGCTTGTTATCGCGCGCCATGTGCTTCATGCTTTGGGTGTCCTCGCCCGCTCACGCGCGGGCAAAGCAATAAGCTAAAAATGGAGGAACGAATCGGTGCCTGACACCGCGGATATCTATTCCGACATCCCTGATCGCGACACGATGGGCGGCCGCCTTTCGCGTGCCCGCGACGCCACCGGCCTGACCACGGCGGAACTCGCCCGGCGCCTCGGCGTCAAGACATCCACCATTCAGGCCTGGGAGAGCGACCGCTCGCAGCCGCGCGCGAACAGGCTGACGATGCTCGCCGGCGTCTTGAATGTCAGCCTTTCCTGGCTGCTCCACGGCATCGGCGCCTCGCCGGCGGACGAAAGTCGCTCCGAGCTGGTTCAGGCGGTCTCGGCGAATCTGAAGCGCCTGCGGCGCCTCCATGAGGAATCCGGGCGCGTCATCGCCCAGATCGAGCAGGATCTCCTGCGCGCGTCCAACAGCCAGTAGGCCGGTGCGCCGATAAGCATGGGGACGGGTTTTCCCTGTCGCCAGACTGGGCGTGACAAGACGCCGCAACTGCGTTAGGTACGAAAACGTCGAGGGCCCGAAAGGCCCTGCCTGTCTGTGGGAGAGAGCAGCGGAATGCTGCCGCCGAAGGGGAAAACGCCCAAAATCTCTCAGGCAAACGTACCGTAGACAGGTCAGACACTCTGGAAAGTCGGGGCAAAATGCCCCGCGCCGAAGGTGTAAGCGTCGTCGACAGAGTTCCGGCGGTGCGAGTCTCTCAGGCTTCCGACAGAGGGGCGCGACCATGCCGCATGCGCGGCGTGTTGTGCATCTTTGGAGGCAGCATGAGTGAAGGCGACACCTTGAAGCATCTTCCGCTCGAAAACCTGCATGCGGAGGCAGGCGCGCGTTTCGGCGCCTTCGCCGGCTGGCGCATGCCGCTCACCTATCCCGCCGGCGTGATGAAGGAGCACCTTCACACCCGTGAGAAGGCCGGGCTTTTCGATATCTCCCACATGCAGCTTTTCGCGGTGGAAGGCGGTGACGCGGCCGCCTTTCTCTCCCGCGCCTGCCCGATGGACGCCGCGGCGCTCGGCGAGGGAAAGTCGAAATACACACTGCTGCTTAACGAGCGCGCCGGCATCATCGACGACCTCATCGTCACCCGCCTGACGCCAGAGCGCTTCATGGTAGTGGCCAATGCCGGCAACGCCGCCAAGGACGAGGCGCATCTGCGCGCTGTCGCCAAGGATTTCAGCGTGCGGGTCGAGCCGCTGCAGCGTGTTTTCCTGGCTTTGCAGGGCCCGGCGGCGGAGGCCGTCCTCATCGGCGCCGGGCTGGACCTGAGCGACCTGACCTTCATGACGGCCGCCGAGCCGCGTGGGAACTGGTTCGCCACCCGCTCCGGCTACACCGGCGAGGATGGCTTCGAGATCGCGCTGCCGCCCGAGGAAGCGCCCGCATTTGTGGAAAAGATCCTGGCGGACGAGCGTGCCCAGTGGATCGGGCTTGCCGCGCGCGACAGCCTGCGGCTGGAAGCCGGCCTTTGCCTGCACGGCCAGGACATCGACGAGACGGCCGACCCGGCGAGCGCTGCGCTTCTTTGGGCGATCCCCAAGGGTCTGCGGGAGAACGGCAGTTTCGTCGGCGCGGACGCCCTGCGCCGCATCCTGGCCGACGGCGCGAGGGAAAAGCGCGTGGGCCTCAAGCCCGAGGGACGCCAGCCGGTCCGCGCCGGCGCGCCTCTCATCAACGATGCCGGTGTGGCGGTCGGCCGCGTCACCTCCGGTGGCTTCGGCCCCTCCGCCGGCCATCCGGTCGCCATGGGCTATGTGGAGAAATCCCTTGCCGAGATCGGCACGCGCCTTTTCGCGGAGGTGCGCGGGAACCGCGTGCCGATCGACATCCACCCCCTGCCCTTCACGCCCCATCGCTATCGCAAAGGATAACCAGGCATGAGCAAGACCTATTTCACCGAAGATCACGAGTGGATCCGCGTCGAGGGCGACACGGCGACGGTCGGCATCACCGACTATGCGCAGGAGCAGCTCGGCGACCTCGTCTTCGTCGACCTGCCCGAAACCGGCCGTGCGCTTTCCAAGGGCGACACCGCGGTCGTGGTTGAATCGGTGAAGGCGGCTTCCGACGTCTATTCCCCGGCCGACGGCGAGGTGACGGACGTCAACGAGGCGCTGACCAGCGATCCGTCCCTCGTCAACACCGCACCCACGGGCGACGGCTGGCTGTGGAAGATGCGTCTTTCCGACCAGGGCCAGCTCGAAGGCCTGATGGACGAAGACGCCTATAAAGCAAGCATCGCTTAGGAACACTATATGTCGGATATGATACAACCCTTCTACGCACGCCATATCGGCCCGCGCGGCGAGGAGACGAAGGCCATGCTGGCCGCCCTCGGCGTACCGTCGTTGAAGACGCTGGTCAGCCAGGCCGTGCCCAACTCGATCCGCCTCGAGCGGCCGCTCGACCTGCCGGCGCCGGCAAGCGAGGCTGAGGCGCTCGCCGAGTTGCAGGCCTGCATGCGTGAGAACCGGGTGCTGAAGAGCTTCATCGGCGCCGGCTATCACGGCTGTCACGTGCCGCCGGTGATCCAGCGCAACCTCTTCGAGAACCCGGCCTGGTACACGGCCTATACCCCCTACCAGTCGGAGATCAGCCAGGGACGGCTGGAGATGCTGTTCCACTTTCAGACGCTGGTCACCGAGCTGACAGGCCTGCCCGTCGCCTCCGCCTCCCTGCTGGACGAGGGCTCGGCCACGGCGGAGGCGGTGGGGATCGCTTGGCGCCACCACCGCGGCAAACGCAATCGGCTGGTGATCGCCGGCGCGCTCCACCCGCAGACCCGCAACGTGGTGGAAACCCGCGCCGAGCCGCTGGAACTGGAGATCGCGACGGATGGGGTGGACGACGACACCTTCGCCGTCATCGTGCCCTGGGCCGACACCCACGGTGTCTACGGGGATCATTCCGACATTATCCGTGAGGCCAAGGCCAGGGACGCCATCGTCGTCTTCGTCGCCGATCCGCTGGGCCTGGTGATGAGCCGGACGCCCGCCGCCCTCGGGGCGGAGATCGCCGTCGGCTCGATGCAGCGCTTCGGCGTGCCGATGGGCTTCGGCGGGCCGCACGCGGCCTATTGCGCCGTCTCCGACCGGCTGACGCGGCTCATGCCCGGCCGGCTCGTCGGCCAGTCGACCGACGCCCACGGCCGTCCCGGCTACCGGCTGGCGCTCCAAACGCGCGAGCAGCACATCCGTCGCGACAAGGCGACCTCGAACATCTGCACCGCCCAGGCGCTGCTCGCCAACATGGCCGCCGCCTACGCCATCTGGCACGGCCCGGAAGGGCTGAAGGCGGTTGCCGCCCATGTCCATGGCCTGGCTGCACGCCTTCACACCGCTCTCGAGAAAGAAGGCCTGAAACTTGCCGGCGAAAGGATTTTCGATACCGTCACGGCCACGGTTCCCGGTCGGGCGGAGAAAATCGCCGCCGAGGCCGAGAAGACGGGTCGCCTGCTGCGCGTCATCGACGCCGACAACGTCAGTGTCGCCTTCGACGAGGCCTCCACCGAGGCAGACCTGCAGGCGATCGCCACACTGTTCGGCGTGTCCGTCCCCGATGCGGCCGAGCCGATCACGCCGGCGCCGGCGCGCGGCAAGGCTTTTCTCACACAGCCCATCTTTCAGGAGCACCGCTCGGAAACGCAGATGATGCGCTTCCTGCGCCGCCTCGGCGACAAGGACCTGGCCCTCGACCGGGCGATGATCCCGCTTGGCTCCTGCACGATGAAGCTGAATGCCGCCGCGGAGATGATGCCGGTGAGCTGGCCCGAGGTCGCGGGCCTGCACCCCTTCGCCCCGGAAGGCCATACGGCGGGCTATCGCCGCATGATCGGGGAACTGGAAGGCTGGCTCGCCGAGATCACCGGCTTCGATGGCGTCTCGCTGCAACCCAACGCCGGTAGCCAGGGCGAATATGCGGGGCTTCTGGCCATCCGCCGCTACCATCGCGAGCGCTGCGAGGACGAGCGCGACGTCTGCCTGATTCCCTCCTCCGCCCACGGCACCAACCCCGCCTCCGCCTCCATGGCCGGCATGCGCGTCGTCGTCGTGCGCTGCACCGAGAGCGGCGACATCGACATGGACGACCTGAAGGCCAAGGCCGCCGAGCATGGCGAACAGCTCGCCGCCCTGATGATCACCTATCCCTCCACCCACGGCGTCTTCGAGGAAGGCGTGCGCGACATGTGCGCGGTGATCCATGACCATGGCGGGCAGGTCTATTTCGACGGCGCCAACTTGAATGCCCTTGTCGGCCTCGCCCGCCCGGGCGACCTCGGCGCCGACGTCTGCCACATGAACCTGCACAAGACTTTCTGCATCCCCCATGGCGGCGGCGGGCCGGGCGTGGGCCCGATCGGCGTCAAGGCGCATCTGCGGCCCTTCCTGCCGGGCCACGAGGCGTTAGGCACGACCCATGCGGTGGCAAGTGCGCCCTTCGGCAGCGCCTCGATCCTGCCGATCACCTGGATGTACATCCGCATGATGGGCGCCAAAGGTCTCAAGCGGGCGACCGAAATGGCCATTCTCAACGCCAACTACGTCGCCGAGCGGCTGAAGGCGCACTATCCCGTGCTCTACAAGGGCCGCAACGACCGGGTGGCGCATGAATGCATCCTTGATACGCGCGTCCTGAAAGAGCGTGCCGGGATCACGGTGGAGGACGTGGCCAAGCGCCTCATCGATTACGGCTTCCACGCGCCCACCATGTCGTGGCCGGTGGCCGGCACCTTGATGATGGAGCCAACGGAATCGGAACCAAAGAGCGAGCTCGACCGGTTCTGCGACGCCATGATCTCCATCGTCCGCGAAGCCGAGCGCGTGGAAAAGGGCGAATGGCCGAAGGAGGACAATCCGCTCGTCAACGCTCCGCACACGGCCAGCGAATTGATGGCCGATGAGTGGTCGCACCCCTATTCGCGCGCCGAGGCCGCCTTCCCCACGGGCAGCATGGAGGCCGACTCGAAATACTGGCCGCCGGTCTCGCGCGTCGACAATGTCGCCGGCGACCGCAACCTCGTCTGCTCCTGCCCGCCGATGGAGGCACTGGCGAGCTGAGGCTGACCGTAGCCGCCATAGTGATCTCACGCGGGCGGGCGATCGCGTTTGAACATTTCGAATGGTGCGAGGGGCGCTGTCCTCTCCCCCGTCATCCCGGCCAAGCGGCGAAGCCGCCGAGCCGGGACCATTGTGAGGCGCGGCCGTTCTCCGCAGAAGGCGCCGCCGGTTCCTGAACACAGCCGGGACGAGCACCGGGCCATGCTCCATGATCTTGCGACCAATAGGCCCCGGATAAGCCTTCGGCTTTCCGGGGTGACGGCACGGTTGTCGCCGAGGCTGCAAAAATTCGTGTAGATGCGATTGCCCTGCTTTCGCGGGCGGGCGAAAATGGCGGAGACCGGCGCCGCCGAATGCCGGGGTCGGCCGCCGATGGCGATTGACATCACATAAAGACTTCTTTATATCTTTATTCTTCATGTTCTGAAGACTGAATCCCCGTCCCGAAAGGCGGTCGCTCATGCAAAATCCCATTGATGCGCTGATTGCTGAAAAGGGCGTACTGCTCGCCGATGGCGCAACGGGTACCAACCTCTTTGCCATGGGTCTGCAGTCGGGCGAAGCGCCGGAGCTCTGGAACGAGGAAGCGCCGGAAAAGATCGAGGCGCTGCACCAGGGTTTCGTCGACGCCGGGTCGGACATCATCCTCACCAATTCCTTCGGCGGCACGCGCCACCGGCTGAAGCTGCACAACGCGCAGGACCGCGTCCACGCGCTCAACAGGAAAGCCGCCGAGATCGCCTGCGCCGTGGCGGCGAAGGCCGGCCGGCGCGTCATCGTCGCCGGCTCGGTCGGCCCCACGGGCGAACTCCTGCAGCCCCTCGGCGCGCTTACCTATGAAGACGCGGTGGAGGCGTTTGCCGAGCAGATCGAGGGGTTGAAGGCCGGCGGCGCGGAAGTCGCCTGGATCGAGACCATGTCGGCCCCCGACGAGATCCGCGCGGCGGCGGAGGCCGCCATCCGCGTGGGGCTCCCCTACACCTATACCGGATCCTTCGACACCGCCGGCCGCACCATGATGGGCCTTGCGCCGAAGGACATACATGGGGTCGCCGACGATCTTGCCGAAAAACCGCTGGCAGTGGGCGCCAATTGCGGCGTCGGCGCACCCGATATCCTGGCCGCGCTCCTCGATATGACCGAAGCACGGCCGGACGCCACCATCGTCGTGAAAGGCAATTGCGGCATCCCGGAGTTCCACGGGTCGGAAATCCATTATTCCGGCACGCCCGAACTTATGGCCGATTATGTGCGCCTCGCCGTCGACGGCGGCGCCAGGATCATCGGCGGCTGCTGCGGCACCTCGTTCGCCCATCTGGCGGCGATGCGCAAGGCGCTCGACGAACACGAGAAGGCCGAACGCCCGGACATCGCCGGGATCGAGGCGCGCGTCGGGCCCATGCGCAACAAGGCCGCGGCCCAAAGCGGCGCCGGCAGCGTCGGCCCGGGGCGCCGGGAGCGCCGCCGCACGCGCGCCTGATCTCCCCGAAGCAGGCGAGATCAAGGCCGGTCGTCTCGAGCCGTGATCCCGGCTCCCACCCCGCTTCGCTGCGTTCGACCGGGATAGCGCCCATGGCAACGAACGCAGCTCATCGCCGGCCGGAGCCCTGACGGCCTCAGGTCGAGATCGGATTACGGCTGTCGGCGAGGATGCGTCCGCCGATGCCGACGAAGCAAACGCCCGCCACCCGTTCGATCCAGTGCCGGGCATGGCCGAACGATCGGATCACCGGTGCGGAGGACATACACAGGCTGACGAAGGAATACCAGACGAGCGCGGTCGCCATGACCAGCCCGACCATGAGGATCATCACCCAGGCGGGTGTTTCGGCCGTGACGGCGGTGGCGAAGACGCTGGCGAACAGCACGATCGCCTTGGGATTGGTGAGCGTGACGGCAAAACCGAAGAAGAACGCGTTGGCCCGCGACTTCTGATCGCCCTCGTCCACGGTGATCTGCTCCGGCGTGGAAAGGATCAGGCGCACGCCGAGATAGATGAGATAGAGCCCGCCCGCCAGACGTATCGCCCAGGCGACCCACTGGTACTGAACCAGGATCGCGGAGAGGCCGAGCAGGCTGAGCGCGGCATAGAAGCCCAGCCCCAGCGTCACCCCGGCGGTGGTCAGAAGCCCGGCCGTCGTCCCCCTGCTCATCGACGAGCGCACCACGGCGACGAAGTCGGGTCCGGGCAGGATCAGGGCGGGAATGAAGATGGCGAAGACACTGATCAACAGGACGGCGGGTTCCACGGCGCGCTCCTCGAGACATTCCGCTCGGAGAGCGAACTAGACCATTGCGGCAGCCGGTTTGCAACGCCCCGCGAAGACGCCCTGCATCCCTGCACCTCCCGAAATCGGTGAAGCGCGGGACTTGCACATTGAAGCGTGCGCCGGCTTCGCCTATCACAGCACGCCGTCGGACCACATTCATGCAACGCGTCTGATTGCCCTCGCGGTCGGGAAACGAACCGAACGGAACCGGAACGGCCTTCGCTTCGCCATGAATTCCATGGCAGAATCACGGCTGATTCGGGGGTTTAGGAAGCACAATTCATATGGACGAAACCAACGATCTCTTCTCCGGGCTCGCCTCCAGTGCACAACGCGTGAAGCAGCCCGAACCCGCCGCTGCCGAGCGCAAGGCGCCGCGCCCCGCGGCCGTCCCTGCCGGCGATGGCGGCTACAGCGCCGCGGATATCGAGGTTCTGGAGGGGCTGGAGCCGGTGCGCCGGCGCCCGGGCATGTATATCGGCGGCACGGACGCCAAGGCCCTGCATCATCTCTTCGCCGAGGTTATCGACAACTCCATGGACGAGGCGGTGGCCGGTCACGCCTCCTTCATCGAGGTCGAGCTCGAAGCGGACGGCTTCCTGACCGTCACCGACAACGGGCGCGGAATTCCCATCGATCCGCATCCGAAATTCAAGGACAAGTCCGCACTCGAAGTCATCATGACCACGCTGCACGCTGGCGGCAAATTCGATTCCAAGGTTTACGAGACCTCCGGCGGTCTGCACGGCGTCGGCGTATCGGTGGTCAACGCGCTGTCGGAGACACTCGAGGTGGAGGTCGCGCGCAATCGTCAACTCTACCGCCAGCGCTTCGCCCGCGGCGCGGCCCAGGGCAAGATCGAAAATCTCGGCGAGGTGCACAACCGGCGGGGCACGCGCGTGCGTTTCAAGCCGGATGCCGAGATCTTCGGCGCCGGCGCGACGTTCTCGCCCGACCGCCTCTACCGTATGGCCCGCTCCAAGGCCTATCTCTTCGGCGGTGTGGAGATCCGCTGGAATTGCGCGCCGTCCCTCCTGAAGGAGAAGGACGAGACGCCGGAGAAGGCCACCTTCCATTTCCCCGGCGGCTTGAAGGACTTCCTCGCCGCCTCGCTCGACGGCGAGTTCCAGGTCACCAAGGAGGTCTTCTCCGGGCGCAGCGAGAAGCGCGGCGGCCACGGCGCGGTGGAGTGGGCCGTCACCTGGTACGGCGGCGACGCGTTCCTCAACTCCTACTGCAACACCGTGCCCACGCCCGAGGGCGGCACCCACGAGGCCGGCTTCCGCAACGCGCTGGTGAAGGGCTTGCGCGGCTATGCCGAATTGACCGGCAATAAGCGCGGCGCCATCATCACGCCCGAGGACGTGATGATCTCGGCCGCCGGCATGCTGTCGGTGTTCGTGCGCGAGCCGGAATTCGTCGGCCAGACCAAGGACAAGCTGGCCACCGCCGCTGCGATGCGCATCGTCGAGAACGCCGTGCGCGACCCGTTCGACCACTGGCTTGCCGACAACCCGGCCGAAGCCTCTAAGCTTCTCGACTGGGTGATCGCGCGCGCCGACGAGCGGCTGCGCCGCCGCCAGGAGCGCGAGGTGAGCCGCAAGAGCGCCGTGCGCAAGCTGCGCCTGCCCGGCAAGCTCGCCGACTGCACGGCCGGCGCGACGGCCGGCGCCGAAATCTTCATCGTCGAAGGCGATTCGGCCGGCGGCTCGGCCAAGCAGGCACGCAACCGCGCCACCCAGGCGGTCCTGCCGCTGCGCGGCAAGATCCTGAACGTCGCCAGCGCCGGGTCGGGCAAGCTCGCCGCCAATCAGCAGATCTCCGACATCATCCAGGCGCTCGGCTGCGGAACACGCGCGAAATACCGCGAGGACGATCTGCGCTACGAGCGCATCATCATCATGACCGACGCGGACGTCGACGGCGCCCACATCGCTTCCCTCCTCATCACCTTCTTCTATCAGGAGATGCCGCAACTCATCGCCGGCGGGCACCTCTTCCTGGCCGTGCCGCCGCTCTACAAGCTCAGCCAGGGCGGCAAGACCATGTACGCGCGCGACGATGCCCACAAGGAGGAGTTGCTCGCCACCGAATTCACCGGCCGCGGCAAGATCGAGATCGGCCGCTTCAAGGGCCTCGGCGAGATGCTGCCCAGGCAGCTCAAGGAAACGACCATGGCCCCGGAGCACCGGACGCTCCTGCGCGTGGAGATCCAGGAAGCGGCCGATGCCACCAAGCTCGCCGTCGAAGCCTTGATGGGCACCAAGCCCGAGGCCCGCTTCCGCTTCATCCAGGAAAACGCCGAGTTCGTCGAGGAACTGGATATCTGATTGCCAACGGCCCTGCTCTCGCTGTTGGCGACTGGCGGCATACACCGCGCCGTCGCCATCCTCGGGCTTGACCCGAGGATCCATGCCTGAACCCTCCACCGGTAAAACGGTCGAGGGCCGCTGGGATGAACGCGCTTCAGGCGGCCGCCAGCGCCAGGGCCTGCTCGCGCGCGTTCTCGCGCAGGCTTTCCAGATGAATGCGCTTCAAGAGCCCGGCAAGGGCTTCGCGATCGGCCTGCCGGCCCGCCGGGGCCTTCTCCAGCGTTTGGAGCATATGCCAGGACACTTCCTGCGGTCCGGCCACCCGTTTGCCGACGGCGATCTCACGCCACATGGCGAGCGCGGCCAGAAGCGGTGCATGGGTCACCGGCTCGAGGCCAGCGCGCGAAAGAAGCGCGGTCAGCGCGGCTTGCCTGCCGCCCTTCAAGAGCGCCTGAACGCGCGCCTCGCTCTGCCTGGCCAGCGCCACCAGCGCGGCGCCAAAAAAGTCGATCTTGCCGTGCGCCACCGTGCGCACCAGGAAACGCGAGGTCAGGTCGCCGCGCAGGCGCAAGTGCTCCACCAGCGCCCCGTGCTCGCGCCGGTCGATTGCATCGATCAGCGTGATGGAAGCCGTCACGCACGCTTCCCGCGCCAGCTTCTCGGCCCGTTCCGGCCCCATCAGCGCCAGGACCAGGGGGGCTGCCGACAGTGCCTCCCCCACGCGCACGACAAGCATGTGCCGGCAATCCGGGGGCAGGTCCCGGCGCGCGGCAAGCGCCCGGCGCAGGGCCGCGCCCTCCCCGTGCCGCTCGATCATGCGCCTGAAGCTGAGCGCGGCGATCTCAGCGCCGTCGTTTGCCGCCAGCGCCAGACACGCCGCCGCCGTACCGACTTCGGCGATCGCCGCCGCCACCGCCATCGAGACCTTCGGCCGGCCCGCCACGACCGCCTGAACCGCCGGGTTGCCCGCTGCCACGCGATCGACGAGGTCACCGTCGCAGATCAGCGGCGAGCGCACGAGCACGGGTGCTGCGACGTCCGGCTGGTCGGCGGCCAGCGCCGCCACCACTTGCGCCGGCGCGCAGCGGCTGAGAGAGAGCGTCTCGGAAAGGGCGAGGCGCACCTTGGCCGACGGGTCGTCGAGAAGCAGCGTCAGCGCCGCTTCGGCCGCCATGCGGTCCTCGAAGGCGAGTTGCTTCTGGCTGTAGGCGCGCGCCAGCGCGGCCGCCGCCGCCGCCCGCTCCGACACCTTCGCCGTCTCGACCCACTTCAGAAAATGCTTGATGGTGTTCAACTGCCTGCTCCCGCCCCGCGAGATTCAGGCTAGCGGCAATTCGTATAGGAATGGTTTACCATAATCGCCGCCTTGCCGGTCGATGCCGGGGCGCCTATCAAGGATGAAGGGCAAGCGGAGGACAAGACATGGCTGGGCTCTATCTGGAGGACTTCACGCCCGGCATGGTGGTCAGGCACGCGCTGCGCAAGACCATCACCGAGAGCGACAACGTCCTGTTCTCGGCCATGACGCTCAATCCTCAGCCGCTGCACATCGACTTTGATTTCGCTGAGAAGTCGGAATGGGGAAGGCCGCTGGTCAACTCGCTCCTCACGCTCGGCCTGATGATCGGCATTTCCGTGCATGAGACGACGCTCGGCACGACCGTGGCCAATCTGGGCATGGGCGAGACCGCCTTCCCCCATCCGCTCTTTCACGGTGACACGATCCGCGTCGAGACGGAAGTGAAGACCGTGCGCGAGTCGCGCTCCAGGCCCGATCGCGGGATCGTCGCCTTCGAGCACAGGGCCTATAACCAGCACGAGGTGCTGGTGGCCCGCTGCCTGCGCCAGGCCATGATCCTGAAGAGGCCGGACTGATGCGCTCCCTGCTCTTCGTCCCGGCGGATTCGGAGAAGAAGCTGCAAAGAGCGCTCGGCGTCGGCGCCGACGTCCTGATCCTGGACCTGGAGGATTCCGTGGCACCGGCGCGCAAAGCGCTGGCGCGGCAGATCGCGGCGGACTTCATCCGCGACCATCGAAACACCGTGGCGGCCCGTCTTTACGTCCGGGTGAACGCGCTTGCGAGCGGCATGACCGACGATGACCTCGTCGCCGTCATGCCGGCCGCGCCCGCCGGCATCATGCTGCCCAAGGCCACGGGCGGGCAGGACGTGACGCTACTTTCGGTGAAGCTGCGGGTGCACGAAGCCGAATGCAACCTTGAGGACGGCACTACGCGCATTCTCCCGATCGTCACGGAAACGGCGGCGGCCGTCTTCGCCGCCGGCACCTATGCCGGGTCGAGCGCGCGCCTTGCCGGCCTCACCTGGGGCGCGGAGGACCTGTCGGCCGAAATCGGCGCGCGAACGGCGCGCGACGAGAGGGGGCGCTACACGGACGTCTTTGCGCTCGCCCGCGCCACGACGCTCCTGGCGGCGAGCGCGGCCGCAGTGCCGGCCGTCGACACCGTCTTCCCCGCCTTCCGCGACGAGAACGGCTTCGCCCGCGAATGCATCGAAGCCGAGCGCGACGGCTTCACCGCCAAGATGGCCATCCACCCTGCGCAGGTGCCGGTAATCAATGCCGCTTTCACGCCCTCGGCGCAGGCAGTGGCCGAAGCCCGGCGCGTTGTCTCGGCCTTCACGGAGGCCGGCGATACGGGCGTGGCAAGCCTCGACGGCGCGATGATCGACCGCCCCCACCTCCTGCGTGCCGAACGCGTCATCGCCCGCGCCAAGCTGGCGGGACTGGACGAGTAGGGCCTGTGGACGTTCAGCCCGGAAAGACCCCCTCTCTTGCAAATTCTAAGGGCTTGGGCGTTGCCCAAACCCAAGAATTTGCTTTCTCCCCCGCCAAAGGGGAGATAACAGTGGCATCATCGCTGCTGCCAATCGCAAGCCTTGGCGATTTGCAGCAAGGCGTGTGCCATTCTCCCCCTTGGCGGGGGAGAAAGCGATTTCAACATCTTAGCTGGAGCGAAGCGGAGGCTAAGTGTTAGAAACCGCAAGAGAGGGCCCCAGCACTGATACCTACTACGGCCCCTAGCCTTTCCGATCCTTCCAGCGCGGACGGCGCATGACGAAGGTCTCCGTCACCGCGGCATAATCCATATAGCCGAGGCGGGAGAGGTTCTGCGCCTTGGTGACGTCGAAGAGCCCGTCGGTAAGCATGGCATCGTCGATGTGCACGCCGATCACCTCCCCCATGACCACGAACAGGCCCGCCGGACGTCCGTCGAGCCCGCGCGGCTCCAACACCTCCGTCACCTTGCATTCGAGCGCGGCCGGCGCTTCGGCCACACGCGGACAGGTGACATGCCGGCAGGGGGCGGGGGTCAGGCCGGCAAGCGCGAACTCGCTCACGCCGGCAGGCGCGTCGATGGCGCTTTCATTCATTTTTTCCGCCAGCGCGCGGCCAACCAGATTGACCACGAATTCGCCGGTCTCGCGGGCGATGGATGCGCTGTCCTTCTCCCCTTCCGAGGAAAACCACACTAAAGGCGGTTTGCTGGAAAGGGCATTGAAGTAGGAATAGGGACCGAGATTGAGCGCGCCGTCCGGCCGGCGCGTGGAGATCCAGCCGATCGGCCGCGGCGCCACGATCGCCTTGAAGGGATCGTGCGGCAAGCCGTGGCCGTTGCGCGGTTCGTAGAACATCACGACTGCTCCCAAGGCCCGGCATAGTCGCTGAAGAGAGCGGAAGCATCAGGGCGCGGACGGTCGGGCGTGCCGCCGGGATGGCTGCCTATATGCACGAAGCCGACCACCCGTTCATGCGGGGCGATGCCCAGAATGCGCCGGCCCTCCGCAAGATCGGAATACCAGTTGGTGATGAGATTCGTGCCGTAGCCGAGCGCGTTTGCGGCGTGGATGAGGTTCATCGCCACCATGCCGCCGGACAGGAACATCTCCCATTCGGGAATCTTGTCGCTCTCCTTGGGACTGGAGACGACACCGATCACCAGCGGCGCACGCGAAAACCGGGTCAGCTCCTTCTCCCGCTGCCCCGGGCTCAAGGGGCCCTGGCGCGTTTCGGCGAGATCGGCAAGCATCCGACCCACACGATCGCGCGCCTCGCCGTGGTAGCGAATGAAGCGCCACGGCGCCAGCATGCCGTGGTCCGGCACGCGGATGGCGGCTTCCAGCATCGTCTCCAGTTCTTCATCCGACGGCGCCGGCGCAGCGAGCTCATGGATCGGCGGCGAACGGCGTGCGCGCATGAAGTCGATAAACGGCTGGTTCAAGGTGAAGCTCCTGTTGTCGCTGATGGAGGGCGCGCGGCAAGCGGCAAGTGCGGTCTTGAAATTGCCACCCCGCTGGGCTTCAAAGCAAGCATGAGGTTTTCTGTCAGGCGATTCGTCACACTTCTTGCCGCCGCATTTCTCGGCATGGCCGCCCCTTATGCGGCCGGGCAGGAAGGCGATGCCTCGCTCGACAAGCTGCGCCTGCCCGGCCTCAACGAATATCTTCCACCCCAGAACCGGTCGCCCCTGGCGCTGGAGGAGATGGGCCAGGTCACGCTTTCGGCGCAGCTCACCGAGGAGGCCGGAGAAATCCCCCGCGGGCTTGTCTGGCGGGTGTTCTCACCCGAGCCCGACCGCAACGGCAAACTGCCGCTGATCGCCACCGCGCAAGGTGGCACGAGCGTCCTGTCACTGTCACCGGGCAGCTATCTGGTGCACGCGGCCTACGGCCGTGCTGGCGCGACCAAGCGCATTACGGTGGGCAGCGAGCCCAAGAGCGAACGCCTGGTGCTCGACGCCGGCGGGCTGAAACTGGACGCGGTGCTTTCGGGCGGCGTGCGCATCCCCCACGACCGGCTGCGCTTTTCCATCTACGAAGCCGAGCCGGAAGCCACGGGCGAGCGACCGCTCGTCATCCCCAATGTCAAGCCGAACGCGGTGGTCCGGCTCAACGCCGGCACCTATCACGTCGTCTCCACCTATGGCTCGGTCAACGCCGTGATCCGCTCCGACATCCGCGTCCATGCGGGCGAGCTGACGGAGGCCACCGTGGAGCACCGGGCCGCCCAGCTCACCTTGAAGCTGGTACGCGAACCCGGCGGCGAGGCCATCGCCGACACGGCCTGGTCGGTCGTGACCGAGACCGGCGAAATCGTCCGCGAAACGGTGGGCGCCTTCGCCTCCATGGTCCTGGCCGAAGGCGAATACACCGCGGTCGCAAGAAACCGCGACCGCATCTACCAGAGCGATTTCACCGTCGTCCCCGGACGCAATCAGGACGTCGAGCTTCTGCCCGATGATCTCGTCGAGGCCGCAGACACGTTGACGGACTGAGCGCCGCGTCGGGATCGGATGGTAGTAGTCTCCCTCATCAAACGTATGCACGCAGGCACAGCTCGAACGTGTGGTCACGCGGCGCAAAGCTTTCTGAACGCGCTGGTTGCTGCGGCCGCTCTTGAACGGATTTCCTTTTCCGAAGGCAGGGGCATTGCGCGGATGGCCCGCCTGATCTGCTGATCGCCGATCAACAGGCTAAGGAACCATTCCGTCGCCGTTTGGGCAGAGGGGGCTGCAACCTTCCCGGCCTTTAGGCCGCTCTGAACCAAGGTTTCGATCAGGGGGAAGACGGCCTCCCGGCCTGCCGCGGCGCCTGGGTCTGCTCGACGATGTGGGGATTGGACCAGGCGGACCCCCGCATTGCAATCGAGGCGATGCAGGCGATGAATAGCTCGGTGCGCAACGCAGTATTCTTTCCCGCGTTTTTCTGACACCGGTGGTTCTGATCATCACCGCCACTGTGACGCACATTGCCCGGCAAAGCGCGGCTGCCTTGTGGTTTCTGGCAGCAGCCATCATCTATCTGGTTTTCGGCCTTTTCCTCACAATGGCTGTGAACGTGCCGATGAACGATGCGTTGGCGGTGGTAACCGTTTCCAACCGACATCGGGTCTGCCCGGGAGATTTGGGAAAGCTATTCGGAACGGTGGCAGTTCTGGAACCAAGTTCGAGCCATCGCTTCCGGTACCGCTCTTGTTTTCGCCGCGTTAGGGTTGACGAGATTGCGGCTAACCTCCCCATAGGTTGGATGACGGCTTTGGCTCGGTTCCGGACGGATCAGTAAAGCATCCAACACTGCACGTGATGGTGGTCTGCGCAATCTACCGCACTTCTCTCACGCTGAGTTTGCTTTTGCCGCCCGGAATTTCCGCTTTCGGTCCCGCCGCCCCGGCCGCCCTTCCAACGGCCGGGGCATGCGGCGACGGCATGGCAACCGGGCCTACAGCCCCAGTCCACCGATGCAGACATATTTGGTGTCGAGATAGTCTTCGATGCCCTGATGGCCGCCCTCTCTTCCGAGGCCGGATTCCTTCATCCCGCCGAACGGTGCCTCCACCGTGGTGATGATGCCTTCGTTGATCCCGACGAGCCCGTATTTCAGCCCCTCCATCACCCGGAAGGCGCGGCCGAGATCACCGGTGTAGAAGTAGCAGGCCAGGCCGAAGACCGTGTCGTTGGCGAGCGCGACGCCCTCTTCCTCCTTTTGGAAGCGGAAGATCGGCGAGACCGGACCGAAGATCTCCTCCTGCATGAAGCGCATATCGGGCGAGGCGTCGGCGATGACGGTCGGCTCGAAAAAAGTGCCGCCCAGCGCGTGCCGCTTGCCGCCGGTCACGAGGCGCGCGCCCTTCCCCGTCGCATCGGCGATCAATTCCTCCACCTTGCCGACCGCCTTGTCGTCGATCAGCGGGCCCTGCTGCGTGCCGTCGTCGAGACCCGGGCCGACCTTGAGTTCGTCGGTGGCTTCCACCAGCTTCTCGACGAAGCGGTCATAGACACCCTCCTGCACGAAGAAGCGGTTCGTGCACACGCAGGTCTGGCCGGAATTGCGGTATTTCGCCGCCACCGCGCCCTGCACGGCGCGCTCGACGTCGGCGTCGTCGAAGACCAGGAACGGCGCGTTGCCGCCGAGTTCCATCGAAACCTTCTTCACCGTGCCGGAGGCCTTCTGCATCAGGATCTTGCCGACCTCCGTCGAGCCCGTGAAGGTGATCTTGCGCACCAGCGGATTCTCGGTGAGTTCGTCGCCGATTTCCGATGCCGAACCCGTGACGATGTTGACCACGCCCTTCGGGAAACCCGCTTCCTCCGCAAGCACGCCCCAGGCAAGGCCCGAATAGGGCGTCTGCGAAGCGGGCTTGGCGACCGCCGTGCACCCGGCGGCAAGTGCCGGTCCGATCTTGCGGGCGAGCATGGAAGAAGGAAAGTTCCACGGCGTGATCGCGCCGATCACCCCGACGGGCTCCTTGGTGACGAGGATGCGCCGGTCGGCCCAGGGAGACGGCACGACGTCGCCGTAGACGCGCCGCCCCTCTTCGGCAAACCACAGGATGTAGGCTGCCGACATGCCCACCTCCCCCTTGGCCTCGGCGAGCGGCTTGCCCTGCTCGAGCACCAGGAGTTCGGCAAGGGAGTCCTGATTCTCCATGATCACGTCGTGCATCCGGCGCAGAAGCTTGGCGCGGTCGTTGGCCGAGGTCTTCTTCCACGACTGGAAAGCGTCTTGCGCCGCCTCGATCGCGCGTTTCGTCTCGGCGCGCCCGGATTTGGGCACGGTGCCGATCACCTGGCCGTTCGCCGGGTTGGTGACCTCGATCGTACTGCCCGAATCGGCCTCGACCCACGCGCCGCCGATATAGTTCGCCTCGCGCATGAAATGGCTTGTCTTCTTCAGCATTCTTCCTCCTTTCGCGCCGATGCGCGCGTCCGACCGCATGCTTTGCCCGTGTGTCCGCAGACTGGTTCAACACCCGCCGCACGGCAAGCGCCACGAACGGGCGCGTGACGGGCCAGCCCTGCCTAAAGTTAGTGCCGTCCGGATCACCTGCAAGACACTTCGCCCGCATCCATCGCGCACCGGGCACGATCAGCCGAACACCCTTTCGGCAACGGCGAGCCAGAAGGCGGTGGTGAAGACCGCCACGGCGGTGGCGATGCTCATGGCATTGGACGAAAGAGCCTGTCCCGTGCCGAAACGGCTTGCGATGAGATATGGGTTGACGCCAGAGGGCAGCGATGCCGCCGCGACCACCACCTTGGCGCTCAAGGGCGGCAGTCCAACGAACTTGGCGAATACCAACGCCACGGCCGGCATGAGGAACAGCTTGACCGACGAGACGGCAAGCGCCGGCCGGATGTCGCCCTTGATGCCGTAGCGCCTGAGGCCGAGCCCGACTGCGAACAGCGCCACCGGGGCGGCGACGTCGGCAAGCGCGTTCACGAGCCTCTCCATGAGCGTGGGCATCTGCAATCCCGAAAAGCGCCACAGGAGCCCGGCCAGGATGCCGAGGATCAGCGGATTGGTGAAGAGGCCGTGGATAAAATCGACGAACACCGCCGCAAGACCCCTTGGCGCCTCCTCGCCACCCAGCCAGGCAAACAATATGATGGTGGCGGCCATCATGACCGGCAGGTGAACGGAAAGGAGGAGCGACAGGATCTCGAAACCCTGCTGGCCGTAGACGCCCAGCATGAAGGGAATGCCCAAAAGCGCGAGATTGGAGAAGCTCGCCGCAAGGCCGCCGACAATGCCCGCCCGGCTGCCGCGCTTGAAAAGGCGCATCACCATGAACTGCCCCGCTCCCCAGACCAGGATTATGGTTGCGAAATAGGTCAGCCACAATTTCCATGGCAGGCTGTCGCCGAAATCGGCGCCGGCCATGGTCCTGAACAGAAGCAGGGGCACCGCCACGCCGACCGCGAAGTCCGACAAGGCCTCGCCCGTTTGCTCGTCCAGCAGGCCCAGCCATCCGCTGACATAACCCAGCGCAACCAGTCCGAAGATGAAGGTGATCGTTTCGACGAGGGGAGACATCGGCACCCGCTTTATGGCACCTGCCCGCCTGCGGCAAGCGCGTGCAGCACCACGCACGCAAGAAGCTGTGATTGCACCTGACCTTGCCGAACTCCTATATGGGACTTCTCACGGAAGGAATGTCCATGCTCCGCTTCTTCGTCGCGTTATTCGCCCTCCTCGCCGCGGCGCCCGCCGGGACGACGGAGGCCGGCTGGGCGCTGTTGCGCAATGGCGGCCAGGTGGTGCTCATCAATCACGCCCATGCGCCCGGCAGCGGCGACCCCGCCAACTTCGATATCGAGAACTGCACCACCCAGCGCAACCTGTCCGACCGCGGGCGGCAGCAGGCGCGCCGTATGGGCGCCCTCTTCTTCGCCCGCGCCGCGCCCATCGAGCGCGTCCTGACGAGCCGCTACTGCCGCGCACGCGACACCGCCGACCTCGCCTTCGGCGACAACGCAGTGGAGATCTTCGAGGCGCTCGACTATTTCGAGCCGGGTTCGAAGGCGGAAGAGATCCAGACCGAAGCCGTTCTGGAGCGTATCCGCGGCTACAGCGGCGCCGGCAACCTGCTCATGGTGACGCATCAGCCCAACATCCAGGCCCTCGCCGGCGTCAACGCGCGCGAAGGGCAGGCCATCATCCTTTCGCGCTCGGGCGAAACCATCGGGGTGGCGGCCCGCGTCGGCTTCGACTAAATTGTCATCTGCAATATGGGGTTTGCACCGGGCATGTCCTGCTTCGCCCTTTTCCTGCCGCGAAAAACCGATTAGACAGCCGACCATCCGACAAGAACCGAATCCCCACCTTCGAGGGAACCGCAGTGACGACAACATTCGACAAGGTTGCCGAGATCATCGCCGAAACGAGCGAGGTCGAGCGCGACAAGATTACCCCGGACAGCCACACGATCGACGACCTCGGCATCGACAGCCTGGATTTCCTGGACATCGTTTTCGCGATCGACAAGGAATTCGGCATCAAGGTGCCGTTGGAGCAGTGGACCCAGGAGGTCAACGATGGAAAGGTCCCGGCCGAGGAATATTTCGTCATGAAGAATCTGTGCGCCAAGATTGACGGCCTGATCGCCGCCAAGGCGGCCTGAGCACCGGTCCGGCGGCAGCGAGGCGATATGGACCCGAAGGACGTCGTCATCACCGGTCTCGGCATCGTTTCGTCGCTGGGCGTGGGCGCGGACACGCACTGGCGCGCACTGACGACGGGCACGCCTTCCCCGGTTCTCGACGAGGAGCGCTTCGCTCCCTACACCGTCCACCCGCTGCCGGAGATCGACTGGAGCGCGCAGATCCCGAAGCGCGGCGACCAGCGCCAGATGGAGACCTGGCAGCGCCTCGGCACCTACACGGCCGGGCTGGCGCTCGAGGATGCCGGCCTGAAGGAAGACTCGGAACTGTGTGCCGCCATGGACATGGTGGTGGCGGCCGGCGGCGGCGAGCGCGACGTGGAGGTCGACCAGGCCATTCTGGACGCCTCGCTGACGCGCAACGACCATGACATTCTCCTGAACGAGAAGCTGACCACCGAGCTCAGGCCGACGCTCTTCCTGGCGCAGCTTTCCAATCTACTGGCCGGCAACATCTCCATCGTCCACAAGGTCACCGGCTCCTCGCGCACCTTCATGGGCGAGGAAGGCGCCGGCGTGGCAGCAATCGAGACGGCGGCCGCGCGCATCCGTTCCGGCCAGTCGAGCCATCTCCTTGTGGGCGCCTCCTTCCAGACCGAGCATCCCGACATGCTTCTGGCCTATGAGCTCGGCGGCTTTCTGCAGCGTGGCGGCTGGTCGCCGGTCTGGCAGCGGCGGCCGGAAGACGGCGGCGTCATCACCGGCTCGGGCGCCGCCTTCCTGGTGCTGGAATCGCGGGCACATGCCGAAAAGCGCGGCAGGAAACCCTACGCCGCGATCGGCCCGGTCGTCTCCGGCCGCGCACAGCGCGAGGGCGAGGCTCTCCAGGAAACGCTCGAAATTATGCTGAGCGGCCTCGGCGGCGGCGATGCTCCGATGCTCGCCATCTCCGGCGCCTCCGGGGCACACGCGGCCACCCGGGCGGAAAAGGCCGTTCTGGATGCCCACGGCAATCTCGTGCCGCGCGGTTTCTCCTCCCTGACGGGGCATTTGAAGGAAGCCCAGTTTCCCTTCGCCGTGGCGCTCTCCGCACTCGCGGTCCATTACGGACGGGCCTACCCTTCCTTCGACGCGGAGAACGAAAAAACTTACGAGCCCAAGCCTTCAGCCGTGCTGGCAACGGCGGTCGGCTACAACTGCTTTGAGGGCATGGGGCTGGTGCTCCAGCCCTGAGCGAGAAAGGCAGAGACGTGAAGACGACGGACAGCTTCGGAAGGCCCCTTGTCGCCGTCACCGGCATGGGCGTGGTCACCTCGCTCGGCCAGGGCAAGCGCGACAATTGGGAAGCGCTGACGGGCGGACGGTCCGGCATTCACCGCATCACCCGCTTTCCCAGCGATCACCTGGCGACGACGATCTCCGGCATGGTCGACTTCCTGCCCGAAAGCACGCGCGGGGCAAGCCCACTCACCTTCGCGCTGGCGGATATCGCGGCCGAAGAAGCCATCGGCGATGCGGGCCTGCCGGCAGCCGATTTCGGCGGTCCTCTGTTCCTCGCGGCTCCCCCGGTCGAGCTCGACTGGCACCACCGTCTCCGCCTCTATGCGCAATCGGAGCGCTCCGGCGACTGGCGCAGTCTGATCGAGGCGGCGCGCAAGGCCAACGAGACGGCGCTTTTCGACGAGAGCCAGTTCGCCACCATCGCCGACCGGCTGTCGGACAGATACGGCACGCGCGGCCTGCCCGTCACGCTTTCCACCGCTTGCGCCTCCGGCGCCACGGCCATCCAGCTCGGCGTGGAGGCGATCCGCCGCGGCGAAAGCGATCGGGCGCTTTCCATCGGCGCGGACGGCTCGGCCACGGCCGAAGCGCTTATCCGTTTCTCGCTCCTTTCGGCGCTCACCACCCAGGACGAGGTGCCGGAAAAGGCCTCGAAGCCCTTCTCCAAGGACCGCAGCGGCTTCGTGCTCGCCGAAGGTTCAGGCGCCCTCGTGCTGGAATCGCTGGAAAGCGCGCTTGCCCGCGGCGCCGAGGTGCTCGGCGTCGTCCGCGGCTGCGGCGAGAAGGCGGACGACTTTCACCGCACGCGCTCGAAGCCGGACGGTTCGCCCGCCACCGCGGCTGTCGTGGCCGCCCTTGCCGATGCCGGCATGCAGGCCGACGAGATCGCCTATATCAACGCCCATGGCACCTCGACGCCGGAAAACGACAAGATGGAGCATATGTCGCTCTCGGCCGTCTTCGGCGAACGCATGCCCACCCTCCCGATCTCTTCCAACAAGTCGATGATCGGCCACACCCTGTCGGCGGCCGGTGCGGTGGAGGCGGTCTTCTCGCTGCTCACCATGCGCGAGGGCGTTATCCCGCCCACCATCAACTACGATGTGCCGGACCCGTCGATCGAGCTCGACGTGGTGCCGAACGCGAAGCGCGAGGCCGACGTTGCAACGGTCCTGTCCAACTCCTTCGGCTTCGGCGGGCAGAACACCTGCCTTGTCATGGCGCGCGAAGCGGGCTAAGCCGTCGCGACTGTTGGGAATTGGTATGTTGTGCGTGCCTCCACCCTCGCCCTTCGACAGGATGAGGATGTAGGCAAGGCGAGGTTAGCGGCAACGTCCACCTGAGATGGACAGGCGCGAATGTGAGCCCTCATCCTGAGCCTGTCGAAGGACGAGGGCGGGATGCCGGACCACACCCCGATTCCTGCGGACCATAAAACGCCCCAGCGTTCCAGCACGAGACCTTTCTCCATGCGCGCATTGCAACTCATCGCCGACCGCAAGCTCGAGATCACCGATATCCCGCCCCCGCCCCCGCCGGCACAGGGCGAGGTGACCGTGCGCATTTCCGCCGTCGCGCTCAACCATATCGACGTGTGGGGGTGGCGCGGTATGGCCTTTGCCAAGCGCAAGCTGCCGCTCGTGGTCGGCGCCGAGGCGAGCGGCGTGGTGGATGCCGTCGGCCCCGGCGTGAGCGGCCTTGCGCCCGGCCAGCTCGTTTCCATCTACGGCGCGCGCACCTGCGGGCTCTGTCGCCCGTGCCGCGAGGGCCGCGACAATCTGTGTGAGCATGTGGGCGGCGTCCACGGCTTCCATCTCGACGGCTTCGCACAGGAGAAGATCAACCTGCCGGCCCGCCTCCTAGTCCCCGCACCGCCCGGCGTAGACGAGATCGGCGCGGCGGTGGCACCGGTCACCTTCGGGACGGTCGAGCACATGCTGTTCGACAATGCCAGGCTCGAACCCGGCGAAACCATTCTCGTCCACGCCGGCGGCTCGGGGATCGGCTCCGCCGCCATCCAGCTCGCCAAGCGCATGGGCTGTACGGTCCTCACAACCGTCGGTTCGGATGAAAAAATCGAGAGAGCCCGGGCACTGGGCGCCGACCATGTGATCAACTATCGCGAGGACCGTTTCGAGGGCGCGGTGCGCAAGATCACGAAGAAGCGCGGCGTCGACGTCGTCTTCGAGCACGTGGGCGCCGACACCTGGGCCGGCTCCATGCTCTGCCTGAAGCGCGGCGGCCGCCTGGTCACCTGCGGCTCAACCTCCGGCGTGTCGACGAACATGAACCTGATGCAGCTTTTCCAGCAGCAGCTGAAGATCCTCGGTTCCTTCGGCTGCCGCATGGAGAACATGGCCGACACCATGCAGAAGATGGCCGCGGGAATCGTCGCACCGGTGATCGACACCGAGGTCGGCTTCGAGGAGATCGACAAGGCGCTCGCCCGCATGGAAGGCCGTGACGTCTTCGGCAAGATCATCCTGCGGGTGGGCTGAACGGCATGCGCGGGGCTGGGTTCGTGTTTACTGGAGAGGTGCGCGCCCCTCACCTCGTCATCCCGGAAGCCGGAGCGGAGCGGAGGCTGTCCGGGATCCATTCCGGAACATGGACGCGTTACGGAATGGATCCCGTCTCGTGGGAGCTCCGCTCCCTTGGCCGGGATGACGAATGGCGTGGGGGAGACGACCAGCCCTTTCGACGCGCTCAAGCCAGAGAGGGGCGTCCCCGAGCGCGGACCTCTCCGTCAAGAAGTACCCGGATCCCATGCTCCGCATGAAGCGCCCGCTCAAAAGATTCGCCTCCCGCCTCAAGAACGCCGAGCACTGGCTGACGGCGCAGGTCTCCCTTGCCGCCCTCGCCCTTCTGCGCCGCCTGCCACCCGACAAGGCGCTGAATTTCGCCGAGCGCGTCGCCCGCAGGATCGGCCCGCTGTTCGGCCGCCACCGGGTGGCGCTCAGCAATCTGCGCAAGGCCTATCCGGAGAAGTCCGACGCCGAGATCGAGGCGATCGCCTCCGACATGTGGGCCAACATGGCGCGGCTGGCGGTCGAGTACGTCTTTCTCGACAAGCTGTTCGACTTCGATCCCGAGGCGGCCGAGCCCGGCCGTGTCGAGGTCGAGGGCATAGAGATCTTCAAGCGCGTGCGTGCCGAGGACCGCCCGCATATCTTCTTCACCGCCCATATCGGCAATTTCGAATTCCTTCCGATCGCCGCGGCCACCTTCGGCCTCGACGTCAGTTCCCTCTTCCGCCCGCCCAACAATCCCTACATCGCCGACTACATCCACCGCACGCGCCGCATTGCGATGGGCAGGCTCGTCCCCTCGCGCGCGGGCGCGGCACTGCAGCTTGCCCGCATCCTGGAAGAAGGCGGCAACATCGGTGCGCTGGTGGACCAGAAGTTCATGCGTGGCGTGCGCACGCGCTTCTTCGGCCGCGAATGCAACACCAGCCCGCTCGTGCCCAAGCTCGCCCGGCAATACGATTGCGATGTCTATCCCGCCCATTGCATCCGTCTGCCCGGCGGGCGTTTCCGGCTGATGGTCGGCGAAAAGCTCGTGCTGCCGCGCGATGAGGGCGGCAGCGTGGACATCGAGCGCATGGCCCAGCAGCTGAACGACGTGGTGGAGGAATGGGTGCGCGCCGACCCCGGTCAATGGATGTGGTTCCACAAGCGCTGGGATATCCGCGGCAAGCGGCGGCGCTGACGCCGGCCGGGTGTCGCCAGGACAAAGCGCCCGACGGGCGATTTACTCACCGCCTGTTTCGCGCTTCAATCGAAGCTCGTCATGCGCATGGGAATCAGGGAGACGGAGATGAAGAGATTCGCCACGATGCTCGGTGCGGCAGCGTTGCTGCTGGCCTCCGGCTCGGCCTCCTTGAGCGCGCGCAGCGACATCGTTCTCGGCGTCGTCCTGGAACCGCCGCATCTCGACCCCACCGCCGGCGCGGCCGCCGCCATTGATGAGATCGTCTACGCCAACGTGTTCGAGGGCCTCACGCGCATCGGCCCCGACGGTCAGGTGCGGCCCGCCCTTGCCGAAAGCTGGGAGATCTCCGACGACGGGACGACCTACACGTTCACCCTGCAAAAGGGCGTAACCTTCCACGACGGCACGACGTTCGACGCCGACGACGTGAAATTCTCGCTCGAACGCGCCATGGCCGAGGACTCGACCAATGCGCAGAAGGTACTCTTTTCCGCCATCGACACGGTGGAAGCCGTCGACCCGACGACCGTGAAGGTGCGGCTCAAGCATCCGCAAGGCTCCTTCCTCAACAATATGGGGTGGGGCGACGCGGTGATCGTGGCCCCCGAATCGGCCGCAACGAACAAGGAGCACCCGGTCGGTACCGGCCCGTTCATGTTCGACGACTGGGCCAGGGGCGCCTCCGTCACGCTCGTGAAAAGCCCGGACTATTGGGGCGAGCCCGCGGCTCTCGAGAAGGCCGAGTTCCGCTTCATCCCCGACGCGGCCGCGGCCGTGCCGGCGCTCCTTTCCGGCGACGTTCACGCCTTTCCCAACCTGCAGGCCGGCGACGCGCTGCCCCAGTTCGAGGCCGATCCCCGCTTCGAGGTGGTGATCGGCGTGACGGAGGGCGAGACGATCCTGGCCACCAACAACGGCAGAAAGCCGTTCGATCAGCTGAAGGTGCGCCAGGCCATCGCTCACGCGCTCGACCGTGACGACATCATCCTCGGCGCCACATCGGGCAACGGCGTGCCCATCGGCTCGCATTTCTCTCCGGCGAACGAGGCCTACCTGGACCTCACTGATACCTATCCCCACGACGTCGAGAAGGCGAAGACGCTGCTCACTGAGGCGGGCTATCCGGACGGCTTCACCGCCACGCTGAAGCTGCCGCCACCGCCCTATGCGCGCCAGGCCGGCGAGATCGTCGCCTCGCAGTTGCGTGCCGTCGGCATCGATCTGGAGATCATCCCGGTGGAATGGGCACAATGGCTCGAACAGGTCTTCACCAACAAGGACTACGACCTGACGATCATCTCCCACACCGAGCCCAACGACATCAACATCTACGCGCGCGAGGACTACTACTTCAACTACGACAACCCCGCCTTCGACGCCGTGATGGAGGAACTCGAGAGAACCGCCGATCCGGAAGAGCGCAAGGCGCTTTACGGCCAGGCGCAGCGCATCATCGCCGAGGACGCGGTGAACGGATTTCTGTTCCAGCTTCCGAAGGTCGGGGTGTGGGATGCGCGGCTGGAGGGCCTTTGGGAAAACCTGCCCATCCAGGCCAACGACCTGACGCAAGTGCGGTGGACGGACTGAAAGTTCGGCAAGGCGTGCACTCCACGTCGGCTCCTCCGCCCTTCGACAGGCTCAGGGCGGTGAATTCGAATGGGTGCCGCCATTTCCGCGCGCGAAGACCACGAGACCGCCCATGACCGCTTATGTCATCAAGCGTTTGGCCGTCGGCGTCCTCACCCTCCTCGTCGCCTCGCTCGTCGTCTTCGGCGCCCTGGAAATCCTCCCCGGCGATCCGGCGCGCATCATGCTGGGCATGAACGCAAGCCCCGAAGCGCTGGAGGCGCTGCGCAGCCAGATGGGTCTCGACCGTCCGGTGGCCCTGCGCTACCTCTCCTGGATCGCCGGCATGGCAACGGGCGATTTCGGCCGCTCCTACACCTATTCCTCGCCCGTCGTCGCACTTATCGCCGAGCGGGTGGCCGTTTCCCTGCCCCTGGCGCTCATCGCGCTTGCCCTTTCCACGGCCATTGCCCTTCCCGTCGGCATCTTCGCCGCCGCCCGGCGGGGACGGCCGTCCGACACGGTCGCGATGGGCCTGGCGCAAGTCGGCGTGGCGGTGCCGAACTTCTGGTTCGCCCTGCTTCTGGTCTATGTCTTCGCCGTCGGCCTGCGGCTTTTGCCGTCAGGCGGTTTTCCGGGCTGGGAGGAACCGTGGCCGGCGCTCAAGGCGCTCGTCCTGCCGGCCGTCGCGCTGGCGCTTCCCCAAGCGGCGATCCTGTCGCGCGTCACCCGCTCGGCCATGCTGGAGGTGCTCGGCGAAGACTATATCCGCACCGCCCGCGCCAAGGGGCTGCCGCAGCGCATGGTGCTGTGGCGTCACGCGCTGCGCAACGCGCTCATCCCGGTGCTCACCATCCTCGGCCTGCAATTCTCCTTTCTTCTGGCCGGCACGATCATCGTCGAGAACGTCTTCTACCTGCCGGGCCTCGGCCGGCTGATCTTTCAGGCCATCGGTCAGCGTGACCTGATCGTGGTCGAGGGGGTGGTGATGCTTCTGGTGGCGACGGTGATCCTCGTCAACCTGCTGGTCGACATCGGCTACGCCGCCGCCGATCCGCGCCTGAGGACGGGCCGATGAGCCTCGATCCCGTCGCCGCCCCGCCGCGCGAGCGGCCTCTTCTGTCGCGGGCGCTCGCCAACCGCTCATTCGTCCTGGGCCTCGCGGTGACAGTCACCGTCACGCTGGTGGCGCTGATTTCCTTCTTCTGGACCCCCTACGACGTCACGGACCTGCAGGTCTCCAATCGGCTGCAGGGCCTGTCGCTCGCCCATCCCTTCGGCACGGATCACATGGGCCGCGACATCCTCTCCATGATCATGATCGGCGCGCGCAATTCGATCGCCGTGGCCATGGTGGCCGTCGGCATCGGCATGGGTGTCGGCGTGCCGCTCGGCGCCTGGGCGGCGGCGAAGGGCGGCTTTGCCGACGAGGCCTTGATGCGCGCCAACGACGTGGTCTTCGCCTTTCCCTCCCTGCTTTCGGCTGTGATGATCACGGCTGTCTTCGGCCCCGGCGCCGTCAACGCCATCATCGCTATCGGCATCTTCAACGTGCCGGTCTTCGCCCGCGTCGCCCGTGGCGCGGCACTGGCGCTGTGGCCGCGCGAATTCATCCTGGCCGCCCGCGCCGCCGGCAAGGGCAAGGTGCTGATCACCGTCGAGCACATCCTGCCCAACATCGCGAGCCTCCTGCTCGTCCAGGGCACCATTCAGTTTGCGCTCGGCATTCTTGCAGAAGCCGGCCTGTCCTATCTCGGGCTCGGAGCGCAGCCGCCAATGCCCTCCTGGGGACGCATGCTTTTCGACGCGCAGACGCGCCTGGCGGTGGCCCCGCATCTGGCGCTCATCCCGGGACTTGCCATCGTCGTCACCGTCCTCGGCCTCAACCTCCTGGGCGACGGCCTGCGCGATGTCCTCGATCCGAGGCTGAGGCGCGTGCGATGAGCCTCCTGGAGATCGAGGACCTGTCCCTTTCCATCGGCGGCACGCGCATTCTCGAAGGCGTGAACCTGTCCGTCGAGCGCGGACAGGTGATGGGTCTTGTCGGCGAGTCGGGCTCGGGCAAGTCCCTGACTGCACTGTCCGTGATGAAGCTCCTGCCGGACGCCGCCCGCCCTGAAGGCCGCCTCACCTTCGACGGCATCGATCTGCTCGACGCCCCGGAAGCCGCCATGTCCAGGCTGCGCGGGGAGAAGATCGGCATGGTTTTCCAGGAGCCGATGACGGCTCTCAACCCGGTCAAGACCATCGGCGAGCAGGTGGCGGAAGGCATCCGCTGGCACACCGGCGCGAACCGGGCCGCCGCGGAAGCCCGCGCCCGCGCCATGCTGGAGCGTGTCGGCCTTCCCGAACGGCGCTTTCCCCTCACCCGCTATCCGCACGAATTGTCCGGCGGCCAGCGCCAGCGCGTCGTCATCGCCATCGCCTGCGCCCTGCAACCGAAGCTCCTGATCGCCGACGAGCCGACGACGGCGCTCGACGTCGTCCTGCAGGCGCAGATCCTCGATCTCCTGCGCACACTGGTGCGGGAGAACGGCATGGGACTGCTCCTCATAGCGCACGATCTGGCCGTGGTGGCCGAAATGGCCGACCGTGTCAGCGTCATGCGCCAAGGCCGGATCATGGAGTCCGGGGAAACGGTGCGCACGCTGACGGCGCTGAAGCATCCCTACACCCGCCGCCTTGCCGAAGCGTCCACCCACGTGCCGGAGCGCACCCGGCACACCGCCCCCGCCGAGGTCGCGACGCTCCTGCGTGCCGAGGACGTCACCAAGGATTATCCGGTGCGGCAAGGCGGACTGTTTCGGCGGAAAAGACCCTTCCGAGCCGTCGACGGCGTTTCCTTCAGGATCGGCCGCGGCGAATGCGTGGCGCTGGTGGGCCGCTCGGGCTGCGGAAAGTCGACGCTGGCGCGCATGGTCCTGGCGCTCGAGAAACCGACGCACGGCACCATCCGCTTCGAGGGCGAAACGATAGAGGACAAGGACGAGGCGGCGCTGCGTCCCTTGCGGCGCCACATGCAGGTGGTCTTCCAGGATCCCTACGGCTCCTTCGATCCGCGCCACCGCGTCGAGCGGCTCGTTTCCGAACCGCTCCACCTGCTGGATGAAAGGCCCGAACGCGCACGGCAGCGCACGCTGGTCGCCGAAGCGCTGGAACAGGTGGGGCTCAAGCCGTCGGACATGGAAAAATACCCGCACGAGTTCTCGGGCGGCCAGCGCCAGCGCATCGCCATCGCGCGCGCCATCATCACCCGCCCGCGCCTCATCGTCGCCGACGAGCCGGTGTCCGCCCTCGACGTCTCGTTCCGGGCACAGATTCTCGACCTCTTCGCTGAATTGCAGCGCCAGCGCGATCTGGCCTGCCTCTTCATCACCCACGATCTCACCGTGGCGCGTGCCGTCTGCGACCGCATCATGGTGATGGACGAGGGCAGGATCGTCGAGAGCGGAACGCCTGAGGGTGTGCTGAACCGGCCCGCGACCACAGCCGCTCGGGCGCTCGTCGACGCCGCGCCGGACCTGCAGCGGGCGATCGACAGACGCGCCGCCCGCTCAGGATAAGCCCCGGCTACACCTCCGGCATCACCTCGTTCTCTTCGAGATCGAGAAGCGCCGCGAGTCGGGCCCGCAACCGCGTCTGATGCTTGACGAGTACCCTGTCCCCCAGGGTCAGCATGCTGAGGCTGCGGGCGAGCAAAAGCCGCTCTGCCCTGGGCCGGGCGCCGAAGGCGGCGTGCGCACGCGCCGTATCCCTCACGCCATGGACTTCGATATCCGGCAGGAGCAACTCGAAAGACCGTTCGTCAAGCCCGAAGGCGCTCCCGGCCACCCGCCGCAGGGTCGCCCTCGCCGCTCCGTCGACCGGTCCGTCGTTCAGCACCAGGCGCAACAGCAGAAGAAGATCGGCGGCACGCGCACCGTCAACGGGCAGGGACTGCCCGCGGCCGCTGCCGCTCCTCATCGGTATGTTCCCCGCCATCATCTCCACCCTCCTGCTGCAACCAGGGCCTTTTGGTCAGTCGTGGTCGCCGGCCTAGGCCCTGAACCAACCTGACCAAACCGGCGCCGCAACCACAACTGGCTACGGACCATGACGGACAACTCACCCGGGGCATTTCACCTTGCAAGCCTCTTGTCAGCCTTGACGATCAATCTTGCCGAATGTTTGACATCTTCTGCTATCGGGAGATGCCATTGCCGGCGCGAAGACGGTCCGGGAGACTGCCCCTCCACGATCCCGCAGCCATGACTGTAAGCGCCGGCGCCTGGCGATCAGCATATTGGCGTATAATCCCGATGGGCCGTTAGCGTTTTCCGCGTGCAACAACTGCCTGCGAGGAAGCCATGACACTCAACGCGCCGACGAAAATCGTCTTTCTGATCTCCCTGGTGGTGGCCATCATCGCCATCATTGCGCTGTTCAACATCCTTCCGACCCTTCCGATACCAGCCTTCTGGCTCATGACACTGGCCTATGTGGTGCTCATGCTCGCGTGTATGGTAAAGGGGTTGTAGGCCAGTCGGGGAGCCGCAACGAATTTCGCTTCGCGACATTGTACTCCCGGCAGTGGCATCACCGAGGGAGTCCGTCATGAGCAAGTTCGTCTCGATCCAGGCCCCGCGCGTCTTTCCCACCTTCCGTTACCGCGACGCCACGGCCATGGTCGACTGGCTGGTCAAGGCGTTCGGTTTCTCCATCCATGCCATGCATGCCGATGGCGGCCGGCTCGTGCATGCCGAGCTGGCCCTCGGCTCCTCCATCATCATGCTCGGCCAGGTGGCCGACGATTCCTTCGGCGCGCTGGTCGGCGCCCCGGGCGAAAACGGTGGCAAGTCGGTCTATATCGCCGTGGAAAACGTCGACGTGGTGCACGAGCATGCGCTCAAGGCCGGTGCCGAGATTCTCGAGGAGCCCGTCGACCGCGACTATGGAAGCCGCGAGTTCATCTGCCGTGATCCGGAAGGGAACATCTGGTGCATCGGCACCTACTGGCCCAAGGCCCACGAAACCCCCGAGCAATAGCACCTGCACAGGCGTCGGTAAGACGGAGCTGTTCCGCCGCCGGCGCCGGAAAAGAATCTTCCCATTTGCGAGATCCTGACCGAACAGGCTGAATTCCGCCCGAATTCGGGCGAATTAACGAAAGCGTAAGCACTCGCTAACCTCCCGGTAACAATGTGCCGCTAAAAAGGAAGACGAGGCGGACGTCAGGCCTCCCCGGCTCCGGAAAGGGTCTCGCGTACCGGAGCGGCTCGCCTTCCGTTCGCGTTGGCGTATCGAAGTACAAGCGTAACGCGTAGAAGACCACGCTCACCGGAGCGTGGTCTTGCTTCCTCGTTTCTCATGCGATCACCCAGCGCGCAGGATCGGCTCCGCCGCATCGAGCGCCGCCACGATCCGCCGGCACGCCAGGTCGATGGTCTCCTTCGTCCAGATCAGCGGTGGTGACAGGATCATCGTATCGCCGACGGCGCGCATCATCAGCCCGCCTTCGATGGCGAGGTCGCGCACGGCCAGGCCGGCCGCACCCTCTCCGGGAAAACGGCAGCGCGTTTCCTTGTCGGCCACGAGCTCGATCGCCCCCATGAGGCCGAAGCTGCGCACCTCGCCCACGATAGGATGTCCTGCGATGCTTTCCGCCAGAGCTTCGGCAAAATAAGGCCCGGTCTCATCGCGCACACGCTCGACGAGCCCCTCGCCTTCGATGATTTCCAGGTTCTTCAATGCCACCGCGCAGGCGACCGGATGGCCGGAATAGGTGTAGCCGTGGAAGAACTCGCCGCCCTTTTCCACCAGCGTTTGTGCGATCCGGTCCCCGACGAGCAGCGCCGAAAGCGGCTGGTAGCCGGATGTCAGCGCCTTCGCGGTGGTGATCGTGTCGGGCCGGATGCCCAGCCTTTCGGCGGCGAACCAGGCTCCCGTGCGGCCGTAGCCGGTGATCACCTCATCCAGCATCAGGAGCACGTCGTATTTGCGGCAGATGCGCTCCACCTCGGGCCAATAGCTCTCCGGCGGAATCTTCACGCCGCCCGCCCCCATGACCGGCTCGCCGATGAAGGCCGCGACATTGTCCGCCCCGGCTTCCAGGATGGCCGCCTCCACGGCACGGGCCGCGCGCAGGCCGAAATCGGGATCGGTCTCGCCCGGCTCCCTGAACTCGAACGCGTAGGGCGGCATCACGTGAACGATGTTCGGCACCGCCCCGTGAAGCTGGCCGTGCATGGCCGCCATGCCGCCCAGCGAGGTGCCGGCGATCGTCGAGCCGTGATAGGCCCATTGGCGCGAGATGATGCGGTTCTTCTCCGGCCGCCCCTCGAGCGCCCAGTAATGGCGTACCAGTCTCAGCGCCGTGTCGTTCGCCTCCGAGCCGGAAGAGCCGTAGAAGACCTGGTTGAGATGCGCCGGCGCGATCTCGGCCAGCTTCTGCGCCAGAAGCACCGGCGACGGCGTGGAGCAGCGGAAAAAGGAATTGTAGTAGGGCAGTTCCTTCATCTGCGCGTAGGCGGCCTCGGCCAGTTCGTGGCGCCCGTAGCCGATGTTCACGCACCACAGCCCCGCCATGCCGTCGAGGATCTCCTTGCCCTCCGTGTCGTAGACGAACGGGCCTTCGGCATGCGTGACGAGCCGCGTGCCCGCACCGCGCAGCTCCTTGTGATCGGTAAAGGGGTGCAGGTGATGCCGCGCGTCCAATTCTCGGAGCTGCGACAGCGAATAGTTCCTGTAACTCATGTCTTTGACGTCTCCGGTTGAAGTGATGCGGCAGAAGCGCCGCGGTTCAGCCGGAAACCGGAGGCGAATAGCCGATCCGCGCGCAAAGCCGCAGGAGCTCCGCATGCCGGCTGCGCGGCGACGGCTTTTCTGCGGGTGTCGCGGACAGGCTTGGGTTCGTAGGCATCATGGAACGGATTAAAGCGGATGCGCATTGGCGGTTCAAGCAGCGGCGCCCGAAAGAACGCCAGGCACCGGTCACAGCAGGCCGAACCACCAGGTGGCAAGGCCCAGAAAAGCAAAGAAGCCCACCACGTCCGTGACGGTGGTCAGGAAGACGGACGATGCCACCGCAGGGTCCGCCCCCAGCCTGTCGAGCAGCAGCGGAATCAAGATACCCGCCGTTGCGGCCACGAACATGTTGATGATCATCGCCGTGGCGATGATCGCGCCGAGGTTGACGTCCTCGAACCATATGCCGGCAATGAGCCCGATCAGGGTCGCGAAGATTATGCCGTTCAACAGGCCGACGCCCATCTCGCGGCGGATGATGCGGCCGGCATTGTAGATGTCGAGATCGCGAGTCGCGAGCGCACGGACCGTCACGGTCATGGTCTGGGAACCCGCATTGCCGCCCATGCCGGCAACGATGGGCATGAGCACGGCAAGCGCCACGATCTGCTGGATGGTGCCTTCGAACAGGCTGATCACCGAAGCCGCGAGAAAGGCGGTAACGAGGTTGACCATGAGCCAGGGCACGCGCGAGCGGCTGGCGGCCAGGACGGTATCGGACAGCTCCTCGTCGCCGACGCCACCCATGCGCATCAGGTCTTCCTCGGCCTCCTGCGTGATGACGTCGACCACGTCATCGATGGTAAGGACGCCGACAAGCCGCTCGTTCTCGTCCACCACCGCGGCCGAGAGGAGATCGTATTGCTCGAAGATCTGCGCCGCCTCCTCCTGGTCCATGGTGGCGGGGATGGCGTGGCGCGTCTCGCGCATGACGTCTTCGATCTTCACGGCGCGCTGCGTCCGCAGGATGCGGTCGAGGTCGACGGCACCGACGAGGCGGAAGGTGGGGTCGATGACGAAGATCTGGGAGAACGTTTCCGGGAGGTTCTGATCCTCGCGCATGTAGTCGATCGTCTGCCCCACCGTCCAGAAGGGCGGCACGGCGACGAATTCCGTCTGCATGCGCCGGCCGGCCGTCTCCTCCGGATAGCCGAGCGAGCGGCGCAGCCGCACGCGCTCCGTGAAAGGGAGCCGCGCCAGGATCTCGTCCTGGTCCTCCTGGGCAAGGTCCTCGAGAATATAGACCGCGTCGTCGGAATCGAGCTGCTGAAGGGCCTGCGCGATCTGCGCGTTCGGAAGGCCGCCGACGATGTCGAGACGGATGGTGTCGTCGACCTCCGTGAGCGCGGTGAAATCGAACTCCTCGCCCATGAGCTGGACCAGCGCGCGGCGTTGCTCGGGCATGAGCGCTTCCAGGAGATCGCCGATCTCGGACTGGTGCAGGCGGCCGACATCCTCCTTGAGCGCCAGCGTGTCGCGATCGGCGATGGACGCGCCGATATGCGCCAGAAAAGTGGCGGAAATCACGCCGTCTTCGCCATAGATGCCCTGCTCCGGCGCATCGGCCGGCGTGCCGTCACTCGCCTGCGTCTCCGGCTCGCTCAATGGCGCTCTCCCCGATTTCTGCCTGAGAACCCGGCCTCTGCTCTTGAGGCCACAAACCGCGTCACCTGTAGCGCGCCAAAGGCGGGAATACAAAGCCTCTCCGCAGCAATGCAACAACAGCATTCACGGCGAAAGGGCGTTTCGCCGCGACCTGCCGTTTCAGGCCCCGCCGCGCGAGCGTCGGCGGACGATCTCGTAGACCACTGCCCCGACGATGGTCACGGCGATCATGATCAATGCCAACGCGTTGACCGCCGGGGTGAGGCCCGTGCGCACCTTGGTGGCGATATAGACGGTCAGCGGTGTATCGAAGCCGCGCACGAAAAGCGTGGTGTTGTAGTTTTCGATGGATTGCAGGACGGCCAGAAAGCCGGCGGCAAAGAGTGCCGGCCTGAGGAAGGGCAGGATGACCCGGCGAAAGACCATGAACCGTGTCGCGCCCAATCCGATCGCCGCCTCCTCCTGGGTCCGGTCGAAGCGCTGAAGACGTGCCGCCACCATCAGCATGACGTAGCAGATGATGAAGCTCGCCTGCGCCACGACGATCAGGAAGACGCCGCCGCCGACACCGAGCTGCCGCCACAGGACGAGCGTGGAAATGCCGATCACGACACCGGGCGTGAGCAGCGGCGAGACCATGACGGCATACATGAAGCTGCGGGCCCGCGCATGCAGGCTGGTGAGCACGAGGGCCGCCGCCGTGCCGATCGGCAGGACGACCAGCACGACGAAGAAGGCGACGACGAGGGACGTCCAGAGCGCCTCCCACATGCCGGCGTCGGCCCACAGCGCATCGAACCATTGCAGCGTCGCGCCCTGCCAGGGCGTAATCGTGGGGAAACGGCTCGCGTTGAAGGTGGCGGCGGACATGATGGCGAGCGGCGCGAAGAGATACACGAAGAAAGCCGCGGCGTAGAAGCCGAACAGCGCCCTGGCGATGCGGTCCGCGGCACTCACTTGGCCACCTCGGTGAGGCTGACGCGGGCGATCCTGAGCGCGATAAGCACCACAGCCAGGCACAAGATCAGGAGGACCAGCGCATAGGCCGCCCCGCGGTTCCAGTCGCCGCCTTCGAAGAACCAGTTGTAGATGATCTCGGTGAACCAGCGGCTGCCGGGGGAACCCAGCAGTGCCGGCACCACGAAGCTGCCGGCGGCCAGCATGAAGGTGAAGACGCACCCCGTGGCGATACCGGCCTTCGCGTGCGGGATGACGACCCGCCAATGGGTGCGCCAGACGGAGGCGCCGAGGTCGCGGGCGGCCTCCACCTGGGATTTGTCGAGCGACTCAATGGCGTTGTAGATCGGGAAGAGCATGAACAGGATGTAGGCGTAGGTCATACCGGCCAGCACGCCCACGTCACCGTACCAGCGCACCGGCTCGTCGATGATGCCGAGGGAAAGCAGAAGCGCGTTCAGCGGCCCGCGAAAGGCGAGCAGAATGTACCAGGCGAGTGTGCGCAGCACCTCGTTGATCCAGAAGGGAATGGTGAGCGCGAGAAGCACGATGGCCGTCTGGTTGGCCGTGGCATTCTGCGCCAGCCAATAGGCGAGCGGGTAGCACACGAGGAGTGTGACCAGCGCAACGAGTGCGCTCGCCCAGACGGTCTTGAAGAAGATCGCCCGGTGCACGCTTTCGTTCGCGAGATAGAGGATGTTGTCGAGCGAGTAGACGTCGCGCGGCCCGCCGATCTCGGCCGGCAAAAGGTTGGGCCTGAGCGCATAATCGATCATCATCACGTTCGGCGCCAGCACCATGCCGGCAAGCCACGCCGCCACGAGAACCACGAGCAGGGTGCCGAGCGCACCCCCAAAACGGCCGAAAAGTTCAGCCATCGCCCAGCACCACCGCATTGGCCTCGCGGAAGGCGAAGGAGGCTTGCGTCCCGATGGCCGGCGCCTCACCGAGTTCGGTGCTGGAAATCGAGGCGATGAGCCGGCTGCCGTCCTCCAGCGTGCCATGGGCAAGCGCGAAGGCACCCTCGAAGTCGATGCGCTCGACGGTGGCCACCAGCCGGTTGGCACCACTGCCGCCGGCCGCGAGCGCCTCGGGGCGGACATAGAGCCTCGCCGCGTCCCCCGCCGAAAGCCCCGGCCCGGCGCGGCCGCGCAGCGGTCCCAGGACACTGTCCACGATCGCGACGCCGTTCTCCATGGCCGCGACCTTGCCGGAAATGACGTTGGTCTCGCCGACGAAAGTGGCAACGAAGGGTGTGGCAGGATTGTCGTAAAGGTCGCGCGGAGCGCCGACCTGCTGCAGGATGCCGTCGCTCATCACCGCCACACGGTCCGACATGGCGAGCGCCTCGGACTGGTCGTGGGTGATGTAGATGAAGGTCACCCCGGTGCGCTTCTGCAGCGCCCGCAGTTCGCTGCGCATGTGCTGGCGCAGCTTGAGGTCGAGTGCCGACAGCGGCTCGTCGAGAAGCAGGACCTGCGGTTCCACCGCCAGGGCTCGGGCGATCGCCACCCGCTGGCGCTGACCGCCGGAGAGTTCGCCCGGCATGCGGTCACCATAGCCGTCGAGCGCGATGAGCTTCAAAAGTTCCCCGGCCTTCCTGCGCCGCTCGGCCTTGCTCACGCCGCGCGCCTCCAGGCCGAAGGCGATGTTCTCCCAGACCGGCATCAGCGGAAAGAGCGCCAGCGACTGGAAGATCATGGCGGTGGGGCGCTGGTCGGGGCCGAGCCCCGCCATGTCGCGCCCGCCGATCAGCACCTTGCCTTCGCTCGGCTGGAGAAAACCCGCGACGACGCGCAGGATCGTCGTCTTGCCGCAGCCGGAGGGACCGAGGATCGAGAAAAACTCGCCGGCTTCGACGGTGAAGGAAACGTCGCTTACGGCACGTGTCCGCCCGAAGACCATGCCGATGTTATGCAGTTCGACCGAATGTGACATTGTTGCCCGATGGATGTGGAGCGGGATCGGCGTATTTCGTTTCCCCTTCAGACGCAGACGACCGGCTGCCCCCTCTCTTGCGATTTCTAACACTTAGCCTGCGGCTAAGATGTTGAAATCGCTTTCTCTCCCGCAAGGGTAGAGATAGGCGCCGACACTGCAGACACGGCCAATCACAATTGAAGATTGGCATAAACGGAATTGCCGCGCTCCTATCTCCCCCTTGGCGGGGGAGATAGCAAATACTTGGACTTGGGCCCATGCCCAAGTCCTTAGAATTGCAAGAGAGGGGGTCGCCGGTAGTATCAAGCTCTCATCCCGCCCTCCGAAGGTACCTCACCTCAGGCCGACAGGAACCGGTCCTGGTACTCGTTGCGCTTGGCGACGAACCAGTTCTCCTGGATCGGCCACCACCACAGCTTCTCCAGCGCATCACCCGGATAGGCGGCGGCGAAGAAGGCCTTCGCCTCGTCGGAGATGAGTTCCTCGGCGCCGACGGCTGTGGAGTTGATCGAGGTCGCGTTGGTGTACATGGCGCCGGCTTCGGGCGTCAGAAACCAGTTGATGAAGGCATAGGCCTGATCGATGTTCTCCGCACCCGAGGGGACGGCCACGCCTTCCATCCAGGTCAGCGCGCCTTCCTTCGGCGCGACGAAACCGATCGGCAGCCCTTCCTTGGCAAGCGC
This sequence comes from Chelativorans sp. M5D2P16, assembly GCF_034427935.1. NCBI lineage: Bacteria > Pseudomonadati > Pseudomonadota > Alphaproteobacteria > Hyphomicrobiales > Phyllobacteriaceae > Chelativorans > Chelativorans sp. M5D2P16. The sequence goes on along the minus strand of NZ_JAXQNM010000025.1, from coordinate 441,336 downwards.
GGCGGCCGTGGAATCCCAGGTCTGGCCGATGGCGCAGCCATTGACGCGGAAGGCGCCCTGGGCCTCGTTCTCGTTGTTCCAGAACTGGGCGATATTGGCCTTGCGCGCGATCGCCTCTTCGAGAATGACGTCGTAGATCTTCGTCATGTTCTCTTCGGACTTGAAAGCCTCGACCATGGGCATGGGCAGCTTGCCCTCGCCTTCCAGCCACAGCCCGATGCCCACGAGCGCGGAATGGCCGCGCACCGTCGCCTTGCCTTCCATCTCGGGCTTCCAGATATCACCGTAGGAAGCGGTGCCGTATTCCAGCGGCGCCTGGTCCTTGTCGAAGGACAGCGCCTCCGTGCCCCAGTCGGTGGGCACCTGGTAACGCTCGCCGTCGACCACCGCGCCCAGGTTCTCCGAATTCTTCCAGGCGCTCGGCAGGCACTTGTCGACGTCGACCTTGGATTCATCGATCGGCTGGACGAGACCGAACTCCACATAGTTGGGCACGCGGTCCACCGTCGGCCAGATGATGTCGAATCCGGCGCCGTTGTTGGCGCGAAGCTGGTTCAGAAGCTCGTCATTGGTGCCGTAGGGGGTGAAGTTGGCCTTGATCCCCGTTGCATTCTCGAAGGCTGACAGCATCTCGTCATTCAGGTAGCCCGCCCAGGCGAAGATATTGACCGTTCCGGAGGTCCCCTGTGCGTAAGAGCGCGAGATGAAGGGCGCAGCCAGAGCAAGCCCCGCCGTGGATGCGGCCCCCTTCATGAAAGCACGCCGCTTGACCTTTATCATTGTCGTTCTCCCAGTTTCCGTTGCGCCGACGCGCAGCGGTTAGGCCGCTCATGTTACACGGCGATGACGGGTCGGCAACGAAAATACAACCGCGCTTCAAGGGCGGAGCATGCCTTGAGGGTGAAGGCAAGGCGGCCTCGCGGTCGGCGGAAAAGCGCAAACGTCAGTCCTCATGGTGAGCCTGCCGAACCCTCATGGTGAGCCTGCCGAACCACGAGGGCGGGATGCCGTCTCCCTCGACAGGATCAGGATGGATACACCGAATACCGGCACCGGCCTTAGCCGGCGGTCCAATAAAAGCCGGGAAGGACAAACTCCGGGGCGGCGCCGTGTTCCCGGTAGAGCGCGGAAAGCGCCTCGGCGGGCAGATCCGCCAGGATGCCCGAGCGCACCAGCGCCGTGGCAAGTCCCGCGCCGTGGCCGCCGGCGATGTCGTGCTCGACGCTGTCCCCCACGCAGACCACGCGCGCCGGATCGGGATTGCCGAGGGCGTCGAGCGCGGCCTGATAGATTTCCTTGAAGGGTTTGCCGATCCACCGCACCTTTCCGCCGAGCTCTGTGTAGATCTCCGCGATCCGCCCGGCGCCGGGGCGCGGCCCCGAGGTCGTCAGCATGATCTTGTCCGGATTGGTGCACATGCAAGGGACGTCCCTGGCCGCGGCCGGCGCGAGCATCCCGCGATAGTCGTCGAGCGTCAGGCGATCCGCCTCACTGCCGGCGATGAGCACGAGATCGGCGTCCGCTCCGTCCTCCACCAGCTGAAGGTCGAGCCCCTCGACCGCCGTACGGTCCCCGTCGCGCGCGAAATAAAGGCACCGCGAACCCGGCGGGATGCGCTTTTCCGGCCCGTGGCCCGAAAGCAGATGCCACGCCACCTCGCCGGAGGTCACCAACCGGTCCCAGCTTGCACGCGGGAAGCCGAGGCGCTCCAGGCGCCCCTCGTTGGGCCCGGCACGCCTGCCGGAGTTGGACAGAAGAACCACCCGCTTGCCGGCCGCCTTGAGGTGCGCGAGCGCCTCCACCGCGCCGGGATAGGCGGCATTCCCGTCGTGCAGAACCCCAAACTGATCGAGAAGGAAGATGTCGAAGCGCTCGGAAAGCGCCTTCAGATCGATCACCGTGGGCCCGCCCATCGCGTTCATGCCAGCCCCGCCTTTTCCGCGCCTTCGAGCGCCAGGAAGGCGGTTCCGGCCGCCGCCTCTTCCGAGCGTGACTCCCGAAACGGCACGCCGAGCTTGCGGGCGCGGATTTCGGCCCATTGAGGGTTGCGCGCCCCGCCGCCGACCGTGCGCAGGCTGGCAAGGGGCGGCGCGCCCAGTTCTGCAAGCCGCCGGTAGCCGAGGGCCTCGACGGCCGCCATGCCCTCGAAAAGCGCCTGCAGGAAAGCCGCGTCATCGGCCGGGCGCGGTTCGAGCCGCGGCGCAAGCTCCGGGTCGTTGACGGGAAATCGCTCGCCCTTCTTCAAGAGCGGATAATAGTCGAGGCCGCTATCGGAAGCCGCGTCGATCCTTTCGGAAAGGGCGGCGAGCTCATCCGGCGTGAAGAACGCCGCAAGCACGTTGCCGCCGGTGTTCGAGGCGCCGCCGGCAAGCCAGCGGTCGCCGAAGCGGTGGCTATAGACGCCGTATTCCGGCGCAAAGATCGGCCGGTCGCACAGCATCTTCACCGTCAGCGTGCTCCCGAGTGCGGTTACCGCGTCGCCGATCTCCGCCGCCCCGGTCGCCAGGAACGAGGCACAGCCGTCGGTCGTGCCGGTCACGAGGATTGTCTCGCCCGGCAGTCCGAATTCGGCCGCCGCTTCCTCCGTGATCCGCCCCACCGGCGTTCCCGGGGCCAGCACTTCCGGCAGCATCGCGCGGCGGGCACCGGCCGCCTCCAGCCAGTCCGGCCAGCAGCGCACGACCGGGTCGTAGCCTGTCTTCAGCGCGTTGTTCTCGTCGCTGACATCGAACCGGCCCGACAGCCGGCCGGCGATCCAGTCGGCCTGATGAATGACGCGGACCGCCCCTGGCACGTCCTGGAAGGCGAGCGTCTTGGCAAGCCCCGAGGTCGCGCCGTGGGCGGCACTCGTGGCCGGTGCGGCGTCCCCCACCGCCTGGACCAGCGCCGGATCGGCCACGGGATCGTTGTACATCAGCGGTTGCGTGAGCGGCGTTCCGGCGCCATCGACGGGCAGCATGGTTCCCGACGTCCCGTCCACGGCAATGGCGCGCACGGACTGCGCGGGTATTGCGGCAAGAATGGTGGCGAGCGCCCGCGTCGCCGCCGCCCACCAGATATCGGGCGAACGATGGTCGTCGCCGAAGTCGGCCATGCGCGCCGCCCCTTGCGCGACGATCGCCCGCGCGCGGTCGACGGCGATGGCGCGCGCGCCCGACGTGCCGACATCGAGACCGATGAAAAGCGGGCTGTCGGTCATGTGCGGCCCGCCCCTGCGCGACTGTCCAGCATCTGCCTGTATTTCTCCGCGTCCCAATCGAGCAACTCGGCGTTTTCCCCCTCGCTCAGATAGCGCGGCCGGGCGTCTTCGCCCATCCGCGCGGTTACCTCGGCAAGGCAGCGCGCCAGCGCCTCCGCGCCGGCCGAGGCGTCCTCGCGCATGAGAACCCCCTTGCCCGGAAAGAGGATCGAGGCGGGTTTTGGCAGGCCGGCGGCCTTTGCGGCCGCGGTGATGTCCGCAGCCGTCTCCCCTTCGTCCGCCACGACGGAGCCCGGCCCCAGGAAGATGACGTGATCGGGGTAAAGGCTGCCGCCGGCGGCGATCCGGCAGCTTTGCCGATCGGTGCCGACGGCATGCGCCTCGGCCATCTGCGGCAGGCGATAGCCGCTTCCCGCCGCCACATCCTTGAGCGCCTCCTCATCGGCTGGGGGCGCTTCTCGCCTGGGCTGCCCCAGCCGCGCACAGACCCGCTCCAGGAGCGCGGCGGCATCGGCCACCGTCTCGGCGGCCACCACCAGCCCGTGGTTGCCGAGCACCAGCACGTCGATGCCCGGCCGCAGGCGCTCACGGATCGCATGCGCCAGCGGCAGGCCGGGCCGGGCGTAGGGAACGAACGCCCAGTTCATGCCCTCGAGGCGCCGCTCGAGAATCGCTTCGGCCTCGCGCCGCACCGCAACCGCGATGGTGTCGACGCAATGGACATGCACGACGATCTTCTGCGGCATGGCCGAATGGACGGTGGTCTCGATCGACGGCCTCAACCCGGAGGGGTTCTCGGCCGCGATCACAAAGCTCTGCGCCTTTTCCGCCGCCGGATCGTCCCTCTCGACGCAATCGAGCAGCGGCGTCATTGCGACCGGCACGAAGATATCGTCGGAAAGCGCATTGGCGAGCCATGTGCCCGACGCCTTGATCCACAAAGTGCCGTCCCGCTTGATCGAGGTGTTGCCCCCCGCCGCCTGGACCAGGAGCGGATCGCCCCCCACCCGCGCCGAAAGCGCCCGCAGGCCATCGAACTCAGCCGTGAAATCCGCCTCGTCTCGTACCGTCATCAACTCACCTCGGCCATGCGTTCATTACACCAGGAGGCAAAAGCCTCGCGCTCCGTTTTCGACATGTGCAGCCCGTGCTTGGTGCGGCGGTCGAGGATATCCTCGTGTGTCACCGCCCATTCGTGTTCGGCAAGAAAGAGCGCCTCGCGCTCGTAGAAGTCCGGACCGAATTTCGCCCCGAGGTCGGCAAGCGCGGCAGCACCCCGCAGCAGTTGGTGCGTCCGCGTGCCGTAAAGGCGCGCATAGTGCTTGACCAGCCTTGGCGGCAGCCAGCGATAGGCCGCATGCAGATCGTCCAGGAACCGGTCGAAATCGGCTTGCGCGATGTCGCCGCCCGGCAGATGGGCCCCCGCCGTCCATGCCTCGCCCATCGTGGGAAAGAACGGCTGGAGCTTTTCAAGGGCGTGCTCTGCGAGCTTCCGGAAGGTGGTGATCTTGCCGCCGAAGACGGAAAGCATCGGGGCGGCACCCGCGGCACCGTCCAGCTCGAAGATGTAGTCGCGCGTCACCGCGCTCGGATTGTCGGCATTGTCGTCGTAGAGCGGACGCACGCCGGAGAAGCTGTGCACGAGGTCGCCGCGCGCGATCTGGTGCTTGAAGTAGCGGTTCACCACGGCGATCAGGTAATCGATCTCGCTATCGTCGGCCGCCACGTCCTCCGGCTTGCCCTCATAGGGGATGTCGGTCGTTCCGATCAACGCGAGATCGTCCTGGTAGGGATTGACGAAGACCACCCGCCTGTCCCTGTTCTGAATGAGATAGGCCTGACGCCCTTCCCAGAATTTCGGCACGATGATGTGGCTGCCCTTTACCAGCCGGACGTTGCGGCGCGTGTTGAGCCCGGCCACACGCCCGACGACATCGTTGACCCAGGGGCCGGCCGCGTTGACGAGCGATCGCGCCCGCACCGTCGATCTGAGGCCCGTTCGGGTATCCTGCATCTCGATGCGCCAAACGCCGCCCTCCCGCCGTGCCATCGTGCAGGCGGTCCGCGGAAGGATTCTGGCCCCCTTTTCCTTCGCGTCGAGCGCATTCAGGACCACCAGCCGCGCATCGTCGACCCAGCAGTCGGAATATTCGAACGCCCGTGTGAAAGCGGCGTTCAGCGGTGCGCCCTCGGGCGCCGTTTGCAGATCGAGCACGCGGGTGCCGGGAAGGCGCTTGCGGCCGCCGAGGTGATCGTAAAGGAACAGGCCGAGGCGAATCAGCCAGGCGGGACGGTCGTCCGGGCTGTGCGGCAGCACGAAGCGCATGGGCCAGATGATGTGTGGCGCCGATTCCAGGAGCACCTCGCGCTCGATCAGCGCCTCGCGCACGAGCCGGAACTCGTAATATTCGAGATAGCGCAGGCCGCCATGCACCAGCTTGCCCGAGCGCGAGCTCGTGCCCTCTGCAAGGTCGTCCTTTTCGCACAAGACGACGGAGAGCCCGCGCCCGGCCGCATCGCGCGCGATCCCGGTGCCGTTCACCCCGCCGCCGATGACGAAAAGGTCGACGACCGCGCTGTCAGTCATGGGTCTCTTTCCGCATTATGATCTGCCCGTTCCGGCGGCCGGCAAGCCGCCTCACCTCCCTTCGCCTTGATCGAACCTTCGTTTCTTCAGCATGGATTGACCGGCGGCTCGCCGGCCAAATAGCGGCGTACCTCCTCCGCCGCCCTTTCGGCCGCGTAGGTGACGGTGCGCACCGAAGCGCCGGCGATGTGCGGCGTGAGCGTGACGTTGGGCAGCTTCAGCAGCGGCCAGTCCGGCGGCACCGGTTCGACCGCGAATGTTTCCAGCATGGCACCGCCGAGATGGCCGGAGGCGAGTGCCTCGTAGAGCGCGTCGTAGTCGGCGAGCGGCCCGCGCGCCGTGTTCACCAGGAGCGCGCCTTGCTTCATCTTCGCCAGCGTGTCCGCGTTGATCATGTGGCGCGTCTCCTCGGTGACACGCGGATGCAGCGTCACCACGTCGGAGCACGCCAGGAGATCGTCGAGGCCGACATGCTCGACGCCGGTCCCCCGGTCCTCCGCCGACAGCTGCACGTAAGGGTCCGCGACCAGGATCCTGCAACCGAAGGCACGCAGAAGCCGCACCACCCGGGTGCCGATATTGCCGTAGCCGATGACGCCGACGGTCATCTCGCTCAGCTCCCGCCCGGTCCTGTCGGCGCGGTAGAGGTCGCCGCGCCAGATTCCCTCGCGCAGCGCCTCGTGGCCGACACGGATGAGCCGCGTCTCGGTCAAAATGGCGCCGATCGTGAATTCGGCCACGGCGGACGCGTTGCGGCCGGGCACATTGACGACCGTAACGCCATGGGAGCGCGCGGCTTCCATGTCGATGTTGACCGGCCCGCCGCGGGAGACGGCAACGAGCTTCAGCGCCGGAAGGCGGTCGAGAATGCCGGCCGAAAGCGGCGCCAGATGGGTGACGAGAACCTCCGCATCGCCAATAAAGTCAACGATTTCGTCCGGTTTCCCGAAATATTCCTTCAGCCCGTCGAGACCGGCGGCCGCATAGCCGTGCTCCATGGGCTCGTCGGGCCAGGCCTGGGTATGCGTATGGATGTCGAGACCGTTGCCGCAAGCCTCGGTGATCTTGTCCCGAAAAACCTCCGGCAGCATGAAACGGTCGCCGATAATTGCGATCTTCCTGTTCATTCACCCTTCCCGTGATGCAGCCATTGTACGCCAGACCGGCCTGAGCGCGCGCCGCGCCTGCTCGTATGCCGGAAAGGCACGCTCGTAGATCGAAGAGAGCGCCGCGTCGGGCGCCTCCGCCGGATTGAGCAGCGGCGTTACCCATTCGCCGACGCAGGCGTCCATCGACGGATAGGCGCCGACGGAAACGGCGGCGATCATGGCCGCGCCCGCGGCCCCCGCCTCCTCGCGCTGGCTGGTGCGCACCCGCGCGCCGAGGACGGCGGCGAGAATCCTGCGCAGCGCGGCCGAACGCGCCGCGCCGCCCAGAAGCATGACCTCCCCGGGCACCGGCCCCATCGCCCCGTAACAGTCGCGCGAGGCGAAGGCGAGACCCTCGAACACGGAGCGCACCATGTCGGCATAGGAATGCCGACTGGAGATGCCGAGGAATCCGGCCCGCGCGTTGGCATCCACGAAAGGCCCCCGCTCCCCCGCCTCCGACACGTAGGGCTGGTAGAGAAGCGCGGCCGGCCGGGCCTCCTCGATCCACGCGTCCACCAGGGCGATCATCTGCGCGCGCGTGCGCTCGATGCCCTGGGTGGCGAGGATGCTTTCCGCGAGCCCCAGCACCCAGTCGATGTTGAGCGTCGCCGCCATGTTCGACTGCATCTGCGCGTAGACCCCGTCGATCGGCATCGTCATGGTGTAGCCGGTGGCGTCGTCGTTGAGATGCACGTTCTCGGCCCCGCGAACGAGCCGCATATGCATGCCCGTCGAGCCGATCACCGTGCAGCCCGGCGAGACATCCCCCTGGTAAAGCCCGCCGCCCAGGGCCGTGCACACCACGTCCACGTAGCCCAGGACCACCGGCGTTCCCGCGTGAAGGCCTGTGGCGCGTGCGGCTTCGTGCGAAAGCGGTGCATGATACCTCGTGCCGTCGACGGTCTCGGGGAGAAGGCGGCGCAGATCCTCAAGGCCGAGGGCGGCCACGACTTCCGCGTTGTAGGCGCGCGTGCGGAAATCGCCGAAGGTGAAGGTGCTTTCGGAAGGATCGCAGGCACGCTCACCGGTCAGGCGGAAGTAGAGCCAGTCCTTGCAGTGAAAGGCGGTTTCCGCGCGCGCAAGGGTCTCCGGTGCGTGACGCTTCATCCAGATGAGCTGCGGGCCCTGCTGGCAGGCGGCGAGCCCGCTGCCCGTGGACTCGAAGCGCGCGCGATCGTCCGTTCCGGCCCGCATCTCCTCGACGATGTCCGCCGCGCGCGCATCGAGCCACAGCCAGCCGTTTCCGACCGGCTCGCCTTCGCCGTCGATCAGCCAGGTGCCGTCGCCCTGCCCCGTCACCGCGACGGACGCCGTGCGGCCGGCCAGATCCGGCACCTTCTCGGCAAGCTGGCGCAGGGTCTCGGCGGTATCGGTCCAGGTGCGCGCCGGGTCCTGTTCGGCACCGCCGCCCGGCAAGGTCTCGTAGCGGTTCGGCACGGCGGCCATGGCGATCTGCCGGCCCGCCGCGTCAAAGGCCACCGACTTGATGACCGAAGTGCCCGCATCGATGCCGATCAGCACGTCTTTCATGCGGCGAGCTCCCCGCCATGGGAGACGGCCGCACCGCTTGCCGCGTCGAAGATGTGCAGATCGCCCGGGTCTATGCGGATTGTGATCGGATCGCCGGGCGACAGCCGCGTGCGGTCGTGCTCGACCAGCACGATGGAGCCGCCGGCGAAATCGGCCGCGATGTGGGTCTGGTCGCCGAGCCACTGGTTGGCCGCCACGCTTGCCGGCGCGCCGTTCTCGCTCCGGTGAACCGCATAGGGCCGCACGCCGACGACGACGCGTCCGCGCTGAAAGAGCGCATCGCGCACCTGCGGGGCGAAGGCCGATTCTTCGTAATCGAGCGAGAAACCGCCTTCGAGGCCCAGGGTCAGGCGCCCGCCCTTCCCCTTCACCGAGGCCTCGAACACGTTCATCGGCGGCTCACCGATGAAGGTACCGGTGAAGAGATTGGCGGGCCGCTCCTTGATGGCCTGCGGCGTGTCGAACTGCTGCAGCACGCCACCTTCCATGACAGCGATGCGGTCGGCGAGCGCGTTGGCCTCGGTCTGGTCGTGGGTGACGAGGATGGCCGTCAGGCCCCGCTCCTTGATGAAATGCTTGATGCGCCCGCGCAGGAGCGCCCTGAGCTGCGGCTCGAGCTGCCCCATGGGTTCATCGAGGAGGTGCAGGTCCGCTTCGCGGATCAGCGCCCGGCCGAGGCTCGCGCGCTGCTGCTGACCGCCGGAAATCGACGAGGGATAACGCCCGAGAATATCCTCGATCTCGAGCAGTTTCGCGATTTCGGCGACCTTCTCCTCCACTTCCGCCTGCGGGATGCGGCGGGCTTTCAGCGCGAAGGCGATGTTCTCCTTCACCGTCAGCGGCGGATAGAGCGAATAGCCCTCGAAGGCCATGGCGACGTTGCGCTTGACGGGCGGCAGGCGATGCACTTTACGCCCCTTGATGGAAATCGTGCCGCGCGAGGCCTCCTCGAAGCCGGCGATCATGCGCAGGGTGGATGTCTTGCCGCAGCCCGAAGACCCTAGAAGCGCGACGATCTCGCCCTTCTTGATCTCCATCGTCAGATCCTTCACCGCATGCACGCCGCTGCTGATCGGCCCATAGAACTTGTCGACCTGGTCGATGGAAAGCACGGATTCGCTCATGCCGCCTCTCCTCTCCTGAACGGGATCGTCCGGTTCGCGCCGAAGCGCTCGCCACTGATGCGGTCGAACAGAAGCGCGCTTGCGCCGTCGACGGCGATGAATGCCTCCCCTTCGGCGGGACCGGGCGTGCCGGCCGGACGCGAGACCAGGATTTCGCGGCCGCGCGCGGTGCGCACCAGCGTCACGGATTTCTCGTTGAGCGGGGTCTCTGCCTCGACCGTCACCGGGAAGGCGCCGGCCGCCCCTTCCTCGACGAAGGACAGCGCTTCGGGCCGCAGACCGATCACGCAATCGCGGCCGACCGCCTCCGACGGCGCATCCGGCAGATGCACCTGCACGCCGGAAAGGCCGACCGAGACGCCACGCCCGTCCCGGGCCGGCTTCACGTCGAGGAGGTTGATGGTCGGATCGCCGAAGAGCCGCGCGATCTCCATGTCCGCCGGCTCCCTGTAGATCTGCTCCGGCGTGCCGAGCTGGCAAAGGCGCCCCTCGTTCATCACCGCGATGCGGTCGCCGAGCGCCATCGCTTCCTTGTAGTCCTGGGTCACATAGATCACCGTGGCGCCGCGATCGGCCAAGAGCCGCGGCAGTTCCAGCCGCATCTCGAAGCGCAGCTTCGCATCGACATTGCGCAGAGGATCATCGAGGAGAAGCAGCGGCGGCGAGGCGACCAGTGCCCGGGCGAGCGCGGTGCGCTGCTTCTGGCCGTTGGAGAGCGCCTTCGGCCTGTGGCTCAGCACGTGATCGATCTTCAGAAGCCGCGCCACCTTCTCGACCCCGGCACGGATGGACCCTTGCGAAGCCTTGCGCGCCTGAAGCGGGCTGGCGATGTTCTCGAACGCCGTCATGTGCGGGAACAGGGCGAAATTCTGGAAGGCCATGCCGATGCCGCGATACTCCGCGTCGACATCGGTCATGTCCTCGCCGCCGATGAGAACGCGCCCCTCGTCCGGGTCGATGACGCCGGCGATCAGGCGCAGAAGCACCGTCTTGCCGGCTCCGGAGGGGCCGAAGAGCACCAGCGTCCGCCCGTCGGCCACCGACAGGGTCAAATCGTCGAGCACGGTCTGGCCCTTGAAGCGCTTGACGATGTTCTTGAGTTCCAGCGTTGCCATGGCCGTTATCCTTTCACCGCGCCGAGGGACAGGCCTTCGACGAGATAACGTTGCGCGTAGAGGGCGAGCGCCAGCGTCGGTGCGATGGACAGCACGATCGCCGCGGCGATCTGCCCGTACTGGATGCCCGACGCCGTGACGAAGGCGAGCGCACCGACCGTCACCGGCTGCTTGTCGGCCGAGGCCAGCACCAGCGCGAAGACGAAATTGTTCCACGCGAAGATGAAGGCGAGCAACCCCGCTGCGGCGATGCCCGGCCCCGCGAGCGGCAGCGCGATCTTGCGGAAGGTGGCGAACCAGGAATGGCCGCCGATGCGGTAGGCATATTCGATGTCGGCGGAGATATCCTCGAAATAGCCGCGCACGATCCACAGGATGAGCGGCAGGCAGATGAGCTGGTAGACCCAGACGAGCCCGATATAGGTGTCGGCCAGCCCGATCTGCTGGAAGTAGATGGTCAGCGGCAGGACGACCAGCAGCGGCGGCGCGAAGCGGAAGGACAGAAGCGTGAAGGCGATGTCCTCCGAACCGCGGAACTTGTGCCGCGCGAAGGCGTAGGCCGCCGGCACGCCGAGGAGCAGCGCCAGCGCCACCGAAGACACCGACAGGATGACCGAGTTCCACAGGTTCCGCATGAAGGCGATGTCGAGCGTACCCGCCGCCGTTTCCAGCCTGCCGGTGATCAGCGCCTTGTAGTTGGAAAGCGTCGGCTCGAAGACGACCGAGGGCGGGATCGACAGGATCGTCTCGTTCGTCTGGAAGGACATGAGAACGATCCAGACGATCGGGAACATGAAGAAAACGACGACAAGGGTCAGCGCGATGCCGCGCAGGAGCCGCTCGAGGATCGATGTGTGTTGCATGACGCCGCCCTCCTCACGCCTCGCCGTGCGCCCGCTCGCGCAGGCGCAGCCAGTTTTTGACGAAAATGTTGGAAAGGAAGAAGGTGATCGCCCACAGGACGAGCAGGAGTGCCGCCGAACGGCCGACATTGGTCGACTGGAAGAAGTTCAGATAGGCCTCGACCTGGAAGACCGTCAGCTTGTTGCCGGGGCCGCCCTGGGTCATGGCGTAGATGATGTCGAACTGCTGGATGGAATCGAGCAGCCGGAAGAGTGTCGCCGTCAGGATGTAGGGCATCAGCATCGGCAGCGTGATGCGGAAGAAGACGAAGCTGCGCGGCACACCGTCGAGCGCTGCGGCCTCGAAGGGCTGCGTGGGCAGGCTGCGCAGGCCGGCCAGCAGCAGGATCATCATGAAGGGCGTGTAGACCCAGATGTCGACCAGGACGACGGTGAAGAGCGCCGTCGAGGGAGAGGACGCCCAGCGGAAATCCTCCAGCCCCACGAGGGTGGCGAGATAGCTCAGGATGCCGAAGCCCGGATTGGTCATCAGTTTCCACATCAGCGCCGCAAGCGCCGGCGCCGTCATCAGCGGCATCAGCAGCATGATGGAAATGAAATTGTTGAGCGTGGTGCGCTTCTGCAAAAGCAGCGCGATGGCGAGCCCCAGCACGAGTTCCAGGACGACCGTCAGGCCGGCGTAGGTGAGCGAGATCTGCAGCGTGTTCCAGAAGGCAGGGTCGGAGAGGAAATCGACGTAGTTCTCGCCCCAGTTGAACTGCCGCGCCCAGGGCTGGCTCAGCCGGTAGCGCTGGAGCGAATAGACGATCGCCGTGATGAACGGGATCAGGATGCCGATGCAGACCAGAAGGGCCGGCAGGCTGAGCACATAGGGCAGAACGCGCTTGCTGATGCGGAATCCCGATCCGGATCGGCGGACAGGGGCTGCGACGGACATTTCCAACTCCATGGTCGGGCGCGAGAGACCGGCTCCTTCATCGAAGAGGCCTGGAATCCGCGGCCGCCGAAAAGCGGCCGCGGACCAGCGTTATGGACGCCTGGCGGCAAGTCAGCCGAGGCCGGCGTCCTTCAGCTGCCGGTCGAGGCTGGCCGCGAGCTGGTCGAGCCCTTCGTCCACCGGCACCTCGTTGGCCACCATGCGCTGCAGGGTCGCCGCCCACTCGGTGGTGAGATCGAAGAACAGCGGCTGCGGGGTGAACTTGATGCTGGCGCCCGGCGCCGACACCTCGAACTGCTCGACATAGCCGGGATAGCCGTTGTTGAGCCGCTCGCGGAACATCTCGTCCTCCCAGACCGAGGCGCGGACGGGATTGACGAAGTCCATCTCCCTTGCCCCGAACAGCGCGTGCTCGGGCCCGGACGCCCATTGCAGGAAGTTCCAGGTGGCATCCTTGTCACGCGAGAACTCTGACATGGCGAGCGCCCAGATCCAGATGTTCGGCGTCGGAGCCTCGGCCTCCGGATTGGCCTTGAAGGGCGCATAGGCCAGCTTGCCGGCCATCTTGTTGTCGCCACCATTCATGAAATAGCCGAGGATGTCGGCGTCGTAGATCATGGCCGATGCGCCGGCGCCGAGATCCGCGCCCACCTGATACCAGGTATAGGTGGACCAGTCCTTCGGCCCGCTCTCCTGGATCATCTTCACCCACTGGGCGTGGAAGGCCTTGGATTCGGGCGTGTTCATGGCCGCCGACAGCTTGCCGTCGCCAGAGACGGCCAGGTCCTTCTGGCCGAAATTGGCATAGGCCGACAGGAAGCCCGGATGGATCGTCGCCCAGGAGCGCGAGCCGCGCACGCCGATGCCGTAGACACCGCCGCCCACCTCCTTGGTGAGCTTGGCCGCGACCTCCAGAAGTTCGTCCATGTTGGCCGGAACCTCAGCACCGACCTTCTCGAACATCTCCCGGTTGTAGGACAGGTTGTTCTGTTCGAAGCCCCACGGGATGCACCACTGCTTGGCATCGGCCGAGCCCAGTTCCCCGCCGGGCTGTCCGTTCCAGGCGCAGGAAGCGCGCACGCCCGGCAGCATGTCGTCCCAGGCGTAGTGCGGATTGGTCTTGGCGGGATCGTTGATCCACTCGTTCAAATCCGGGATCCAGCCCGCCGGACCGTAGGTCCAGGTCATGTAGGCCCCGGTCATGAAGGCGTCGTATTCCGACGAGCGCGAGGACAGGGCCGCCGTCACCTTGTCGAAATAGACGTCCTCCGGGAAGACGTCATATTCGACATTCATCCCCGACATCTCCTTGAAGTTGTCGAGGTTGGCGATCATCGCATCGGCATAAGGGTGCTTGTTGAGCAAGAGCTTGACGGTCTTGCCCTGATGCGCCTTCCAGTCGAAATCCTGGGCGAGCGCGCGGGTCTGCGCCATGTTCAGAAGCGTGCCGGCGGTCGCCGCCGTGACACCCATCGCGCCCAGGCCCTTGATGAGCCCGCGGCGGTCCACCTGGCCGCGCAGGAATGCACCTACGAGGTCTTTCTCTTTTTCATACATATCGATGTCTCCTCCACTTTTCTGGGCAGTTGCCTTGCGGCATTCCGGCTACCCGGCCGGGGTCTCCTCCACGAGCGTCCGCGCCGTTCGCTCGTCTGTGATCATTCCTTTCAGGTACCGGCTTTCGAGTACCGACCGGATGGCGCGGATTTTCACCTTGCCGCCGGCGACGGCGACGATCCTGCGGTCTTTCAGTTCCTCCCGCGAGAGCGCCAGGGCGCGGTCGGACAGCGCGGTCTCGACCGGGGCGCCGTTTTCATCGAAGAAATGGCCGAGCACCTCCCCTGCCCCGCCATCGCGCTTGATCTCCTCGAGCTCGCCCTTCTCGAGCAGGCCCGTGGCCACCAGCGAGGCCTCGCGCTCGGCCGTTCCGATGCCGACGAGAAGCAGGCTCGCCGCCCTGGCGAGGTCCAGGACCTCGCCGACGCCCTTCTGGCCGAGAAGAATGGTTCGGTCCTCGACGGAATTGGCGAAAAAAGGCACCGGCATCACATAGGCCTCGGCACCGGTGCGCTCGGCCAGGCGGTGGATGACGTCGTGCGGATTGGCAGCGAACTTGCGGGTCAGTCCGCCGAGAAGCGAGACGAATCTCGTCTTCCCGGCGGACGTTCTCGGGAGGAATTCCACGCAAGCGGCCAGCGTGCGCCCGTGGCCGACGCCGATCAGCGTCTCCTCGCCGCGCTCGATCTCGCGCTTCAGGAACTGAGCGCCGGCCATGCCGAGCGCCTTGAGCGGCAGATCGTCGGCATCGAAATCGGGAACGACCTCGCAATAGTCGAGCCCGTAACGGTCCGACAGCGCGTTCTCCAGCGCCACGCACTCGGAAACCTCGCCGTCGATATAGACCTTTACCAGCCCTTCCTGGTTGGCCCTGGTGATCAGGCGGTGCGCCTTGAGGCTGGTCAGGCCGAGCCGTTTGGCGACCTCCGCCTGGGTGAGCCCGCCGGCATAGTGCAGCCATGCCGCGCGTGCCGCCATGGAGGCGTCGTTATCCCTGATCTGGCCGTCTCCGAGCCCTGCCATCTGACCGCTTTGATATTTTTATCAGTTGATGAAAAATTTTTCACATCAGCACGAATTTGTCAAGAGCGTCTCCCGGCGCGCTGGGACGCCGAGGCAGTTTTTGGGCGGAACCTTTGTGGCGGAAGAAGCATTGGGACGGAGACGGAGGACCCCGGACATGATCCCAGAAAACGAAGACAAGATCAGAGCGCGCGCCTACGAAATCTGGGAGCAGGAAGGCCGCCCTTCAGACCGCGCTGAAGAGCACTGGGAAAAGGCGCGCCGCGAGATAGAAGACGGCCAGCCGGATGCCGTTCCGGAACCGGGCGAAGGCGAAACCGAACCGCTGGCGCATGGCCTCGGCGATCCGGACGGCAGCGATGTCGCGCCCGGCCCGCAGGTCGGCGAAGCCGACGTCCCGCAGCCGCCGAAACGCACGCGCCGGACCACAAACCCGAAGACCGAGCAAACGCCCTCCCGAAAAAACAGGAAATAGCCGCCGCTGCCGCCGATGGTGCTACTCGGCCATCAGGACCGCCACCGGAATATCACTCCAGAGCGCCGACAAGGGCGTTTGGTGATCTTTGATCCTTGCCCCGGTCAGGCTCGTGAAGGGCTTGCCGGTCGGCAGATGCAGGCGGGTTTGCGAAAACGCCTCCGCCAGGCGTGACAAACCGTTTTCGCACGTGAGCCGGTGCACCAGCCGCGGCACGGCGACGACGATCCGGCGGCGTCCCTGCCTGCGCGCGAAAGCCAGCACGTTCTGCGCCCTGTCGCCGCTCACCTCGAGCGGCGCGTATCCGCCTTCGGCAAACAGCTCGGCATGTTCGCTCCGCAGGAGAAGCAGCTTCTCCAGCAGCCAGAGCTTGGGCACGCCCTCGCGCCAGCGTTCCATCGCCGCGCCGGCGGGCATGGCGCCCACCTCCTGCAGAAGGGTTTCCCGAAGCGCAAAGTCGACCGGCCGCCGGTTGTCCGGGTCGACCATGCTGAAATCCATCAGCTCACGTCCCTGATAGATGTCCGGCACGCCCGGCAGCGTGAGCTTGAGCACCAGTTGCGAAAGGCTGTTGACCAGCCCGGCGGGCTCCAGCGTGGCGATGACCGCGCGCACATCCTCCAGCAGCGCCCGGCGCGCGGGCGAAAAGAGGTGCCGGACATAGGCCTCGACCGCCGCCTCGAAGGGCGCGTTGGGGTCGGTCCAGCTCGTGCGCTGCTTGGCCTCGCGCAGGGCCTTTGTCATGAAGGCGGCAAGCCGTTCCGACAGCGCCTGCAGCCCCACTTCGTCATCCATCGGAAGGTCGGCTGGCCAGGCGCCGGCGAGCGCCTGATAGAACAGCCATTCTGCCCCAGGGTCCGGCGCGGGCCCGTCCGGCAGCGCCTGACGCAACCCGGATGCCGCGTCGTGCCAGCGCGCGACGGCGGATGACCATTCCGAGGGCATCTCGCTCAGGACGGCAAGCCGCGCGCGTGCATCCTCGCCGCGCTTCGTGTCGTGCGTCGCTGTGGCGGAGAGACCGTGCGCCCCATCCGCCGCCCGCGCCTGCATCGCCCCATGAAAGGCCGCCAGCTCCATTCCGAAGGCATCCGGCTCCGCGCCCACTTCGTTCAGGGCGATCAGCCGGTTGTAGCGATAGAAGACCGTATCTTCCATCGCCTTGGCCATGAGCGGCCCGGTCGTCTGCTGGAACCGCGCGATGAAGGTGCTCCGGGCCTTGGAACCGGCTGCCGGTTCGAGCAGCAGCGACGCCACGAAGGCAACGACCCGGTCATCCTCGACCGCGCGGCCGCGCTCGACCTGCGCGACGGCACCCTCGATGAGGGCGCGGTCCTCGTCCGAAGGACCGGCACGGTCGACATAGGTGCGATAGACGGGCAAGGCCGCCGCGATCTCGACAATGGCCATCCGCAGTGCGTCCGGGCCGAAGTCGCGGGTGGCGAGATCCTCCGCCGCGATCGTTTCGGCGAGGCGCACCAGTGCCGACAGTTCTCCGGCGAGATTGACGGTGAGCATGCGCCGCTTGGCGATAAGCGCCTGCCGGGCAAAATCCGGATCGTCGCCCGTGAAGGCGGTCCAGCCCGCCGTCATCGCCTCGCGGCCGCGGGGATCGACCTGCAGCGCGGTGACGAGGCGCGCGAATTCGTAACCGGTGGTGCCCGCACACGCCCAGTCGCCACGCAGGCTCTCCCCCGGCCCCAGGATCTTCTCGACAAGCACGCAGTCGAGCCCGGACGCGTTTTTCAGATCGGTGAGATACCCCTTCGGATCCGCCAGGCCGTCGATATGGTCGATGCGCAGCCCGTCCACGATGCCTTCGCGCACGAGCCGGAGCGGTAGCTGATGGACATCGGCGAAAACCGCTGCGTCCTCCACCCGCACGCCCACCAGATCGGCGATCTCGAAAAAGCGCCGGTAGGTCAGCGCCTCGCGCGCCAGCCGCCAGTAGGCCAGACACCACGCTTGAGCTTCATGGAGTTGGTGCAGGCGGTCCTTGTCGGCATTGATGCCGGCGAGCAGTTCGTTCCAGTCGGCCTCCTCCCTCTCCGAACCCCGGGCAAGAGAACCGGGTGCAAGGGGCAACGACAAGTCGTAGTAGCCGATGACGGGCTCCCCGGTCATCTCATCGATCCGCACCTCCAGCTTGCCCTCCTTCAACGCCTCGCCGTAAGGCTCGCCGAGGATCGGCAGGAGCAGCCTCGGCGCTTCCCAATCGATATCGAAATGATGCGCGTAGGCGCTGTCCCGGCCATGCTTCAGCACGTCGCGCCACCAGGGATTGGCGGTGGATACGGCCATGTGGTTGGGGACGATGTCGAGGATGAGCCCCAGGCCATGCTTCTTCAGTGCATCGGCCAGGCGGGCAAACCCTTCTTCGCCGCCAAGCGCGGGGTCGAGCGCCTGATGGTCGGCGACGTCATAGCCATGGGTGGAGCCCGGAGCGGCGGTGAAAATCGGCGAGGCATAAAGATGGCTGATGCCGAGATCGGCCAGATAGGGGACGATCCGAGCCGCCCGTTCGAAGGTCATGCCGTCGCGGAACTGCAGCCGGTAAGTCGCGCGGGGGAAGCTCATGGGGTGCGCGGCCTTTCTTCCGCGATGGCGCGAAGCACGGCGCGCGGCATCGGTGCCTCCTCGATTTCCTCCAGGGACACGGGAAGCTTCCGGCGCCAGTTGGGATGCTCGTCGACGGTGCCGGGAATGTTCGGCTGCTCGGCAAGGCCCAGAAGATCCTCCATCTGCGCGGCAAACAGCCGCGCGGGAGTGCTTGCGACAAGCCGGTGGATGCCGGCCGCGACCGTCTCGTCGAATTCGTCCTGCGCGTCGATGCCCAGGGCGCGCAGCAGGGCCCGGGCCTGTCCCTTCTCCACCAAACGCTTCGCACGTTCCTTGCGTGCAGCGACCGGTTCGAAAAGCCCGATCCGCGCGCGCGTGTCGATATCGCTGCACCTCCACCAGCCGGCAAGCGTCGGTGTGTCGTGGCTGCCTACGCAGGCAAGCGCGGAGCGCGGCCACTTCTCCGGCAGAACGAAATCCTGGCCCTCGTGCTCGAAATAGAAGACGCGGTAGCCGAGCAGGCCAGCACGGTCCATCGCCGCGCGGAATCCGCGTGGCACCACGCCCAGATCCTCGCCGATAATGATCACGCCGGCACGCTGGGAGACCGCCGCGAGGGTACGGACCATCTCCTCCATCGGATAGAGCACATAGGCCCCCTCGCCTGCCGAAAAACCTTCCGGGATCCAGAAGAGCCGGTAAAGGCTCATGGCGTGGTCGATGCGCAGCGCGCCGGCGTGGCGCAGGATGGTTTGGTAGGAGCGGCGAAGGGGCTTGAAATCGCGCGCGGCGATCTCCGCCGGCGAGAGCGGCGCCAGCCCCCACCGCTGGCCGTTCGGGTTGAACATGTCCGGGGGCGCGCCGATCTCGGCGCCGGCGATCGTCAGCATAGGGTCGCTCCAGGTGGCCGCGCCGTCGGGCGCGGTGCCGACCGCAAGATCGAGATAGAGGCCGATGCGCATGCCCGCGTCCCGCAGGCGCGCGGCCGCATCGCCGAGTTGCCGGTCGGCGACCCACTGCAGCCAGACCATGAAATCGATCTCGTCCGCGTGCGCGCGGGCGAACTCTTCGACGGCCTCGCCCTCGCAGTCGTGCAATTCGTCGGGCCAGGAGCGCCAGCCGGCCCCGAAGCCACGCTCCGCCATCTTTCGGCTGATCGCCTCGAAAAGGGCAAACCGGCGGAGTGCTGCGCCACCTTCTTCCCGGAAAGCGGCAAAGTCCTTGTCGTCGTCAGCGCCTGTGCGCTGATAGATACGGCGAAGGGCTGCCAGCTTCTGACGGGCCACGGCACCGTAATCGACGAGTTCGCCCTCATGGAGGGCGGAGAACGCCGCCTCGTCGCTATCCTGCCGAGGCTCGAAACCGTCAACCCGGTCAACGGCGATATAGAGCGGGTTCAGGAAATTGCGGTCGCTCGGCGAAAAGGGGCTCGCCCTCTCCGGGTCGGCCAGAAAAAGCGCATGCAGCGGATTGACGCCCAGGAAATCCGCACCCTTCCGCGCCGCCATCTCGCCCAGCCGGGCAAGATCCTCGAAATCCCCAATACCCCAGTTCCTGTCCGAGCGCAGGCTGTAGAGCTGGCAGGTGATGCCCCATGCTCTGCCCCTTTTCAGGAAATCCGGGATGAAGCAGGCTGCATCCTTCGGCGCCTTCGGCGCGGGCGGCCATCGCCCTGGTGGCGGGGGCGGATTGTCCTCCCCCTCACCGTCCAGAATCCGCACAAGCGCCCTGACCGCCTCCTCGGAGGCTTGCGCCGTCGTACCGTCGAGCGCGCGGTAGGTGCGCATGATGCCATGCGCGGCGGCCAGCCGGTCGAGGCTATCCCTCATTGCCCGGCTCCCGATGCGAAAATGACGCCGCGCGGTGGAAGCCGCCCTTCCTGAAGCGCGGCAAGAAGACCGTCACGGCTTTCATAGACCAGTTCCAGACCGTCGGTTTGCTCCTCAAATGCGGCTTCATCCGTGCCGAAGTTCGCAGCCAGGAGAAGCGGGCCACGATCCGTCGTCCAGCGCACCAGGAACGCCCCCTGGCTCAGCCGTTGCGCCTGACCTTGCATCGATCGCATACCCGACAGAAGCGGCACGACATGGCTCCGGCGCGTCTCGAGGAGCCGGCGGAAGAGCGCCAGCCGGCGTTGGCCCGCCTCGGTCTTGGCGCGGTCCCAATCGAGAGCGGAGTCCTCGAAGGTGGACAGCGCATTCGGGTCGGGAATGCGCCGGGCATTCTCCTTGCTGAAATGGCTGAAGGAGGCGAATTCGCGGCGCCGCCCCTCACGCACCGCCTTGGCCAGTTCGCCATGGAAATCGGTGAAGAAGAGGAACGGGTTCGTCTCGCCATATTCCTCGCCCATGAAGACGAGCGGGATCTGGGGGTTGAGCAGGAGGACGGCGGTCAGCAGCTCGACGGTTTCCTCGTCCGCCATGGTGGTAAGCCGCTCGCCGAAGGCGCGGTTGCCGATCTGATCGTGGTTCTGCAGGAAGTCGACGAAGGCGACGGGCGGCTGATCCGTACTGGGCTCGCCGCGCGGTTGGCCGTCACGGGGCGCGTAGGGCTCGCCCTGGTAACAGAAGCCCTCGGCCAGGGCACGTGCCAGATGCCCGACCGCATCGTCCGCAAAGCCCGCATAATAGCCGGCGTCCTCGCCCGTCGCGATGCAGTGGGCGGCGTGATGGAAATCGTCGTTCCATTCGGCTGTGAAGAGCTTCGGACGGTTTTCCTCGTCATAGGGATGAAGGCCGATGATATTGCGCTCGTCTTCCGTCATCAGGTGGATTGCACGATCGCCCAAGCGCTCGCGGACCCGCCGCGCCATTTCCTCCAGGATCGGCGTCTCACTTTGATCCTCGATCTGGTCGATGGCGTCGAAGCGCAGGCCGTCAAAGCGAAATTCCTCGAGCCAGTAGATCGGGTTATCGAGGAAGAAGTCGCGCACCGCCGGTTCCTCGAAGCGGATCGCCGGCCCCCAGGGCGTCTGGCGTTCGGGGTCGAAGAAGTCGGGCGCATAGGCGCTGAGATAATTCCCGTCCGGCCCGAAATGGTTGTAGACCACGTCGAGGATC
This sequence comes from Chelativorans sp. M5D2P16, assembly GCF_034427935.1. Classification (NCBI taxonomy): domain Bacteria; kingdom Pseudomonadati; phylum Pseudomonadota; class Alphaproteobacteria; order Hyphomicrobiales; family Phyllobacteriaceae; genus Chelativorans; species Chelativorans sp. M5D2P16. The sequence continues at coordinate 420,160 of NZ_JAXQNM010000025.1, read as the reverse complement.
ATCATCAGCCCGCGCTCATGGGCGGCGTCAACCAGATGCTTCAGCCCGGAAACGCCGCCATAGGCGGAATGTGGGCAATAGGGCAGGACGCCATCATAGCCCCAGCCCCGATTGCCGGAGAACTCCGCAACGGGCATGATCTCGATCGCCGTAAAGCCGGTCTCGGCCAGGTGGTCGAGCTTGCGGAGGATGCCCTCAAAGCCGCCGGGCGAGGCGAACGTGCCCGGGTGGAGTTCATAGACCACCGCCTCGTGCCAGGGACGCCCCTTCCAGCCGGGCATCTTCCAGTCGTAGTCGGGACTGACCAGCAGGCTCGGCCCGTGCGCGCCGGACACCTGTGCGCGCGAGGCGGGATCCGGGACCGCCATGCCGTCGGGCAGGACGAACTGATACTGCGTTCCCTCGGCCAGATCGTCGACACGAAGCGCGAACCAGCCGTCGGCGCGGCGCTCCATCTCCCGCTCGTCTTTCTGGCCGGTTCTCAGCTTCAGCCGGTCGAGCGCAGGCGCCCAGAGGCGGAAAATCGCGGAGCCGTCATCGTTGAGCCGGACTCCCCAACGATATTCGGACTGCTGAAGCGTCATCGTCCGCGCCCTTCCAGAATGGTCATGGAACGCTCGGCCAGTTGAATGCTGCCCGGCGTGCGAATGGCATCCCAGACCGGCCACTGGCCGGTTTCGGTGCGCATGATCACCTGCCACCCCGGCACACCCAGTTCACGCGGCAGGTGAAATTCCATCGGCTCGGGAGAGGCGTTCAGCAGGATCAGCAGGCATGCCCGGCGCTCGTCGCAATGCAACAGGCCGAAGCTCTTCAGGCCCGGATCCTGCCAGTCCTCGTCGCTCATCCGCTCGCCGGAGGGACCGAGCCATGTGACGTCGAGGAAACCGCCGTTGACCGGCCGGCCGTGCAGAAAATACTTACCGCTCAGGTGTACGCTCGACCGGCGATAGGCGATCATCCGCCGCACGAACTGCAAGAACGCCTCGTCTTCGGCGGCGATGTCCTCCCACGGCAGCCAGTTCATCTCGTTGTCCTGGCAATAGGCGTTGTTGTTGCCGTGCTGCGTACGACCCACCTCGTCTCCCATCAGGATCATCGGCGTGCCTTGCGACAGAAGCAGGGTGGCGATGGCGTTGCGCCGCATCTTGGCCCTCAGAGCGCGGATCTCGGGGTCCTCCGTCGGCCCTTCCTCGCCGCAATTCCAGCTGCGGTTGTCGCCGTGGCCGTCGCGATTGTCCTCCTGGTTCGCCTCGTTGTGGCGTTCGTTGTAGGCGTAGAGGTCGGCCAGCGTGAAACCGTCATGGGCGGTGACTAGGTTGACGCTCGCCCATGGACGGCGCCCACGCCGGTCGAACATGGCGGCAGAGCCGAGCAATCCGCTCGAAAGATCGGGCGCTATGTGCTCATCGCCGCGCCAGAAAGAGCGGATCCAATCGCGGCAGGCGCCGTTCCATTCCGCCCAGCCGGGCGGAAAGTTGCCGAGCTGGTACCCGTCCGGGCCGAGATCCCAGGGTTCCGCGATCAGCTTCACCCGCGAAAGAACGGGATCCTGACGCACCGTGTCGAAGAAGACCGACGACGGCTCGAAGCTGTCCCTTTCGCGCCCAAGCGCGGCGGCGAGATCGAAGCGGAATCCGTCGACATGGCATTCCTCGACCCAGTAGCGCAGCGAATCCATAACCATCTGTAGGACGCGCGGGTGCTTCAGGTTCAACGTGTTGCCGCAGCCGGTGGTGTCGAAATAATAACGCCGGTCGTCGCCGAGGATGTAGTAGCTGGCATTGTCGAGGCCGCGGAAGGAAAGGGTCGGCCCCATCTCGTTGCCTTCCGCCGTGTGGTTGTAGACGACGTCGAGGATCACCTCGATGCCCGCCTCGTGCAGCTTGCGCACCATGCGCTTGAACTCGTGCACGCCGCCGCCCGGCGATATGTAGCGGGATGCCGTGGAGAAGAAGCCGATCGTGTTGTAGCCCCAGTAGTTCGAAAGGTGCTTCTCCACCAGGTACCGGTCGTCGAAGAAGGCCTGAACAGGCATCAGTTCGATGGCCGTGACTCCGAGCTTGACCAGGTAGTCGATGACACGGGAGTCGGCGAGGCCGCCGAAGGTGCCGCGAAGCTGATCGGGCACTTTCGGGTGCAGGGCGGTCATGCCCTTCACATGGGCTTCGTAGATCACCGTATTGTCCCAGGACGTCTGCGGGCGCACATCGTCCCCCCAGGTGGTGGCGGTGTCGGTGACGACGCACTTCGGCATGACGAAGGCGGAGTCGCGCCGATCCATGGAAAGGTCCTGGCGCGATGACCCGACACGGTAGCCGAAACAGGCATCGTGCCAGCGTAAATCCCCCAGAAGCAGCTTCGCGTAGGGGTCGATCAGGAGCTTGTTCGGGTTGAAGCGATGCCCCCTGCCGGGTTCGTAGGGGCCGTAAGCGCGCAGGCCGTAGACCTGGCCCGGCCGCAAATCGGGGAAATAGCCGTGCCAGACCTCATGGGTATATTCCGGCAGGGCGACACGCTTGAGCTCGCGCTTTCCCTTGGTGTCGAAAAGACAAAGCTCGATCTTCTCCGCATTGGCCGAGAAGACGGCGACGTTCACCCCCGCGCCGTCCCAGGTGGTGCCGAGGGGATATGGAAGGCCATTGCGGACACGCACATCGTCTTCCTTTGCTTATTGCTCCCAGCCCAGCACCACGGCGCCAAGCGGCGGCAGCCTGAGGGACGCCGAGGCGGGGCGGCCGTGCCAGGGTTCTTCCACGGCATTCACCGCGCCGTTCATGACCCCCGAACCGCCGTAGCGGGCATCGTCGCTGTTGAGGAGCTCGCGCCACCGCCCCGCCCTCGGCAGGCCGATCCGATAGTCCTCCCGCACGAGGGGGGTGAAATTGCAGGCGACGAGAATGGGCGGAGAATTGCCGGACCCTTTGCGCAAATAAACGAACACGCTCAGATCCGGATTGGAGGCATCGATCCATTCGAACCCTTCGGCTTCGCAGTCGAACTCGTGCAGCGCCCTTTGGTTCCGGTAGAGCGCGTTCAGGTCGCGCAGCAGATCGCGCACGCCGCGATGCATCGGATCGTCGAGGTGGTGCCACTCCAGCTGCCAGTCGTGGTTCCATTCGCGCTCCTGCGCGAACTCGCCGCCCATGAACAGGAGCTTCTTGCCCGGATGGGTCCACATGAAGGAAAAATAGGCGCGCAGATTGGCGAATTTCTGCCACCGGTCGCCGGGCATGCGGCCGATGAGCGAACCCTTGCCGTAGACCACCTCGTCATGGCTCAAGGGCAGGATGAAGTTTTCCGAGAAGGCATAGTGGAGGCCGAAGGTGATCTGGTCGTGGTGGTGGCGCCGGTGGATCGGGTCGAGGCCGATATAGTCCAGCGTGTCGTGCATCCACCCCATGTTCCACTTGAAGCCGAAGCCGAGCCCGCCCGCATAGACGGGCCGGGACACGCCTGGAAAGGCCGTCGACTCCTCGGCCACTGACGTTGCGCCGGGATGATTGGAGAAGAGCTCGGTGTTTGTATCGCGCAGAAAGGCGATCGCCTCGAGATTCTCGTTGCCGCCGTGGATGTTCGGCTCCCAGTCGCCCGGCTCGCGGCTGTAGTCGAGGTAGAGCATCGAGGCGACGGCATCCACGCGCAGTGCGTCGAGGTGGTACTGGTCGAGCCAGAAAAGGGCGTTGGCCGTGAGGAAGTTGGCCACCTCGCGGCGGCCGAAATTGTAGATCAGCGTGTTCCAGTCGCGATGAAAACCCTTGCGCGGGTCGGAATGCTCGTAAAGCGCGGTGCCGTCGAAATCGACCAGCCCATGGGCGTCGGAGGGGAAATGCGCCGGCACCCAGTCGATGATCACCCCCAGCCCTTCCCTGTGGCAACGGTCGACGAAGCGGGCGAAGCCGTCCGGATCGCCGAAGCGGCTGGTGGGCGCGAAAAGGCCGATCGGCTGATAGCCCCACGAACCGGAGAAGGGATGCTCGCTCACCGGCATGCATTCGATGTGGGTGAAGCCGAGATCCTTCACGTAGGGGACGAGCTGATCGGCCAGCTCGTCATAGGAAAGATAGGCGCCGTCATCGTGCCTGCGCCACGAGCCGAGGTGGACTTCGTAGATGGAAATGGGCGCGCTGCGGTCGTTGCGCGCCGCGCGCTCCCGCATCCAGTCCGCATCCTCCCATTGGCGGGCGGGCAGCCCGTGCACCACCGAGGCGTTGGCCGGCGGCACCTCGCTTCTAAAGCCCACCGGATCGGCCTTTGCGGGAAGGATCTGCCCATGGGCGCCGATGATCTCGTACTTGTATACCTCGCCGGGTCCGACCTGCGGGATGAAGATCTCCCACACGCCGATCCCGAAATGGCGGCGCATGGGATGGCGCCGGCCGTCCCAGAAGTTGAAGTTGCCGACCACGCTGACGCGGCTGGCATTCGGCGCCCAGACGGCGAAGCGGGTCCCCGCCACGCCGTCGCAGGTCATCGGGTGCGCGCCCATTTTCGCATAGAGGCGCATATGGCGGCCCTCGCCTAAGAGATGACGGTCGAGATCGCCGAAGGTGCTGGGAAAGCGGTAGGCGTCCTCTTCCTCCCACACGTCACCGCCGCGGGAAAAGCGCAGCTTGTAGCGCGGCACAGATTTGTCCTTCGACAGCAGCCCCTCGAAGAAGCCGCGCGCGTGGCGCCGCAGCAGCTTGGCGAGGGTTTTGCCGGTTTCGGGGTCGAAGGCCTCGGCGCTCTCCGCCTCGGGGCGCAGCACGCGCAGAACGGTGCCGGCGGAACTTGCGTGCGGCCCGAGAACGGCGAACGGATCGCCGTGCCGCCCGGCCACGAGCGCGGCGATCGCGTGGGGATCGTCCAGGCGCCAGGATTCCGCCGCATGCGCGGGAGAGGTCATGTCGCGCCTCCCTCGATCAGGTCGAGCACGCCCTGGATCGGGATACCCACCCAGTCCGGGCGGTTGGAAAGCTCGTAATTGATTTCGTAAAAGCCCTTCTGCAACAGGAAGAGATCGAGAAGCGCCTGCCTCGCGTCCGGTTCCTCTGGCAGATTGCGGGCACCTTCGGTGGCAGGGAAATAGCCCGCCAGAAACTCGCTTGTCATGCGGTCGCGCCAATGCCGCGCAAGCGAGGCGCTGTCTCGCGCCTGGTCGGGCAGGCGCGAGGCGACCTGCCGGACCGCCGCCCATGCTGCATAATCGAACGAGCGCAGCATCCCGGCGACATCGCGCAGCGGCGAGTTCTTGGCACAGCGTTCGGCCAGTGTGCGCCGGGGTTCGCCCTCGAAATCGATGATGAAGAGATCCTGCTCGGAAACGAGCACCTGGCCCAGATGATAATCACCGTGAATCCGGGATTTCATGCCCGACGGTGCGATTCCGGCCACCGCCTCCAGCCGGCGGTCGATTTCGGGACCGAGCGCGCTGAGACGCTCGGCCATCTCTTTCGCAGCGGGCGCCAGGCCGGCGCTCGCACGCTCCAGCCCCGCGCGCGCCGTCGCCACCTGGGTGCGCGCATCCTCCAGCCATTCGGCGATGTCGGCGGCCTCGACCGGCTCGCATCGGAAGGCTTCCCTGTCCGTGTCGACGGCGAACGCGGTGTGCATCTCGCCGGTTCGCTCGCCGAGCCGCCGCAGAAGATCGAGCGGATATGCAAGGGATTCGAGGTCGGCTTCGAGCGACGTGCCGGGTGCCGCCGATGCCGCCAGGGGCGCCAGGAATTCGTCCTCGATCCTGCGTTCGAGCGCATGAACGAAGACACTCCAGGCGTCGCCCTGGTTCTCGACGAAGGCGGAGACGCTGGCCAGAACCGTCCGCTCGCCCTCCTCCTTCTGGTACTCGACCACGCCGAGGAAGGCGGGTGTATTGGCAAAGCCCGCCTCTTCCGTCAGGAACCGCGCCACGTCGACCTCGGGCTGGTCGCCGGGGCGAAGCCTGCGGAAGATCTTCAACAGCGCCTCCCGGCCGAAGGCGACCGAGACATTGCTCTGTTCGCCCGTCAGTGTCGCCGGCGGCTCCGAAAACGTCATGGCCTGCAACCTCTCATTGCCATAAAATCGCAGAACGCCTCCGGCGGCCGGATGTTCGCGATTTTCCTGCATGGCGCGCATGATTTCGGCGGCAAAGCGGTCGTCATAGGCGCCGTCGATCAGGGCACCGAGCTGCGCGCCCTTGCGCACGCGCGCGAGCGTGACGGAAAGCTTCGGCGCACCGAACTGCACGTTCTCCTCGCCCCAGAGCACCGTCAATGGCAGGAGATAGCGCTGATTGCCCGCCGCAAGATCGACGTCGACGAGAGCCAGCAGCCCCGCCTCGTCGCCGAGCCTTGCCAGCTCCCATACCCCCACGGAGTGCATCTCTTCGCCCTTGGCGCCGAACCAGCGCTGGCGCTGCAGGAACTGCGGAAGCACGTCCTGCGCAAGCTGACGGCCTTCGCGACCGGCCAGCGCGCGCTCGAGACGGCCGCCGATCAGGGTGAGCGTGATGAATTCGGGAAGCGGCTCGGGAATGTTGTCGTGCCACTCCGGCGCTTGCGCTTCATCCGCCAGGAGGAACCAGAAGGCACCGTAGCTCGAAAGCGTCAGCATGTAAGGAAGATCGCCGATGGGCGGGAACGGCGATTGGCTGATGAGCTCCACCGGCACGCGGCCGCGATATTTGGAAAGGTCGAGTTCGACCGCCTGCGCCGAGCGGGAGAGATTCACCACGCACAGGATCGTCTCCTCGCCGTCGCTGCGCGTATAGGCGAGGATGCGCCGGTTTCTCGGATAAAGCATGGTGAAGTCGCCGCGCCCGAAGGCGCGATGCTGCTTGCGCACGGCCACCATGCGGCGGACCCAGTTGAGGAGCGAAGACGGATCGGCCTCCTGGGCCTCCACGTTGATGGTCTGATAGCCATAGACCGGATCCATGATGGGCGGCAGGTAGAGCGCCTGCGGATTGGCGCGGGAAAAGCCGCCGTTGCGGTCCATCGACCACTGCATGGGCGTGCGCACGCCGTCACGGTCGCCGAGATAGATGTTGTCGCCCATGCCGAGCTCGTCGCCGTAATAGATCACCGGCGTGCCGGGCATGGACAGAAGCAGCGCGTTCATCAGTTCCATCTTGCGCCGATCATTCTGCATGAGCGGCGCCAGCCGACGGCGGATGCCCAGATTGATGCGCGCACGCACATCGTCCGCATAGGTGCGCCAGAGATAGTCGCGCTCGCGGTCCGTCACCATCTCCAGCGTCAGCTCGTCATGATTGCGCAGGAAAATGGCCCATTGGCAGGGCTCCGGGATTTCCGGCGTCTGGCGCATGATGTCGGAGATCGGGTGCCGGTCCTCCTGGGCGAGCGCCATGTAGATGCGTGGCATGAGCGGGAAGTGAAAGGCCATGTGGCACTCGTCCCCCTCGCCGAAATAGGGGCGCGTGTCCTCCGGCCATTGGTTTGCCTCGGCAAGCAGCATCCGGTCGGGGTAGCGCTCGTCGAGTGCCGCACGGATTTTCTTCAGGACCTCGTGAGTCTCGGGCAGGTTCTCGTTGTTGGTGCCCTCACGCTCGACCAGATAGGGAATGGCGTCGAGCCGCAGCCCGTCGACCCCTGTGTCGAGCCAGAAGCGCATCACCTTGATGACCTCTTCGAGCACCCGCGGATTGTCGAAGTTGAGGTCGGGCTGGTGCGAATAGAAGCGGTGCCAGAAGAACTGGCCGGCAACGGGATCCCAGGTCCAGTTCGAAGTTTCGGTGTCGAGAAAAATGATGCGTGTTTCGGGATAGCGCTCGTCGTCATCGTTCCAGACGTAGAAGTTGCGCGCCGCCGAGCCCTTCTTGGCGCGCCTTGCGCGCTGGAACCAGGGATGCTGGTCGGAGGTGTGGTTGATGACGAGTTCGGTGATCACGCGGATCCCCCGCCGATGCGCCGCGTCGACGAAGCGGCGGAAGTCGCGCATCGTACCGTAGGATGGATTGATCGACCGGTAATCGGCGATGTCGTAGCCGTCGTCCCTCAGCGGCGAGGGATAGAACGGCAGGAGCCAGATCGTGTTCACGCCCAGCCGCTCGATATAGTCGAGCCGCTGCAGGAGGCCGTTGAAGTCGCCGATCCCGTCTCCGTTGAAATCCTGGAAGGCCTTGATGTGGAGCTGGTAGATGATGGCGTCCTTGTACCAGTCCGGCGCCTCCAGCTTTACCGCCGATGCCCCGGCGGTGGTCTCGTCCACGCCGGGGGATGCGGACGCGCCTCGGGCGAACCTCTCCATTGCGTTCATCGGCCGGCTCCCGGTGCGATCAGCCGCCAGGCCATGTAGGGGCGCTGGTACGGATCGAGGAACATGTGCTGGACCTTGCCGGTCCACGCGAAGGGCTGGCCGGTGACGAGGTCATCGGCCTCGATCGTCGCATCGTCGGGCAATCCGAACTCCCAGAGCGGCACCTCGAAGGGCGCTTCCTGCGGGTGGTGCGGATCCAGATTGACGGCGAACAGCAGGAAATTGGAAAGATCGTCGGTGAACTTGCCGTAGTAGAGGACGGCGTCGTTCCAGGCGTTGTAGAAGTTCAGATTGGCGAACTGCTTGAGCGCCGGGTTTTCCTGCCGGATCCGGTTGAGAAAGGCGACGTCGGCCTTGATGTTGCCCGGCCTGTCCCAGTCCCAGGCGCGGATCTCGTATTTTTCGGAGTTGAGATACTCCTCCCGTCCGGGCAGCGCCGCGGCCTCGCACAATTCGAAGCCGTTGTAGATGCCGTAGTTCGTACCCAGCGTGGCGGCAAGGAAGAGCCGCACTTGGAAGCCCGGCCGTCCGCTCGTCTGCAGATAGCGGGGGTTGATGTCCGGCGTGTTCACGAAGAAGTTCGGCCGCATGTAGTGCCGGCAGTCCTCGCGCGTGAGCTCGGTGAGATAGTCCGTGAGCTCCTGCTTCGTGTTGCGCCAGGTGAAGTAGGAATAGGACTGGTTGAACCCGACCTTGGCCAAGCGCTTCATCATCTTCGGCCGCGTGAAGGCTTCCGCCAGGAATATGACGCCGGGGTCCGCCTGGCGCACTTCCTCGATCATCCACTCCCAGAATGGCAGCGGCTTGGTGTGCGGATTGTCGACGCGGAAGATGCGCACGCCCTTGTCCAGCCAGAAAAGAACCACATCGCGCAGGGCGAACCAGAGGCTCGGGATCGCATCGCGATAGAAGTGGACGTTGACGATGTCCTCGTACTTCTTGGGCGGATTCTCGGCGAACTTGATGGTGCCGTCGGGGCGCCAGTCGAACCATTCGGGATGTTCGCGGATCCAGGGATGGTCCGGCGAGCACTGGATGGCGAAGTCGAGCGCGATTTCCAGCCCAAGGTCCCGCGCCGCCGCCACGAGTCGCGCGAAATCCTCGAAGGTCCCGAGTTCGGGGTGAATGGCGTCATGCCCGCCCTCCTGCGAGCCGATCGCATAAGGGCTTCCGGGATCGTCGGGCGCTGGTGTCAGGGTGTTGTTGCGGCCCTTGCGGTTGGTGCGGCCGATCGGGTGTATGGGCGGGAAATACAGGACGTCGAAACCCAGGCTGCGCACATAGGGCAACCGTGCGATGACGTCGTCAAAGGTGCCGTGCACGTCAGCCCTGCCCGATTGCGAGCGCGGCATCATCTCGTACCAGGCGCTGAAGGCAGCCCTTTCCCGATCGACGAAGACGGGGAAATCGATCTCGGAATGCGTGAGGTTCACCCTGGCGCCAAGGCGCGCCATCAATACGGCGATCTCGTCGCTCATGAGAACGGCGAGCCTGTCGCCGGGCGAGGACGTCGCCTCCACTTCCGACAGCAGCGCCTTCAGTTCGGCGTGGGCCTCGGAAGTCTTCTCCGCGCTTGCAGAGACGGCCTGGGCGATGAGATGCCTGCCCTCCTCCAGTTCGAGCGCGATGTCCTGGCCGGCCGCATGCTTCTTGGCCACCTCCGCACGCCAGGAGGCGAACAGGTCGCGCCAGGCGTCGATCGTGAACTCGTGATGGCCGGTTTCCTCGAAGACGATGGTGGCGCGCCAGCGGTCGTTCGCCAGATGGCGCATCGGGGCCTCGTCCCAGTGCACCGCGCCCGCGCGGCGAAAGCGGACCGATGCGGCGATCACGTCGTGGCCATCGCAGAAGATGTCGGCCTCGATCCGGAGCGGTTGTCCGGTGACCGCCTTGGCAGGGAAGCGCCCGACATCGACGGACGGTTCCACGGCCTCGATGGCGATCCGGTTGGCAGCGAGCGTCTCAAGCAATGCCTGGCTCGTGCGGTCCATGCTCAGCCCTCTCGTCAGGCGGGGAATCCCCGAGAGCTAAACGCCGGTTGTGGCGGCAGGTTCCGTCTCCCGCGCCATTGCCGCACCGTCAGGCAGTCGACGGCGGCTCCTTCCGCTTTATTCTTGACTTTAATTGTCTTCTTTTTTAGCGACGGCACGGAAGAGAGCCAGGTTGCCACGAAACAACCCAGCCATCTGAGTGCCACGCGCAAAGGGGGGCGCAATGCGGACGCGGATTTGGCCGTTGTTTCTTTCGACTTGTCTGGCTTCACCGGCTGCCTGGGGGCAGGATCAGGCGCTGCCCGGCGAAGGCACGCTGCTCGACCGGCTCGTGGTCACCGCCGGGCGCGAGGAAAGCGCGATCGCCGGGGTCGCTCGATCCGTCATCGTGGTCGAGCGGGAAGAGATCGAACAGGCGATGGAGATTTCGCCCGACGCCACCGATCTCGTCGAAAAGCTGGTGCCGGGATTCTCGCCGGGCAACCAGACCATCTCCGGCGCCTCGGAGAATTTCCGCGGCCGCGGCGTCTTGATCATGGTCGACGGCGTGCCACGCAACACGCCCCTGCGCGATGTCTCGCGCATCCTTTCCATGATCAATCTCGACAACATCGAACGCGTCGAGGTCGTAAACGGGGCTTCGAGCCTCTATGGCGCCGGGGCGACCGGCGGCACCATCAACTTCATCACCAAGCGGGGAACGAGCGACAAGCCCACCGTCACGGTGCGCACCGGTGTCACCGCCTTCACCGAAAACATCGGCAAATCCGCCGCGCCGGAGGCCAGCGTGAGCGTCGAGGGCCGCAAGGATGCGTTCGATTACTTCTTCTCCGCTTCCGGCGAACTGACCCGACGCACCTATGACGGCTTCGGCAACGAAATGGCCTCCGACGCCATGCTCGGCCAGGGCGGCGGCGACCGCACCGGCTCGGGCGATTTGTTCGGCGTCGTCGGCTACGAGGACGGTCCGCGGCGTTTCGAGGTCAGCTTCGACTGGACCTATGCCGAGCAGGAGCCGGACTGGTTCACCGACTACGATGCGGATCCGGTGGCGCCGGACTTCAGCGACTCCTATACGGGCGAGCCGCTGAAAGAGGATTCGAAATACCTCACGGCGAAATACACCGACAGCGCCTTTCCGCTCGGAGAGATCGAGGTCAAGGGCTTCTACAACAAGATCTTCAAGCAGTCGCCCTTCACCAAGTTCTCGCGCGTCAACTCCATCGTCTACTATTCGGGCGATCCGCTCAATCCGACCGCCGACTACAACCAGTCGGCGCTCGAAGCCGAGCGGGCCGGCGTGAACCTCACCGTCAACACGCCGACGGATTTTCTTTTCGAAGGCAGCAGCCTGACCTGGGGCGCGGACTACATCTACGACGAGACCCGGCAGAAGCTCATCAACGGCTGGGACGTGATCGCCCCCATGCGCCAGCATTCGCTGGCCGCCTTCGCCCAGGCCGAGGTGCCGATCACCGACCGTTTCCGCGTCCAGGGCGGCGTGCGCTTCGACCAGTTCTACCTGACGGTGGAGGATTTCGAGCGCCCGGAAGCCTATGTCGGCGATTTCCGCATGGCCTTCCCCGCCATAGACGTGCAGGGCGGTTCCTTCAACTACAATGCCTTCACCTTCAATGCCGGCGCCGTGTTCGACGTTACCGACGACCTGCAGGTGTTCGGCAACTTCTCCCAGGGCTACAGCCTGACCGACATCGGCGCCTTCACCCGCCGCGCCGGCCTCAACTCGACGGCGGAAGCCTGCGACGCGTATGGCGGATTGCTCGCTTCGCTGGGGTGCACGGGGTTCCCGGACTTCACCGTCAGCTACGACGACATCGCACCCGAACCCCAACTCGTGAACACCTTCGAGGCGGGCCTGCGCGGGGACTGGGGCGATTTTCGCGGCAGTCTCAGCGCCTATCTCTCCACCTCCAAGGACGGCGTGAACTACGACATCGAAGCCAACCGCGTCAGCCAGCAGAAGGAACGCATCTGGGGCGTGGAGGCGACCGCCGAATACGACATCAACACGATGTTCACCGTGGGCGGCATTCTCGGCTACCAGGAAGGCAGATACGACGAGGACGGCGACGGCTCGATCGGCGACGACGAGTATCTGCCCAACAACCGCATCCCCTCGACCTGGAAGGGCGTCGGCTACGTGTCCGCCCGCTTCGGCAACGGATTTTCGGCGCGCGGCGAGGTCGAGTATTTCTCCGGCCGCGACCGGATCGCGGGCGAGAGCCTCGACGGCGCCACGCTGGTCAATCTGGGGGTGTCCAAGGAATTCGCCAATGGCGGCGAGTTGAGCCTCGCCGTGCGCAACGTCTTCGACACGGACTATATCAACCCGACCGCCACGGCGACGCGCGGTGCGCCCGTCCCCGGCCTGGGACGCTCCGTCTACGCCTCCTACAAGATAACCTTTTAGCGGCGAGGCGATGGCCGTCCACCTGAGCCGGGAAGAGCAGATCCTGTCCCTGACCGTCGAGGAGCCGGTCGGCAGCGGCGATCCCGACCGGTATATCGCCGCGCTCGACGAGATCGCGGAGGCGGCCGCGCCGTTCGTCCTGCGGGTTGCCTTTCGCACCCGCCTCGACCTGCCGCAGGAGCAGCGCAAGGCACAGAACCTGTGGTTCAAAAGAACGCGCCAGCGCATGAACGCGCTGTGCCGGGCGGCGGCAATCGTGCGCAAGGACGCCAGCGAGGAGATGCAGCGCACCTTCGGCGGGCTGTGGCGCTTCCCGGTGCTCGTAACCGACAGTGACGAGGAGGCCGGCACCTTTCTCGCCACCCATCAGCCGCAAGGAACCGCGCCATGATCGATGCCACCGTTTCCGGCACGGAACGGCGGCCGCGCTACCGGCTCTTCGCTGTGCTGGCCGGACTTTATCTCGCACAAGGCATTCCGACCTATCTCTTCGCCGCCGCACTGCCGCCGATCATGCGCGAACAGGACGTGTCGCGCACGGCGATCGGCTTCTTTTCCATCCTCCTCCTGCCGCTGGTCCTGAAATTCCTCTGGGCGCCGGCGGTCGACCGGATCCGGCCTTTCGCCCGCGCCCATCGTGCCGGCTGGGTGATCCTCACCCAGTTCGGGATCATCGGCAGCATCGTGTCACTGATGGCGGTCGAGCCCGGCAATGTGTGGGCCATCTTCACCATCGGCTTCGTCGCGTCGCTGCTTCTGTCGACACAGGACATCGCCACCGACGGCTATGCCGCGAAACATCTCGAGCCCGCGGAGCGGCCGATCGGCAACGCCATCCAGGGCGGCGCGATCGCATTCGGCGTGATCGCCGGGGGCACGATGGGGCTCGTCCTCTACCACCATGCGGGCTGGCACGTCATGCTGGCCACCATCGCCCTGGTTTCATTCCTGCCGCTCGTCGCCGCTTTCGCCATGCGCGAGGACGACCCCGCCCCTTCACGGCCCTCGGGCCCGGTCTCACGCCCCTCCATCATGGCCTTCCTGCGCCGCCCCGAGGCGCGTCTCGTCCTGTGGATCGCCCTTGTCTACCGGGCGAGCGAGGGGCTCGTGAAGGCGATGGAGGGCTCCTATCTCGTCGATGCCGGAATCCCGCTCGACATCATCGGCTATCTCTCCGGCGCCTCCGCCGCCACGGCCGGGCTCGCCGGCTCGGTGATCGCAGCCGTCCTGCTGCGGCGCATAGGCGTGACCGCCGTGCTCGGCCTGCTAGGCAGTCTGCGGACCGTCTGCTTCCTCGTCTTTGCGCTGCATGCTTTCGGGGTCATTCTGGGGGTCTGGCCGCTCTACGGCGCCTCCGCTTTCCAGACGCTGATCCGCTACATGGAGATCGTCGCGCTCTACAGCCTGTTCATGAGCGTGACGACGTCCAAGCAGCCCGGCACCGACTTCACCATCCTCGCCTGCGCCCAGCTTATCGTCTATCTCGCCGGCTCCATGTCCTCCGGCGCGCTCGCCGACCTTCTGGGCTACGGCGCCCTTTTCGGCATTTCCACAGCCCTGTCGGCCGCGGCCGTACTCGCCACCCTCACCATGCTGCGGGCGAATCCGGCACGGCCCGGCGCAGCATTTCCGGCAACGAAGGGACCGGGCTAGCAGCAGGCGCCTCGGAAGAGTCCTGACCGACCCTTTCCCCGACACCATTCTCGCCCAGCTCTCTTCCCCTCGCGCGCCCGGCAAAAAAGCTGCCGAAATATTGACATTCGCGATCAGGATTTCTAAGACGACGCCACGTTGGATTGTTTCTTTTCACGGTTGGCGGGACTTTGTGCGGCATGCGCCCGCATCCGTACCCACAGGGAGTTTCGACATGCAGGCGGTGAGGAAACGCCCTGCCAACGGCGGGCGGGAAAAGCGTGAGGCAGGCGGGAGAGCCATGCTGAAGCGCCTTTTCAAACCGGCAATGATTGCCGCCGCGGCCCTGGCGGTCCAGCCCGCGCTCGCCCAGGAAACCGAGGCACCGGCAGCGAAGCTGGGCCTGGAGCTCAATTCCCTGGCTCCGACCGAGAACGGGTGCCGCGTCACCTTCGTGATTTCCAACGCCATGGGCGCGGAGATCGAGAATGCCGCCTTCGAGATCGCCCTGTTCGACCAGGATCGGATGGTGGACCGCCTGACCGTGATCGAATTCGGGGAACTGCCCGCCGAAAAGACCAAGGTCAGCCAGTTCGACTTCGCCGGCGCCGACTGCGCGAACATCGGCCGCATCCTGATCAACGGCGTTACCGAATGCAACGGCGCCATACTCGACACACAGGCCTGCGGAGACGCGCTCGAGACGACTACCAGAACAAACATCGAGTTCGGGAGCTGACCATGTGGGATGCCGTTCGCTCTCTCTTGTCCCTGGGCGGCCCCGTCGTCGCTGTCCTGGTGGTACTCTCCGTCTTTGCGCTGGCGCTCATCCTCCTGAAGCTGTGGCAGTTCTGGGCCGAGCGTGTGGGTTTCCACGGCCGCGCCAGGGCCGCGGTGGAAGTCTGGCGGCAGGGCCGCCCCGCCGAAGCCGCGCGGATGATGGAAGCACGGCGCTCCGCCCTCGAAGACGCCTTGGCCACGGCGATGGTGCTGACTACGCGCCGTCTCGACAAGAGCCTGATCGAGGATGAAATCCAGCGCCGCGCCACGGACCGTCTGCACGAGCTGCAAAAGGGGTTCCGGGAGCTGGAAGCCATCGCGCAGATCGCACCTCTCATCGGCCTGTTCGGAACGGTGATCGGCATGATCGAGGCGTTCCGCCAGCTCCAGGCCGCAGGGAGCGCGGTTGATCCCTCGGTACTCGCCGGCGGCATCTGGGTCGCGCTCTTGACCACCGCGGCCGGCCTGGCGGTCGCAATCCCCGTCTCGCTGGTTCTGACCTGGTTCGAGACCCGCCTGGAGAACGAGCGCGTGGCGATCGAAACCATGGCCGGCACCCTGCTCGCCCAGGTCGCCATGTCGTCGGAGGCCTCCGGCGCAACGCGGGACGGCGCCGGGCAGGAAGGTGCTGCGAGTCTGGCCCATGCGCATTGAACGCGCTCCGCGTCGCAGTCGAGGGCCTTCGCTGACGTCGCTGATCGACGTCATTTTCCTGTTGCTTCTGTTCTTCATGCTGTCGTCCACCTTCACGCGCTTCGCCAAGGTGGAGATCACCGGCGGGCACGCGGCGGCCTCCGCTGAGGCAGAGACACCGGATATCCTGCTGCATCTCGAGGGTGACGCCTGGAAGGTGAACGGCATTGCGATGCCGGTCGAGGAAGCGATGGGTGAACTCGCCAGCCTGCAGGACAATGGCGCAAACTCGCTCGCCATCCTCGTGCGCGGCGAGGAGACATCGCAGATGCTCGTGGAGGCGGTCGAGCGCATCCGCCGCGAAACCGGCCTCTCCGTATCGGTGGCGAGGTAGAGATGCGTCTTTCCCGGCCCCGCGCCCCCAGGCGGTTCAGCGAGAACACGATCCCCCTGATCAACGTCGTCTTTCTGATGCTGATCTTCTTCCTGATCGCCGGCACGCTCGCCCCGCCGCTCGATCCTGAGGTCTCGTTGATTGCCACCAACGACGCCGAGGGCGCCGATCCGCCGGCCGCGCTTTCCGTGACCGCCGACGGACGGTTCAGGGCCGCGGGCGAGGACGTGACCATCGAGACATGGCTGGCCGGGAGAGAGGCGGAAGGCGGTGAGGCCGCGCCCGTCACGCTGGCGGTGGACCGCGAACTGCCGGCCGACAGGCTCATCGATATTCTGACTCGCCTGCGCACCGGCGGGGCCGGGCCGATCGAGATCGTCACGGAGCGAAAGTGAAACGCGCCCGGATAAAATGGACCGTTGCCGTCGTTGCTTCGCTGGCGCTGCACGCCTCGGCGGCGGTGTTCCTCGCCCACTCCGAAGACGTCCGGATCGCCGGCGGCGGGGCGGTCGAGGTCGCTCTCCTCGGCAATGCCTTTGAAAGCCGGGTGGCCGCGGGCGAGGTTTCCGAAAGGGTTGCTCCGGCTGAAACCGCATCCGCCGACGAGTCGCTGGAACCGGTGGAGACCCCGTCGTCCACCGAGCCCGTCCCGGCAGCCGAACAGCTTGAGACGCAGCCCGTTCGGCAGGTGCAGCCCATCGCGCCGGACCAGCAGGCATCCTCGGCATCTGTGCAGGAGGCGCCCCCCTCGCCCGAGGCGGAGGTCACGCCCACGAGTCCGTCCACCGCCGATGCAGCGATCGTTTCCCTCGACGCCGAAGAGACGCCGAGCAGGGCCACGGTGGCGCGCGCCAGCCCGGTCGAGGCCGATCCGGCAGAAGCGGCCGAGACGGAAGTCGTCCGCGGTGAGGAACTCAGCGAAGTCGCCGCCGAACTCGCCGCGCTGGAAGACGTTCCCGTGCCGGAGGCTCGTCCCGAGCCACCGCGCGTCGAAAGACGGGCGGCACAAGCCCCGCAGCAAAACCGGACGCGGAGAACCGCCGCGGCCGGATCGGGCGGACAGAACCAGGCTGACACGAGCCGCGGTACGAACCAGGGCTCGGCCTCGGGCCGAGCAGCCTCGGACAACACCGCCTCGCGCAGCCCCGCCCGGCAGGCCGGCAATGCCGCCGTCTCCAACTATCCGGGCAAGATCGTGTCGCGACTGCGCCGCTCCCTGCGCTATCCGCGCGAGGCGCAGCGCCAGCGCATCCGGGGCGAGGTGCATGTCAGCTTCGTCGTCTCCGGCAACGGCCAGGTCGGCTCGGTCCGCGTCGTGCGCAGTTCCGGCGCGGATGTACTCGACCGCGCGGCGATGGAGACCGTTCGCCGGGCAGCGCCCTTCCCGCCCATACCGGAGGGAGCGGGCCGCTCGAGCTGGCCGTTTACCGTGCCCCTGGCCTTTACCCGCTGATCGCGCGGCAGAACGTCGGCGGACTTGAACTGTCGCTTTTTGCATCCTGGCCCTCGACAACGGATAGGCGCCTTACCAAATTGCGTGGAGATGAAGCGTGCCCGCCACCGCGCGCGGCGCCCGGAGGCCTTAAGTCCCAGCCCGACCGCAACAGGCGCGCCTCATCGGGCACCAGAGGCAGCAGAAATGAACGTCTTTTCCTTCCGATTCCGGCGTACCCGGCCAGAAGCCGCCCGGACAGCCTTGCTTGCGGGACCCTTCCTCGTGCTCATGCTGACTTTCGCCCCGGCCACGGCACTCGCCACCTCTCTCCCGACAGACCTCGCCACCGCATTCAAGTCGCGAGAGGTCCTGGTTGCCGACGCAGAAGCGGAGAAGCGTAATCGGGCGGCTGAGCATGCCGAGATGCGGCGACGCGAGGAAAAGCTCGACCGCATGGAGGAGTCACACAACGAATGGCGCAGGCGGCTCGAAACCCTGCGGCAGGAGCGGCGCCACCAGCCGACGGACCTCGACGTGCCGGTCTACACGCCACGCGGACCGGACACGCGCCGCTGAAACCTCCCGACCCGCACGCCGTCCACCCGCTCGGTGCCTACCGCATATTCCGCAATTGCCAACGGCCGATTTGCCGATACCATTGAGGCGGGCACCGTTTCTCAAGAGGAGGGAGGCAGGCAATGCCGCAATTCGTGATCGAAAGAGACATGCCGGGTGTCGGTGGGCTCGGCCCGGACGAACTCAAGGGTGCCTCGCAGACATCGTGCACCGTTCTGCGCGACCTCGGACCCGAAATCCAGTGGGTGCACAGCTACGTGACCGACGACAAGATCTTCTGCGTCTATCGCGCACCGAGCGAGGATCTCATCCGCCGGCATGCCGAGACGGCGGGCTTCCCGGCCAACAGAATTTCGCAGGTCCGGGCCACCATCGATCCCACAACGGCGGAATAGTCCGGCGGATCGGCATGAGGCACGGCCGGGAACACAGTCCCGGCCGGCCTATGCGGGTGCTGGTCTAGGGGGTTGTAGAGAATCATCGCATCGGGAGTGCGCACCCCCTCTCTTGCGATTTCTAACACTTAGCCTTCGGCTAAGATGTTGAAATCGCTTTCTCCCCCGCCAAGGGGGAGAAAGCAAATTCTTGGGCTTAGCGCAGCTAAGTCCGTAGAATTTTGCAAGAGAGGGGGCCAGCGCTGCAGCCCATGTTCTGAAGCCCAACAGACCCTAATCGCCGACCGCCACCCCTTCGCGCCGCGGATCGGCGCCGCCGACGAGCCCTTGCGCGGTAAAGGCGACGCCGTGCAGGCCCGAATTGAGGTCCGTGACCTCGGTCTCGAAGCCGAGGGCCTGCAGATCGTCGTTGAAGCCTTCGGCGGAGGTGCCGGCCTCCAGCGCATAGGTGCCGAAGCGGTTGGTCAGGTGCGGCAAGGTAATCGCCTCCTGCATGTCCATATCCCAGTCGATCAGTGCGATCACCGTGTTCGCGACATAGGGAATGATGTTGCTGCCGCCCGGCGAGCCGAGCGCGACGGCCGGTTCACCATCCTCGAGGATGATGGTCGGAGACATGGAGGAGCGCGGGCGCTTGCCGGGCTCCACGCGGTTGGCGACCGCCTCGCCCTCGCTTGTCGGCGCGAAGGAGAAGTCGGTGAGCTGGTTGTTGAGCAGGAAGCCTGCCGCCATCTGCCGCGAGCCGAACGCGTTCTCGACCGAGCTCGTCATCGAGGCGACGTTGCCCGCATCGTCGACGATCACGAAATGCGAGGTGGAGGGCTGCTCGAGTTCGATCCCCCCGATCCGCAGTTCCGCCTTGTCCCAGGGCGGCGTTCCCGCCTGGACCTCCTCGGCCGGCAGGGCGCTGGGCCGCCGGATCTGGGCGGCACGGTCCTTGAGATACGCCTGGTTCAAAAGCCCCTTGGGCATCGAAACGAAGTCGCTGTCGGCCATGTAGAGCCCGCGGTCGGCAAAAGCGAGCCGTGTGGCATCGCCGATGATGCGCCAGCTCTCCGGATCGTCGGGCCCGAGCCCGGCGATGTCGAAATGCGAGACCATGCCGAGGATCTGCCCGACCGTCAGCGCGCCGGACGAGGGCGGCCCCATGCCGCAAACGTCGTACCCGCGATAGGGTGCGCAGACCGCCGGCCGTTCCTTGGCTTCGTAGGCGGCAAGGTCCTCCATGCTCAAAAGCCCCGGATTGGTCGGATGCTCCCGCACCGCGGCGACGATCGCCCGGGCGATCTCGCCGGTATAGAAGGCGTCCGCCCCGCCCTCGGCGATGGCGCGCAGCGTCTCGGCGTATTCCGGATTCTCAAGCCGCGTGCCGACGGCGAGCGGCGCGCCCGCCTCGTCGTAGAAATAGCTCCGCGCCGGCTCCTCCTGGTCGAGCTTGCCCCGGTCGTTGGCGACCAGAGTGTTGAGGCGCGGCGAGACCTCGAAACCGTCCTCGGCAAGATCGATGGCCGGCTGCAGGAGACCCGCCCATTCCAGCTTGCCGTAGCGCCGATGCACGGTTTCCATCAGCCGCACCACCCCGGGCGTGCCCACGGAGCGGCCGCCGATGACGGCATCGAAGAAGGCCAGCGGCTCGCCCGATTCGTCGAGGAAGAGCTCGGAAGAAGCTGCCATGGGCGCCGTTTCCCGCCCATCGAAAGTGGTAAGCTCGCCGCTTTCGGCATCGTACCAGACGAGAAATCCGCCGCCGCCGATGCCGGAAGATTGCGGCTCGACCAGCCCGAGCACCGTCTGCACCGCGACCAGCGCATCGGCCGCGCTGCCGCCTTCGCGCAGGACTTCGAGCCCCGCCTGTGCGGCCAAGGGGTTGGCTGCCGCCACCATCTGCCGCTCGGCCCGAACAGCCGCCCGCGCGCTGCTGCCGCTGGCGATTTCTGGCGCCTGTGCATCGGTCGCCTGCTGCGCCCCCGCCGGCACCGCAAGCGCGAAGCCGAGGGTCAGCGCGAGCGCGCCGAGAAAATGTTTTCTTTGATCCATGTCATCCGCTCCTTGCCAACGCCCCCTCAAGCACGGCTTCGGCCGGGCCGAAGATCTCCTCGAACGCGGCCTTCAGCGCGACGTCGAAATCGCCCATCGTCACCGGCAGGCCGAGATCGACCAGGCTGGTGACGCCGAAGCCCGAAATGCCGCACGGCACGATGCCGCCAAAGTGCGAAAGCTCCGGCTCGACGTTGACGGCGATGCCGTGAAAGCTCACCCAGCGGCGAAGGCGGATGCCGATGGCGGCGATCTTGTCCTCCATGGGCGTGCCATCAGGCATCGGCGGCTTGTCGGGCCGCACGACCCAAACCCCGACGCGGCCCTGCCGCCGTTCGCCTCTCACGTTGAAGCGGGCAAGGGTGGCGATGACCCAGTCCTCGAGCGCCGAAACGAAGGCGCGCACATCCTCCCGACGCCGCTTGAGATCGAGCATGACATAGGCCACGCGCTGTCCCGGACCGTGATAGGTGTATTCGCCGCCGCGCCCGGCCTGATGAACGGGAAAACGCCCGGTATCGAGCAGGTCCTGCGGCGCCGCGCTCGTGCCCGCCGTGTAAAGGGGCGGATGCTCGACCAGCCAGACCATCTCGCCTGCCGTGCCCGCGCGAATGGCGTCGGCACGGGCTTCCATGAAGGCCAGCGCGTCTTCGTAAGCCGTCAGTCCCGGCTCTATTCGCCATTCCACCGGTTGCGCTTCCTGGCGTGGATGAAAAAGCAAGGGCGCGGGCGCTTCGTTCATGTGTCGGTCTCCATGCGGCGGTTATGACTCCGATCCGCCTTCAAGGTCCAGAAAGGGTTTAACAGCATTCTCCGCAACGGCGATTTTTGCTGCGATTTCACTTTCCTCAGGCTTGTCTCCAGGGGGGCGATTTGCTACATGCCCCGTGGCCGGTGCGAACCGGCCTTTCGTTGCGTGCGGTCGTGGCGGAATTGGTAGACGCGCAGCGTTGAGGTCGCTGTGGGGCAACCCGTGGAAGTTCGAGTCTTCTCGACCGCACCATTTTCCTCCTGCAATTCCTTTCCTCCACCGGTCCCGTCTCCAAGACGCTCCGGCGCGGCGTTTCCGCCGGCTCGCATCTGACACAATTCGTGATCAACACGACGAAGGACGGCAGACTGTCGGAACCGGAGCCGCGCTCTATCTGCTTCTCTGTAGGTGTGGTGGACTATCGTATGGAGGACACGATGAAGCACCAGACTCGTCAGGAAATGGAAGCCGCCGTCACGACATGTCCGATCCCCTCGCACATGTCGCAGCACGAGCGAGTCGAACGTTGGGCGGCGCTTCTCGAAATGCACGGCGGCTTTTTGAATCCATTGATGCAGATCGAGTATCTGTCTCCGCAGGAACGCAGGGCCTACAGGGGCACCAACACGCCCTTGACGGTTGCCTTCAGCGATCCGGTCCTGCGCGAACAGGGGCTGAAGAGCGACGGGCTCGGCGATGCGATGGACTTCTTCGGCATGAGCGATTCCGACGCCCATCGGCTCCTGTGCGACTGCCGCTATTTCGGAAGGATGACCGGCGGCGCGGTGGCCGACCGTCTTCGCCGCTATGCGGCAAGAAAGCGCACGCGCGCGAATTTCAAGCAGGCCATCTGGCGCTTCTTCGGCGCCACCGCCTGAGTGCGAAGCGGCCGCGGATCGGCCGCACGCCGCGGCCTCGCCGCCTCGGGCGGCGGGGTTCATTCGGCTACGGCCGCTATTCATCGCCCGCTCCGGCGGCCGCCAGGATCTCGCGCGTAAGGGATTGTCGCCAGCCCGCGGTTTCGGCCCAGGGCTCGGGTGCCCGCATGCGCGCCTCCATATCGGCGACGTGAAACGTGTCCGCCGCCGCCAATTCCGACAACTCCGCCCATGAGACGGGTACGGCGACGGGCGCGCCCTGCCTTGCGCGTGTCGAATAGGGCGCGATGGCCGTGGCGCCGCGCTCATTGCGCAGCCAGTCGATGAAGACGCGGCCCTTGCGCTTGGCCTTGGCCGCCTGCGCGAGGAAGCGCTCCGGCTCCTCCGCCTCCATGGTCCTGGCCACCGACCGGGCGAAAGCCTTGGCTTGCGGCCATTCGGCGCGCCGGGAAAGCGGCACCACCACATGCACGCCCTTGCCGCCGGTGACCAGCGGCACGGATTTGAGACCGTATGCGGAAAGACGCTCCCGCAGGTCGAAAGCGGCGCGCCGAACGTCTGCAAATTCCAGCGCTTCATCGGGGTCGAGATCGAAAACGAGGCGGTCGGGCTTCTCCAGCCGGTCGATCCGCGAGCCCCAGACGTGGAACTCCAGCGTGTTCATCTGGATGCCGGCGATGAGGCCCGCGAGATTGTCGATGTAGAGATACTCGGCATTCCCGCCATTCTTCTCCACGATTTCCCGGCGCTTTACCTCGGCCGGAAAACCCTTGCCGCCATGCTTCTGGAAGAAACATTCGCGACTGCGTCCGTCCGGACAGCGCACGAGGCTCACGAGCCGCTTGCGCGTCCATGGCAGCATGCGCTCGGCGACGCGCATGTAGTGGGCGGCGATGTCGGCCTTGGTGAGCCCTTGCGCATCGAAGAGTATCTTGTCGGGGCTGGACAGCGCGACGCCGGCAAGAAGCGTACGTCCTTTTTTCTGCATCTCGGCCTCCGGTGCTGGCACGGCGGCGCAAGGGCGCCGGGCACCCTGCCCCGGTTCAATCCGCCCCGTCCCGCGCAGGTTCCTTCGTCCGGTTAGAACCGCCCCGTCTCGTTGAACAACTCGAAGGTCGCCCGGATATGGTCGGCCGCCGCCTTGACCGGCGCGGAAGCATCCGGCGTGACCACCATGCCCAGATTGTAGTTGCCCATCTTCGGCAGGCCGTCCTGCGGGCCGAGTTCGACGAGATCCTCGCCGATAAACGACTTCGGCAGGGGCGCTACCGCCAGGCCGCCGAGAATGGCCGCCCTCTGGCCGGCCGTGTGCGCGCTCATATAGGCGACGCGATAATCGCGGCCGAGCTCGCCGAGCGCGGTCACGGCCGCGTTGCGCCACACGCATCCCTCCTCCCAGAGGGAGACCGGCAGCGGCTCGCGCAGATGCGCGCATCCGCCCTTGGCGCCGGCCCAGACGATGGGCTCGCTCAACAGGACCTCGACTCCTACCTCGCGCTCCAGATCGCCCGAACAGGTCAGGAGCGTTATGTCGAGCTGGCGGGCCGCCATACGCTTCCGCAGATTGACACTCTGGTCGATGACCACGTCGACGGCAATGGCCGGATGCGACTGGGAAAAGCGCCTGAGCACGCTCGGCAGCACCCGCTCGCCGAAATCGTCGGGCGAGCCCAGCCGCACGATGCCGCTGATATCGGGCGCGACGAATTTCGAAACCGCCTCGCGGTTGAGCGCCAGGAGACGGCGGGCATAGCTCAGAAGCATCTCTCCGTCGGGCGTCAGCGTGACGGAACGGGCATCGCGCACGAAGACGGCGCGGCCCAGGATCTCCTCGAGCTTCTTGATCTGCATGGACACGGCCGAGGGCGTGCGGAAAACCGCATTCGCGGCGCCGGTGAAGCTGCCGGTCTCGGAAATCGCCACGAAGGTGCGCAAAACGTCGAGTTCGAGCAGCGGCATCGGATGGTTGAGCGGAGCGTTCATCGCTTTGCCTTCAATTTCTCTGAACCAAATGATCATTTCATTGCGTTTGATTGAACACGAGATTGTGGCGATAGTCAATCCCGAAGCCGGGAGGCCGGCTCAACAGAGGAGCGAGAAAGCCATGTCTGTACAAGCTGCAATGCTTGATTATCTGCGTCATCGGATGGCGCTCTGGGAGCGTCGCCGTACCGAAAAGTTCATCAGTAATCTGCCCGCCGAGATTCAGAAGGATATCGGATGGCCGGCCGCAGAGAGCCGCCGGCGGATCCCCCGTCAGGTGCGGGATTCCTTCTGGGAACGGCGCTGGTAGGCAAACCCTCTATCATAGAGAAAAGGAGACGGTGAAATGAAGATGAACTATCTGACCAGGCTGAGGTCTTTCCTGCGCGAGTTCGGAGACATCCACGAGCACGCGCGCACGGGGCGCAGGCCCGCACGGCGGCAATCGCCCGCCCAGACGGACCCCCGCCCGTGAAGGCTGACTCGTCCGGCGGCCGCCATGCCCACAGCGCGGCCGCCGGACAACCAAAAATTTCTCTTTGCGCGACCGCGCACTCCATTGACAGTTAAGATTTTTTTGGGACAGGCTTGCCTCTGGGCGACATCGCATTAGGTCGCAGTCCGCAGGAGGACGAAATGCGGGACGATAGGCAGGTCAAGCGCTCGCTGGTATTTTTTCTTGTCCCGGATTTCACGCTGGTCGCTTTCGCTACAGCGCTGGAACCTCTGCGGGCGGCCAATCGCATGGCCGGCTACCAAGCCTATACGTGGCGGCTGGCGAGCGTCGACGGCAAGCCGGTGCGCGCCTCCAACGGCGTCGAGGTCGCCGTCACCTCGTCACTGTCCGAAGAGCGGCAGAAGATGACCGGCCGCGAGCGGCCGACCATGGTCGTCGTGTGCAGCGGCCTCAATGTCGATACCTATGTCAACAAGTCGGTCTTTGCCTGGCTCCGCGAGGAATACAATCGCGGCGTCGCCCTGGGCGGACTGTGCACCGGTGCGCAGATTCTGGCGGCCGCCGGCCTGCTCGCCAACAAGCGCTGCGCCATCCATTGGGAGAACCTGCCCGGCTTCGCCGAGAAGTACCCGAAGGCCAACGTCTTCGCCGATCTTTTCGAGGTCGATTCGAACATCTACACCTGCGCCGGCGGCACGGCCGCCATGGACATGATGTTCCAGCTCATCGGCGAAGACTTCGACGACAATCTCGTCAACCGCGTGTGCGAGCAGATGCTGACCGACCGCGTGCGCAGCCCCTCCGACCGCCAGCGCCTGCCGCTGAGAG
The DNA here is from genome assembly GCF_034427935.1 of Chelativorans sp. M5D2P16. Taxonomy (NCBI): domain Bacteria; kingdom Pseudomonadati; phylum Pseudomonadota; class Alphaproteobacteria; order Hyphomicrobiales; family Phyllobacteriaceae; genus Chelativorans; species Chelativorans sp. M5D2P16. The sequence continues at coordinate 394,718 of NZ_JAXQNM010000025.1, read as the reverse complement.
CCCGGCTCGGCGTGCAGAACTCGAAGGTGCTCACCATCATCGAGCTGATGGAGGCGAATTTGTCGGAACCGCTGTCGCTGATCGAGATCGCCGAGGCCGTCGGCCTTTCGCGCCGCCAGATCGAGCGGCTCTTCCGTCAGGAGATGGGCCGCTCGCCAGCACGTTATTATCTGGAGATCCGGCTCGACCGGGCCCGCCACCTTCTCGTCCAGTCCTCCATGCCGGTCGTGGAAGTGGCCGTCGCCTGCGGCTTCGTTTCCGCTTCCCACTTCTCCAAGTGCTATCGCGAACTCTATGCCCGCTCCCCGCAGCAGGAACGGGCGGACCGCAAACAGCTCGTCGCCGCCTGACACGGCAACGCCGGACGGAAGACCGGCAGCCGGTTGGTCCGCAGAGTTGCAAGAGAGGGCCCACTCGCTCGGATCGCGAAGAGCTGCAGATCTTACTGCTCGTCCCACATCCACAGGCGCTCCTGCCACATCCTTTCCCCGATCATGCAATCGAAGTCGTCGCTTGCCTGCGCAAGGACCACGGGTGCCTCGGGGTCCTCGGTGCCGGCCAGCTCGATCACCAGCTTCCGGCGCACGGCCTCGGGAAACTGCGACCATTCATTGACCGGGATCATGAATGCGCCGGGACCGCCGATCACACAACCGCTGTAGTAGCGGTCGAGATCCCGGATGTCGTAGGAAGTGCTGAAGCCTTCATTGGTCATCAGCGGCAGGCCGTTGACCGTCACGCCGGCGGCGACGAGATCGTCGCGCGCCTGGACCACCGGCGCCCCCTGGTTGTTGGGACCGTCGCCGGAAATATCGAGCACGCGGCGCATGCTCCGATAGCCGCTTTCCACAAACAGATCGGCGGCGAAATTGATGGCGCCGGAGATCGAGGTGCGCCGGGCGCTGCGCGGCGGGTTGACCATCAGCATCTCGGCGACGCGCGCCGCGTCCTCCGCGGAGGCGATGGTCGTCCACGGCACGACGAGCCGCTGGGTCGCGTCTCCCGCCCACTCGAAATAGGCGATGGCAATGCGGCCGTTGAGGCCGCTCTCGATCGCCTGGATCACTGTCTCGTGGGTAAGCGCGGCCGCATAGCCCCGGCGCTGGATTTCCATCTCGCCGGGCGACATGGAAAGCGAAACGTCGACGGCCAGGATCAGTTCGACATCGACCGCATCCTGCGCCTTTGCCTCAACCGGGCTCAGCATCACCGCCAGCGCGGCAAGCACGCCGTAGAAGACGCGAGCGGGATGCAAAGTCCACATGGGACGAGTTTACGCCCGAGGGCCGAAGGCGGCAATATGCGGTAATACCCGGCAGCCGCCACCGTGGCCGCGATCGGCCACGGCAGGCCGGAATCGCCGATTTAACGGCTCCTCAACCATCCCCCCTCATCCCGCCTTAACCCTGCCGGCACTAGCATGGGAACGTTGGGCAAAGGGGCATTCCTCATGTATCAGCCTGAAGACAGCGCCCCGGGCGCAGCCACCACGCGGGAGCGGCGTGCCGCGGGACAGCCCGCAGCGCGCGTTCTGGGCCATGTCGTGCAATGCGACGGCGCGCGCGCCGGCATCGCCGCCACGATCGCCGGTCCCGGGACCGCAGTCGCCGAAAGCTGGACAGTCGGCAAGCTGATCTCCATCAATCTCGGCAAGACGCGCACCGTCGGCCTGATCTACGGCATCGAGCGGCCGCAGCGGCGCTGGGACGAGGACGGCAGCAACCCGATCATCGTTCTTGCCGAGCTCATCGGCGAGGTGCGCGACCTGAACGGCACGCCCGTCTTCGACCGCGGCATCACCGTCTATCCGCATATCGGCGCGATTGCCCACCGCATCCGCGCCAGCGATCTGGAAGCCGTCTACGATCTGGGCGGCCGCCCGGCGGTCACCGTCGGGCATCTGTCCCAGGACGGCGCCATTGCCGCCCGTCTGGCGATCAACGAAACGCTCAACCGGCATTTCGCGGTCGTCGGCACGACCGGCGTCGGCAAGTCCACCGCGGTCTCCCTGCTTTTGCGCAAGGCCATCGAGGCACGCCCTGATCTGCGCATCCTCATCCTGGACCCGCACAACGAATTCGCCGCCGCCCTGCCCGACTACTGTGTGCGCCTCGACGGCGCTTCGCTCGATCTGCCGTTCTGGATGTTCCGGCTGGAGGAGCTGGTGGAGGTTCTTTTCCGCGGCCGCGAGCCAGTGGCGGAGGAGGTGGAACTGCTGCGCGACCTCGTCACCCGTGCGAAACACCTTTATCGCGGTCCCGGCGACAGTGTGCTCAAGCGCGGAGATGGCGGCGGCATCACCGCCGACACCCCGGTGCCCTACCGCATGGCCGACCTCATTGGCCAGATCGACGAGCGCATGGGCCAGCTCGACGCCAAGACCGACCGCCCCCATTACCGCCAGCTTCGCACGCGGATCGAGGCGGCACTGGCCGATCCGCGCTACCGGTTCATGTTCGCCTCGCGCCTCGTCGAGGATTCGATCCACGAAACCATCGGCCGCATCTTTCGCGTGCCCGGCGAAGGCCGCCCGGTCACCTGTTTCGAAATGGCGGGCCTGCCGTCGGAGGTGGTCAACTCGGTCTGCTCGGTCCTGGCACGGATCGCCTTCGACATCACACTTTGGAGCGAGGGGCGCTTGAAGCTCCTGCTCCTGTGCGAGGAGGCGCATCGCTACATGCCGGCCGACCCCAGGCGCGGCTTCGCCCCGACCCGCCAGGCCCTGGCACGCATCGCCAAGGAGGGGCGGAAATACGGATGCTCCCTCGGCGTGGTGACTCAGCGCCCCGGAGACCTCGACCCGGCCGTGCTCTCGCAATGCTCGACCGTGTTCGCCATGCGGCTGGCCAACGAGCAGGACCAGGCCATCATCCGCTCGGCGATCGCCGATTCCTCGGCTTCGATCCTCACCTTCCTGTCCTCCATGGGTCAGCGCGAAGCAATCGCCTTCGGCGACGGGGTGGCGACCTCCATGCGCATGACCTTCGAACGACTTGCCGATTCGCTCCTGCCGGGTGTGAAGGATACACTCGGCGAGGGGCGGCAGGCACTGGATGGCCACTCGACCGACGATATCGACCTTGAGTCGATCGTGTCGCGCATGCGCGACACGGGGCGGCGCGAGCGCCCCCGCACCAGCGCCTTCGCAAACACGACGGAAAGCGCCCCGCACAGCGTCTATGAAAGTCCTTTCCAGTCCGCCGCTCGGCCCCGGGGGCGCCTCGGGTAACCCCGGCGCCTGGAGCACATGGAACCACTTGGCGGCGCGCAACTGCGGCTAAAGCAGATCGAGCAGCCAAGCGGACAAATGTGAGCGCACGCTGCTCCAGCCCGGCACGGGCGTATCGTCAGGCGCAGACCCGGTCGCGGCCGAGCCGCTTCGCCTCGTAAAGCATCTTGTCGGCCCGGCGATAAAACCCTTCGGCCCCTTCCTTGCCGTCCCAGACGGCGAGCCCCATACTGGTGGTGACCTTCAGCCGCAGGTTTCCCACCTCCACGTCGAAGGCGGCGATCGCGTTGCGGATGCGTTCGCCGAGCTTGACGAGCGAATCGAAATCCATGTTCGGCGTCACGATGGCGAACTCCTCGCCGCCGAGCCGGGCCACCACGTCGTGATAGCGCGTCATGTCCTTCAGGCAGCGCGCGACCTCGCGCAGCACCTGGTCGCCCACGTCATGGCCATACGTGTCGTTGACTTGCTTGAAATGGTCGAGATCGAGCACCATCAGCCCCACTGGTTTTCTGATACGGCCGAACTCGCGCAGATATTCGCGCAGCGCATCGTCGAAGAAGCGCCGGTTCTGCGTGCCCGTCAGGCTGTCGGTCAGGGCCGCGTGCTGCAGCAGTTCGGAACGCGCGCTGAGCGATTCGGTCATCGCGCGCAACTTGCCCTCCTCACGCGCCTGGGTGCGGATGAGCGGATAGATGAAGAACAAGCCGAAGACGATCGACGCGAAGAGCAGCGTGCCGGTCGTCAGGAGAAGATGCGTGAACGTGTCCAGGTCCGCCGCTCCGCCGACGGCGGCCAGCTGGAGGGCTCTCGCACGCACCATCCCGTAGGCGAAAAACAGGAGAACGCCGGCCCCGGAAACCAGGGCGATAAAGAGAAAAAACGCCGATTCCGCTTTGTGGAAACGCATGCCCTACCCGCTACATGCCCTTTTCATATCTTCTTGCATGATGCGCCTTAGGGGGAGGTTAATCCGTGCGTGCAGATTCGCCGCAGTCGGCCTTCTTCCGACCGGGTTCGATTCACGCCGGCAGGCGCTCCCAGTCGGGGCCGAGCTGATGGCGGAACCAGGTCATCTGCCGCTTCGCGTATCGGCGTGTCGCCGTGCCGACATGCGCGGCGGCCTCCGCCACGCCGGCACGGCCGGCAAGGACATCGGCAAGCTCGCGCACACCGATCGCCTTCATCGCCGGCTTATCCGCCGGCAGGTCGAGGCCAAGAAGCGCGCGCACCTCTTCGAGCGCGCCCTCTTCCAGCATGCGCGCGAATCTTCGATCGATTTTTTCTGCAAGGCCGGGCCGGTCCGGCTCCAGAACGAACTTGCGCGCGGAAGCCGCCTCGACCAAAGGGGTCGAACGCCGCGCCTGCCACCAGGCGATTGCCTCCCCCGAGGCTTCAAGCACCTCGAGCGCCCGCACGATGCGCTGTCCGTCGGAGGGCCGGATGCGCTCTGCCGATTCGGGATCGGTACGCGCAAGGATCGCGTGCAGTGCCGCGCTCCCCTCTTCCGCCAGGCGCGCGCGCCAGGCCCGGCGCACCTGTGGCGGAATGTCCGGCATGGGCGAAAGCCCTTCCGTCAGCGCGCGGAAGTAAAGCCCGGTCCCACCGACGAAGATCATTTGGCTGCCGGCCAGATCTTCCGCCTCAACGAGCGCCTCCACATCGCGCAGCCACTGCCCGGTGGAATAGTCCCGGCTCGGATGCACATGGCCGTAGAGTCGATGTGGCGCGGCGGCGAGTTCCTCCGGGCCGGGACGCGCCGTCAGAAGCCGCAGGACCGAATAGACCTGCATGGAATCGGCATTGACGATCACGCCGCCTGTCTGCCGCGCGAGATTGAGCGCCATCGACGACTTGCCGCTGGCCGTGGGGCCGGCTATCAGGGTCGCATTCTTCAGCACTGTCTTCCAGCCTGCCGCAGCGGACCTTTCCATGGAACTCGTCGCAACGCTCATCTCCGATCCCAGGGCCGCCGCCCTGACGCCTGCAACGGCGAATATGGCCAGACAGGCGCTCGGTGCAAGAGAGATTGCCTGGCTCGCCCCGGATGTCGCCTGCGATATCGTCCTCGCCCCCGGGCTCGCCGCGGCCGAGGCCGAGGCAGCCGTGCGCGCGAGGGTTGAAGGTTTGCCGATCGACGTAGCCGTCCAGCCGGCGGACGACCGGCGCAAGAAGATGCTGATCGCCGATATGGATTCCACCATGATCGACCAGGAGTGCATCGACGAGCTGGCCGACGAGATCGGAGTCAAGGAGCGCGTCGCCGCCATAACGGCCCGCGCGATGAACGGTGAAATCGCCTTCGAGCCGGCGCTTCGCGAGCGCGTGGCGCTTCTGGAAGGCCTCGAAGTGGCGGTGATCGACCGCGTCATCGAAGGCCGCATCACCCTCGCGGCGGGCGGGCGCGAATTGCTGGCGACGATGAACGCCGCCGGCGCCTACTCCGCTCTCGTTTCCGGCGGCTTCGACATCTTCACCGGGCGCATCGCCGCCCTCCTGGGCTTCCACGAGCACCGGGCCAACCGGCTGATGACGGAAGGCGGGCGGCTGACAGGGCTAGCCGGCGAACCCATTTTGGGGCGTCAGGCCAAGGCCGATGCGCTGGTCGAAATCGCCGCGCGGCTGGGAATCACCCATCGCCATGTGATGGCGGTGGGCGATGGCGCCAACGACCTCGATATGCTGCGCCTGGCGGGCGCCGGCGTGGCACTGCATGCCAAGCCCGCCGTCGCCGAGGCGGCCGGAATCCGCATCGACCATGGCGATCTCACCGCCCTTCTCTATCTTCAGGGCTACCGGCGGGAAGAGTTCGTGCTATGACGCCCATGCTGACGGAACGCCTGGTCCTGCGCAACTGGACGGACGACGACCGAGCGCTCTTTCATCGCATCAACGCCGACGAGCGCGTGATGGAGTTCTTCCCCTTCCGCCGCGACCGGCAGCAGTCCGACGCCGTTCTCGACCAGTTGCGCGCGGGCATCGCCGAGCGCGGTTTCGGCTTCTGCGCCGCCGAGCTCCGGGGAACCGGGGCGTGCATAGGCTTCGTGGGCCTTCACGAGACTGTCTCCGTCCCTCATTTGCCGAAGGGCTCGGTCGAAATCGGGTGGCGGCTGGCACCTGAATTCTGGGGCCAGGGATATGTCACGGAAGCCGCCAGGGCGTGGCTCGCCTTCGGCTTCGAAAGGCTCGCGCTCGCGGAGATCGTCTCCTTCGCCGTATGGAACAACCGGCGCTCCATCGCCGTGATGGAGCGCATCGGCATGACGGCCGACCCCGCGCGCGACTTCGACCACCCATCCGTGCCCGACACGCACCCGCACCTCAAACGACACGTCTTCTATCGCCTGAGACGGGAGGAATGGCGGGGCTAGAGCATTTTCGCAGCCACTGGCGTCGCACAAATGCGGCTAGCTAAACAAACAGATAGAGCAGCCAAGCGGACGAATGGAGCGCATGCTGCTCGAGGCAAGGCCTGTAAGGGACGTCCTCAGTTCATCCGCAGCGTGACGAAACGCAATTCACCGGACGCCCCGGCGAGCATGAGCAGCGCGTTTTTGCGCCCCTCCGCCCTCAGATCGTCGATCCGGGTCAGCACATCCTCCGGCTCCGATACCGATTCCAGAGCGATCTCGACGATGACGTCGCCCGCCTGGACGCCCTGTTCTGCAGCCACGGAACCGTCCTCGACCTCCGAGATTAGAACGCCGCTGATATCCTCGGGAACATCGAAGCGGCCACGCCCCTCCTCGTCGAGTTCGACGATCGTCATGCCGAACACCTTCGCCGAGGAAACCGGCCCGGTCTCCTCCTCCGCATCATCATCCTCCAGCGCGTCCTCGGCCGAAGCCGAGATCTCCGCCTCTTCGAGACGGCCGAGTGTGACCTGCACGGTCTGCCGCTCGCCCTTGCGCAGGATCTCCACCTCGACGGTCTTGCCGACCGGGCTCTCCGCCACGATCCGGCGCAGTTCGCGCACCTCGGCGATGGGAAGACCGCCGAAACCCACGATGATGTCACCGGCCTGAAGTGCGCCGCCTTCGGCCGGCCCGTTCTTTTCGATTCCGCTGATCAGTACGCCGGCGGCCTCGCCCAGGCCCAGGCTTTCGGCGACCTCCTCCGTCACTTCCTGTATGCGCACGCCGAGCCATCCGCGCCGCGTCTCGCCGAATTCACGCAACTGGTCGATGACATTGGTCGCCAGGTTCGAGGGAATGGCGAAACCGATGCCGATCGACCCCCCCGTGGGCGAGATGATCGCCGTGTTGATGCCGATGACCTCGCCTTCCATGTTGAACAGGGGACCGCCGGAATTGCCGCGGTTGATGGCCGCATCGGTCTGGATATAGTCCTCGTAGGGCCCGGCGCCGATCTGCCGGTTGCGCGCGGAGACGATGCCGACGGTGAGCGATCCTCCGAAGCCGAACGGATTGCCGATCGCCATCACCCAGTCGCCGATGCGCATTGCGTCGGAATCACCGAACGGCACCTGCGAGAGATTCTTCCCCGCGGGATCGATCTTCAGGACCGCGAGATCGGTCTTGGAATCGATGCCGACGATCTCGGCCGTCCTGGTCGCCCCGTCGGCGAAGTTGACGACGATTTCGTCGGCGCCGGTAATCACATGGTTGTTCGTGACGACGATGCCCTCACCGGCGTCGATGACGAATCCGGAACCGAGCGAGGAGCCCGGCCCCGGCAATTGCGGATGCCGGCCGCCGTCATTGAAGAATTCCTGAAAGTAATCCTCGAAGGGAGAGCCGTCGGGAATCTGCGGCATGGGCACGCGGCCGCCCCCGCGCAGCGCGTTCTGCGTGGTGGAGATGTTGACGACCGCGTCGACCAGCGTCTCGGCGATGTCGGAGACCGACTCGGGCCCACGCGTTTGCGCCAGTCCGGTCGCGGGCGCGGCACCGATTCCGATCGCCACGGCGGCCGCCATCACTGACCGAGAGGCTATGCGAAGCAGTTTAGGCGAAGACATCTGGCACTCTCCCGCGTGCGTTTCGCACCGTCCCGGCAGATAGGGCAACTTCGTGGCAAAGATATAGTCGCGCCTGCCGCTCTGCCAGCGTCAGCCGCGCACGAGCCAGATAATGAACACGCCGACGGCCATGACCGCCAGGCCGATGCCGCGCATGAGACTCTCCGGCATCTCGATGATATCGGCGGCCATGCGCTTTGCAAGCCGCGGAAGGCCTCCATAGAGGAGACCTTCGAAGACCAGGACCAGGCCGAGCGCGGCGATGAAGTCACTCAACGCCATGCTCCGACCGCCTTTTTCCGCGTACGCGGCAACGCACGGAGCGGTCCGCCTACTGCGCCGGCCCGGCCGCCGGCAGGCTCGCGCCCCTTTCGGGAACTTGCGGGGCCTCGATCGACCCCGTCAGTGCCCCGCCGTCCTCGCCGGATGGAGCCTGGCCATCCTGCCCGCGTCCGTCGGAGGACCCGAAGAAGCGGAAGAAATCGGTATCCGGGCTCAACAGCATGGTCGTTCCCTGCGGATCGAGCGCCTCGCGATAAGCCGCCATGGAGCGGTAGAATTCGAAGAACGACTCATCGCGCGTAAAGGCATCGGCGAAGATCGCATTGCGCTCGCCCTCGCCTTCACCACGCAGGATCTCCGCCTCGCGCTGCGCGGCGGCGAGAATTTCCACCACCTCGCGGTCGGCACGGGCACGGATGCGCGCCGCCGCTTCGCGGCCCCGGGCACGCAGGCGCTCGGCTTCGGCCAGACGTTCGGCCTTCATCCGGTCGTAGGTCTGCTGCGACACCTCGGCGGTCAGATCCGTCCGCCGGATGCGCACATCCTCGATCTGCAGGCCGAGAGACGCGGCGGCGGGGCGCAAGTCCTCCGCCACCTCGCGCATCATGGAAGTACGCTCGTCCGACAGGGCCGCCTCGAAACCACGCAGGCCGTAGACGCGCCTCAGCGCTGCGTCGAGACGCGTGCGCAGACGCTGTTCGGCCAGCGGCAGCTCACCGGAAACGGCCTGGCGGAAGCGGCGTGCGTCCTCGATGGAATAGGCGACGAAGGCGTCGACCTCGTAGAACTTGCCGCCGGAGACCTGCAGGCGGATGTCGTCGAGATCGAAACGCAGAATGCGGTCCGGGATCATCAACACTCTGTCCGCGTCGGCGAAGCCGAAGGGCAGCTTGAAGTAAAGGCCAGGCTCGCGCTCCACCTTCACGATCTCGCCGAAGCGCAGCACGATGGCCTGGTTGCGTTCGTTCACCACGAAGACAGAGGAATAGACGAGGAACAGCGCGACGGCGGCGATGATGACGCCAAAAAGGAAACGGTTCGACATCAGTTATTCCCCCCTTGCGTCTGCACCCCGTTTTGCGTGCCCGCCGCGCCGCGCCCGACGCTGGCCTGTGCCGGCTGCTGGTTGCGCAGCTCGGGCAGCGGCAGATAGGGGATCACGCCCTGCCCGCTCCCTTGGCCCACGATCACCTTGTTGGAGCCGCGCAGCACGGTTTCCATGGTTTCCAGGAACAGACGCTTGCGGGTGACTTCCGGCGCCTTGGCGTATTCCTCGTAGACGGACACGAAGCGCTGCGCCTCACCCTGGGCCTCCAGCACCACGCGGTTCTTGTAGGCGGCCGCCGCCTCGCGGATTTCCGCGGCTTCACCGCGTGCCTGACCGAGCTGCTGGTTCGAATACTGGTTGGCTTCCTCGACGAAGCGGTCCTCGTCCTGCTCGGCGCGCTGCACCTCATCGAAGGCGTCCGCCACCTCGCGCGGCGGCGCCGCGTCCTCGATCGACAGCGCGTTGATGTCCAGCCCCGCATCGTACTCTTCCATGGTCGTCTGGATGGTCTCGCGCACACCCTGGGCAATGCCTTCGCGATCGTCACGGAAGATATCCTGCGCCGGACGGCGGCCGACGACCTCGCGCATGGCGCTCTCGGCGACCTGGCGCAGCATTTCGTCGGGCTCATCGACGTTGAAGAGATAGGCCGCCGGATCGGCCACCTGATAGGCGACGGAGAATTTGACATCGACGATGTTCTGATCGCCCGACAGCATCAGCCCGGAGGAGGTGCCTCCGCGCACTTCGCCGATATCCATCAGCCTTTCGGCGATCGACGCCTTTTCCACCGTCTCGATCGGCCACCAATGGAAGTGAAGACCCGGCTCGGAAAGCTGGTTCTTCGGCTTACCGAAGCGCAGCTCGACGGCGAGCTGATCCGGCTGCACGGTGTAGACCGACTTGAAAAGCCAGAGACCCAGCACGGCGATGGCGATCAGGCCGATCATGGCCGGGTTCGGGCCGCCGCCGCCGGGCAGGACGCGCCGCAGCCGATCCTGTCCGCGCCGGATAATCTCCTCGAGGTCCGGAGGGGTGCCTTGCGGGCCGCCGGACGGCCCACCGCGCGGTCCCTGGTCCCACGGGCCTCCGCTGTTGTTCCCGCCGCCCCATGGACCGCCGCCACTCTGATTGTTCCAGGGCATTATTATTCCTTTATCCTTTGGCCGGCCGACACGGTCGCCGACGCTCCCTTGCGGCCTTTATAGGTAGCGTGGAAAGCGCTTTCAACGCATGGACCGCGCCCCGATCGGGCCCGGGCATGCACGTCCCGATATGGGGGACTCCGAAAACGCGGGCTTTCCTCCGCTTCAAGCGACCGGACGAGCAGGCTTCCCGATCGCAGATTGCCGTTGGTAGACGACATAGCGCGTCGGGTAAATATCCTTTTCGCCGGCCGGTACCTCCTCGCTCGAGACGGCTTGCCAGATACCGGGATCAACGGCCGGAAAGAAAGCGTCGCCGTCTACTTCAACATCCACATAGGTAACATGAAGCACATCCGCCAGGGGCAGCGCCTCGCGGAAGATCTCGCCGCCCCCGATGATGCAGACCTCCGCCGCCTCATCCGCCTCTCCCCGCGCCTTTTGCAGCGCCGCCTCGAGCGAGCCGACCGTCACCGCTCCTTCGGCACGATAGGCAGGGTTGCGCGAAATCACGATGCTGAGGCGGCCTGGCAGAGGCCGGCCGATGCTCTCCCAGGTCTTGCGGCCCATCACGATGGGCTTACCCATGGTGATCGCCTTGAAGCGCTTGAGATCGGTGGAAAGCCACCACGGCATCGTGCCTTCCCGGCCGATGACGCCGTTTCTTGCCACGGCGACGACGAGTGCGATTTTCATGGCCCGCCTGAATTGCTGTGTGTCTATACCGCGATGGGTGCCCGGATAGTCGGATCGGCCACGTAGTCTTCCAGCCGGAAATCCTCGTAGCGGAAGGCGAACAGGTCGTCCACCGCGGGGTTGATCCACATCCTCGGCAGCGGCTTGGGCGCACGCGTCAGCTGCTCCCGCGCCTGTTCGAAATGATTGTGGTAGATATGGGCGTCACCGAGCGTGTGGACGAAATCGCCGGGCCGGAGCCCGCTCACCTGGGCAACCATCATCGTCAGGAGCGCATAGGAGGCGATGTTGAAGGGCACGCCGAGAAAGATGTCGGCCGAGCGCTGGTAAAGCTGGCAGGACAGCCTCCCCTCGGCCACGTAGAACTGGAACAGGCAGTGGCAGGGCGGCAGCGCCATTTCGTCCACCAGCGCCGGGTTCCAGGCCGAGACCACATGACGCCGTGAATGAGGATTTTCCCGCAACGATTTGAGAAGATTCGAGATCTGATCGACATGGCTGTCATCCGGCGCCGGCCAGGAACGCCACTGCGCCCCGTAAACCGGGCCGAGGTCGCCGTTCTCGTCGGCCCACTCGTCCCAGATGGTAACGCCGTTCTCGTTCAGATAGCGGATGTTGGTGTCGCCCTTCAGGAACCAGAGCAACTCGTGGATGATGGACTTCAGGTGCAGCTTCTTCGTCGTGAGCACCGGAAACCCGGCCTCCAGGTCGAAGCGCATCTGATACCCGAAAACACTGCGCGTGCCGGTACCCGTGCGGTCGCCCCGGTCGACGCCGTTTTCCAGCACATGTGCGAGTAGATCAAGATATTGGCGCATGGGAACGCGGGACCGAATCGGATTGCTTCATGGCCTCACAATAGGGCGGACCGGCCGACTGCCAAAGGCCGGTCGAGCCGGTCCCGCGCGGCGGTTCAAAGGGCGGCGAGCTTGCCCATGTGCTTGGCCACCAGATAATAGAAAGTGACCCGGTTTTTCGAGTTGTCGCCGGCCATCGTCTCGCAGACCTTCTCGATGACCGAGTCGCACCGGGCGTCGTCGCTCTCACCCAGCTTCTTCTTGCACCATTTCTCCCGCACGCGCGCCAGCTCCTCCGGGTCCGAGCAAGACACCAGGGACGAGTCGCGGCTGCGCAGCGCGATGCCGAGATGCTTGACGATCTTGTCGACAGCCTCCGCGTCGGCCGTTGCGTCATATTTCTGAACGTCTGCGAGATAGTCAGCCATGGTCTTCTCCCTCCAGGCTTCGTTTAAGAGACGGTGTAGCTCCGCCTAAGGATCCCACGGACCGCCACGCGGATGCCCACGATGAGGAGCATCGGCAATGCTTCCGGGCAAGTCAACGAAAATGCGCCCTTTTTCACGGTTTGGCTCTTTCATTGCCGTGCCGTTGTTCCTATATTGACACCCGTCAGTCTCGTGCTGACTATGGCGATAAACGGCCGATGCAATAAGCCTATCGGACCCGGGGGCAGTGCCCGGCGCCTCCACCAGAAACCGCCCGCAAGAGCGCGACGCGCCGAGGACGGCTTCTGATGGGGGCGAAACAGGATCGACGAGGGTGTAAAGATCGGACTTTCGCCCGGCATGGTACCACCGTTATCGGACCGAACCTAATAGTTGCCAACGACAACTATGCGGAAGCACGTCTCGCTGCGTAAGCGGCGCGACAGCTTCAATTCAAGTCTCTGGCCGTCGCAGGCCTGAGCGGGGTTCGGAGGCACCTGGCAACAGAAGCCTCCACTTCCCTTTCCGAAAAATTCCCCGATCCGATCGAGCAGGCGCTGCCGGTTCGCGACACGTTGCAACCTGTCTCGGCGCCTTGCGCATTTCCCTTCACGCGGAGACCTTCATGCGACCGTTCCACGCGCGCAATCTCTTCATCGTCACCGGCGGCCCCGGCGCCGGGAAGACAACGCTCGTCGAGGCATTGCAGGCCGCCGGCCTGGCGACCGCGCCGGAAGCCGGGCGCGCCATTATCCGCGCCCAGCACGCCATCGACGGCCCCGCCCGGCCCGATCGCGACCGCACGCTCTATGCCGAACTGATGCTGTCGTGGGAATTGCGCTCCTATGAGGCGGCCCGGGCGGGCGGCAGGCCTCATGTCTGCGACCGCGGTATTCCGGACACCATCGGCTATCTCCGGCTCATCGGCCTGCACGTCCCGCCGCATCTGCAAAAGGCGGCCACAATGTTCCGCTACAACGAAACGGTCTTCATCCTCCCGCCCTGGCCGGAGATCTGCACCGTCGACGCGGAACGCACGCAGACGCTCGATGAGGCCGAGCGGACCTACGAAGCAATGCGCGACGTCTACACCGAACTCGGCTACCGGCTCTCGCCCGTGCCGCGCGCCACGGTGGCCGAGCGGCGCGATTTCGTCCTTGCCGGCATGCGGAAGGCTGCGGAACGTCAAGCGCGCGCGTGACGTGCGGCACACAGGGGAAGCGCAGTGGGAGGCCGCGCGGCAGTGCAGCAACGTCGCATCCTTCTCGTTCCCATGTCCGATACCCAACTTTGCGCTGATTTACGGGTGTTCCGACGGGGCATGGCGCAGCCGGTAGCGTTCGCGGTAGGCCGCCGGGGTCATGCCGCTGTAGCGCTTGAAGACGCGGCGGAAGAACGACGTGTCCTCATAGCCGACCGACACGCCGACCCGCTGCACCGAAGCTGCGCCGTTCTCGAGCATCTGCCGGGCGGCGGCGACACGGACCATCTGGAGATAGGCGCCCGGAAGGCAGCCCGTCGCCGCCTTGAAGCGCCGGATCAGATTGCGCGCGCTCATGCCCGCGATGCCAGCCAACTCCTCGATCGAGACGTCGCACCGGAAGTTCTCATGCAGGTACTCCTCCAGCCTGCGCATCGGCGCATCCGTGTGCGGGCGCGATATCGGCAGGATCGCATATCCGGACTGGTGCAGGCGCGGCATGTCGAGAAGCAGCGCCTTGGAACATTCGAGCGCGACTTCCCGCCCGCACAGCCGTTCGACCAGATACAGGCTGAGGTCGGTCGCCGCGTTGACGCCGCCGCCGCAGAACAGCCCGGCATCCTCGGTGATCAGCATGTCAGTCCGCCAATCCACCTTCGGATAACGCCGCCGGAACTCTTCCGCCACGCCCCAGTGGGTGGTGGCCCTGCGCCCGTCGAGGAGGCCGGCTTCGGCGAGGAAGGCCACGCCCGAGCAAACGCCGGCCAGCATAGCACCTTGCCTGTCATATCGTTCGACCAGCCAGGGCAGCAGCTTGGCGTGGCGCTGCATCCATTCCGACGGCATCGGGCCGGAGGCAGAGACGAAGACGAGATCGGTCGGCGCTACCTCGTCGATACTCTTGTCGGGGGCGATGCGAAGGCCGTAGGCGCTCGTAACCGGCGCGCCGTCAATCGAGGCCATGGTCACGCGGAAGCGGGGGCGCGCAACGCCGCCGCTCATCTCGTTCCACATCTTGCCGGCCGACGCGAACACCTCGATGGGGCCGACCGCCGTGGAGGCGTAGCCCTCGTTGACGAGGACGATCGTCACTTCCAGCATGTCGCCGTCTTCAGCCATGATCCTTCCCGTTTGCCGTGGGCATTATCTCGAAGAATGCGCGTGGCTTCCAGAACCTGGAGCCGGATTGGCACTTTCGCCTCCCGCGAATGTCACGATCGCCGGCTTCAGGCAGAAGGCCCCTCGGCGCATCTTCCAACCGTCAACCAACACGAATGGAGGAAGCAATGGATCTCTATGTCATTCGCCGCCGTGGCGCCTGGGCCAACGAGCAGGAACTGGAGGCGGCCGGCGCGAAGTCGGCCCGCGTCGGCCAGGAAATGGCTGATCGCCTGCGGTGGATCCGCACCTACGCCGTCACCGAACCGGACGGACGCATCGGATCGGTTTGCATCTACGAGGCCAGCGACCCGGAAGCGATCCGCGAGCACGGACGGCGCGTCGGCGCGCCGAGCGAAGACTTCCAGGTCGTCCGCGGCACCGTCGTCAAGAACCCGGACCCGCAGGCAGGCGCCGAGACTGTGTGAGGGCACCTGCTGCTGCCATGCCGCATCGCCGATCCGCTCCCGCTGCGACATTTTCGCCTGCAGGCGGATCGGCGGGAACCCCGGCCTCCTCTCTCCGTTCGCTGATCGACAGGGCAAGGAACGGAGTAAGCAAATGCAGGATATTTCGGGAAAGCGCATCGCCATCCTGGCGACCCACGGCTTCGAGCAGTCGGAACTGGAAGTGCCGCTCGAGAAGTTGCGCGAAGCCGGCGCGGAGGTGCACGTGGTCTCGCTCGAGGGCGGTGAGATCAAGGGCTGGGACAAGAAGGACTGGGGGCGTCCGGTCCCCGTCGACAAGACGCTCGATTCGGTGAGCGCGGGCGACTACGACGCCCTGGTGCTGCCGGGCGGCCAGATCAATCCCGATCTCCTGCGCGTCGACAACAGCGCCGTCAACTTCGTCAAGGATTTCTGGACCGACAACAAGGTGATCGGCGCCATCTGCCATGCACCGTGGCTCCTGATCGAGGCCGGCATCATCCGTGATCGCCGGGTCACCTCCTACAAATCCGTCAAGACCGACGTGATGAATGCCGGCGGCAAATGGGAGAACAGCGAGGTCGTCACCGACCAGGGGCTCGTCACCAGCCGCCACCCCGGCGATCTGGATGCCTTCTGCGAGAAACTGGCCGAGGAGATCCGCGAGGGACGGCACGAGCGCCGCGCCGCCTGACGAACCCGGGTTGCACGGGCGGCGCGCCGCGTATCCCCTTCCCTACTCCGCGGCGGCGGTCGCCGGGCGGCGGCTGCCGCCAAGCGTCATCTGCGTCAGCAGGAAGGTGATGACGCCGGCAACCGCGATGCCGGTGACCATCGGCAGCGGCGTGCCGTCGAAGAACAGGCCGGCCACGGCCATCGCCGCGGCCCCCGTGGCGAAATGCAGCGTGCCCAACAGGGCCGAGGCCGTGCCGGCGATCTCGCCGTGGTCGTCCATCGCCAGAACCGATGTGGCGGGAATGACGAGGCCGAGAAAGCCGAAGCTGACGAACAGCAGTACGACCATGACGCCCAGCGCCTGGAAGCCGGCCGCCATCACGCCGAGCAGTCCGACGGCGGACAGTGCGAAACCGGCGACGGCGCCGCGCACCACGCGCTCCAGGCCGAACCGGTCCGCCAGCATGCCCGTCAGCTGCGACATCGTGAAGAACGCCACCGCGTTGAGGGAAAAGAACAGGCTGAAGTGGAGCGGCGAAAGACCGTAGTGCTCGATGAGCACGAAGGACGAACTGGCGAGATAAATGAACAGGCCGGCAAGGCCGAAGCCGCCAATAAAGGTCAATCCCAGAAACCTGCGACGTCCCAACAGGAAGCGGTATCCGGTGAGCGCGCTCATAAAGGAACTGCCGATGCGGCGTTCGGCCGGGCGTGTCTCGTCCAGGGCGAAGGCCAAAAGAAAGACGCAGAGGACGCCGATCACCGTCATCGTCCAGAACACCGCGCGCCAGCCGAGCGTCTCGATGACGATACTGCCCGTCAGCGGGGCCAGGATGGGCGAGACGGAGAAGACGAGCATCAGGAGCGACATCAGCCTGGCGGCTTGCGTGCCGGTGTGCAGATCGCGCACGATTGCCCGTGGCACCGCCATGCCGGCGGCCGCGCCGACACCCTGAATAAAACGGAACAGAATCAGCCATTCGACGCTCACCGCGAGCGCCGACCCCACGCTGCCCAGGAGAAACAGCCCCAGGCCGGCATAGAGCGGCGGCTTGCGCCCGACCATGTCGGAAACGGGCCCGACGAGAATCTGCGCGCCGCCCATAGACAGGAAGAACACCAGGAGGCTCATCTGCACGGCCGTCGTTCCGGCACCGAGATCGGCGCCAATGGTCGGCAGGGCGGGAAGATACATGTCGATGGCGAAGGGGCCGATGGCGGTCAAAAGGCCGAGCACGACCGCGATGCGGATGAATGCGACAGACATGATTTGCTCTTTCCGAAAAAAATGCTCGTCGGCGCGGGGTCGGTTCAGAGGACGTCCCGCCTGCAACGATCCCGACGCTCTGACCGCGCCGGGCGTGAATTGGCCCAAATTTTTAGACATGATTGTCTAACTCGTCAATCGAACCTATATAAATTTCATGAAACTCGGCAACGCTCCTGACAGCCTCCCGACGCGAGGACACGCCGCCAAGCGGCGTTCGATCATCGATGCGGCCGCTGCGGTCTTTTGCCGCGAAGGCTTTGCGGGCGCCAATATCGACCTCGTGGCGGCGGAAGCCGGCGTCTCTCGCCAGACCGTCTACAACCATCACGGCGACAAGGAGCGGCTTTTCGCCGCCGTGGTGCAGGAGATGACCGAGCGCTCCAATGCTCATGCCTTCGACGTTCTCAGCACCTTTCCGGACGACCCCGCGGACGTCGAATCGGAGCTGACGGCCTTTGCCGTGCGGCTGAGCGCGAGCCTCATGTGCCGTGGCGAGGGCGGCTTCCTGCGCAAGCTCGTGGAAGCCGAGGGCGACCGGCATCCCGAACTTTTCGAGGTCTGGCGCCGCGAAGGCCCCGGCAGGATCTGGTCGGCGCTGGCCGCCCGCTTCGCACGGCTTGCCTATGCGGGCCATCTCGACATCGAGGACCCCGATCTCGCCGCACGCCAGTTCCTGGCCCTGGTCAATGTGGATCTGAAGCTGCCCCTCCTCTTCCGGGAACCGGTGAGCGAGGAGACCCTGCAGGCCAACGCCGCGCGCGCGGTGCGCACATTCCTGCGCGCCTATGGCCGGGATCGCGGGCCACCGCCGCCCGCTCGCGAGGCCTGAAGGCCATCACAGAAGCGCCGCTGGACCCTTTCCTTTGGCGCAAGTGCCCTTTATCCGGTTTACCTCCGCGTAAAGCTTTATTAGAGCTAGGCACGAGAGCGAGACGAAAAGGACACGCGCCGCCCCCATGTCAGACGATCGTATCCGCTACGACATTCTCGTCCAGGACGCCCTTCGCGGCGTCATGCGCAAGGTCTTGCAGGAGACGGCGGATGCGGGTCTTCCGGGCAATCACCATTTCTTCATCACCTTCATGACCGGCGCCCCCGGCGTGCGCATCTCCAGCCGGCTGAAAGAGCGCTATCCCGAGCAGATGACCATCGTCATCCAGTACCAGTACTGGGATTTGAAGGTGAGCGAGAAAGGCTTCGAGGTCGTACTGTCCTTCGCCGACACGCCGGAGAAGCTCGAAGTGCCCTTCTCCGCCGTGCGCGGCTTCTACGACCCGTCCGCGAATTTCGAGATCGAGTTCGATGTCGCCCGGCCGGAAGCCACACCGCAGCCGGAACCCGTCGAAGGCGCGCCCGAGCCGAAGAGCCAGGCGCCCGCCGCGGCCAGGAAGGCGCCCGGCAAGGCCAAGCCCGCCGCCGAAAAGAGCGAGGCGGAGGAAAAGGCGGACGGCAAGGGCGCCGACGTCGTTTCGCTCGACGCTTTCCGCAAGAAGTAGGAATGGCCGAGATCGTCAACCTGCGCATGAAGCGCAAGGAGAAGGCGCGGGCGGACAAACGCCGCCGGGCCGAGGAAAACCGGCAGCGTCACGGGCAGAGCGCTGCCGAGCGCGAGGCCGCGTGCCGGCGCGCAGAGAATGCCGCCAGAGAACTCGAAGGCCATCGCCGCGTCCCCGATCGCGACGAGGGGCAATGAGCCGGCCGCAAAAGCGCTCCGTCACCATTCGCGGGCACCGCACCAGCTTCTCGCTGGAGCCGCCATTCTATGCCGAACTGGAGCGCCTCTCCGAAGAGCGCGGCCTGCCGCTTGCCGCCCTGATCGCCGAGATCGACGCCGCGCGCGCGCCGGACACGAACCTCTCCTCGGCACTGCGGCTCTTCGTCCTGGAACAGGTGAAGCGGGAAGGCGCACGGCCTTAGGCGGCGAACCTTGCAGGCAAGCGCTCCTTGTCGTCACAGGGATGCGGCAAGGACGAAGAGATAGACCGATGTCGCATGTCAATGACGGCGCGTTCGAGCCTTGACGTCCACCGCCACCGAGGCGACATCGCTCCGGCATCAGTTCTCGGGTCAAGCCCCGGAAAGACGAAGATGGAGACGGCGCCACTCTTCTCCAACACCGGTGATCGGCGGGTAGCCCTGTCCCTCGTCATCCTCGGGCTTGCCCCGAGGATCCATGCCAGAACATCGATACGCCGCCGTTGGTCAAGAACGGGGACCACGGATATGAACGCGAGATGCATTCAGGCGCGTTCACGCCCGCCCGTCATCCTGACCAAGGGAGCAGGCAACGGCGAGCCGGGATCCGTTCCGGAGGTCCCGTATCGAAGCGGAACCGTATCGCATCCTACCGCGGTCCCAATAATTCCATCAAACGCTCGACCGTCAGATCCTCGGTATTGAGTATCGGATCGGCGTTTGGTTCATTGTCGGTGCGTGCGCTGCCTTCAGGCGTCTCCTGCACGGGCGGAGGCAGTGGCAGCCGTTCGATCCCGCCACCGGAGGCACTGCCCGGCCGGCGCTCCTCCTCCGCATCGGGAGAGGAAAGCTGTTCGCGCCGGCGCGTCTCCTCCTCCGCCGCGCGCTCGCGTGCCAGTTCCTCCTCCTGGCTGCGTGCTTCCTCCGCTGCGCGCTCACGCGCCAGTTCCTCCTGGCGCCGCGCCTCCTCCGCCGCGCGCTCACGCGCCAGCTCCTCCTGGCGCCGCGCCTCCTCCGCCGCACGCTCACGCGCCAGCTCCTCCTGGCGCCGCGCCTCCTCCTGCCGGCGCGCTTCCTCGGCGGCACGCTCTTGGCGCGCGCGCTCCTCCTCGGCCTTGCGCGCGCGCTCGGCTTCGCGCTCGAGCCGCACGCGCTCCGCCTCCTCGGCGGCGCGCCTGGCCTCTTCGGCGGCACGTTCGGCCTCCAGCGCCGAGAAATAGCGCACCTCGCGGCGCAGGCGCTGCTTCTCGAGCAGGAGCGCCTGCATGTGCTCTACGCGCGCCTGCTCGCGCTCGAGCGCCCGCTGCGTCAGATACTGCGCCAGGGGTTCGACATCGAGCTGCAGGTCCGTCGCGCCGGGCAGTCCGTGGACGGCGAAGCGCACCAGCGGCTCGGCCCCGTCGACAGCCTCGACGCCCGCCTCATAGGTGACTCCGCCCGTAACCGACACGGTGCGCGCGGCGAAATCCGCCGCCGCCTCCATGCTCATCTGCGCCCCCTCGGTTTCGAGTTGGACCGGCGGGGTGCGCGCCACGCCGTTGGCGACGGTGAAGGCAAACTCCGTCGCGCCTGCCGCGAAACGGCCGGACAGCACCCTCTCCGGCGCGAACGCGGCAACCTGGTCGGCATCGATCTTGGTTCCGATCTCGTCGGCTCGCTCCAGGATCGGCGGCAGCGCCTGTGGATCGACGCCGGCGATTTCGAGCCCCTCGAGCGCCGCCGAACCGGATCCGGAAAGCGACGCCATCATGCCGTTCATGCTCTTTCCGCTGGAGGTCAGGTTGGCGCTGAGATTGCCGCGCCCGGCAATGCCGGTAAAGGGCAGGAGCGCCGGCAACGACGTGTCATCGAGAGTCAGTTGCGCATTGAAGAGGCCTGTGCCGGCGTTGTTGCGCAACTCCGCCATGCCGCTGATCCGCCCCCCGGCCCAACGCGCCGACAGGTCGGAAACGGTAAGGCCCTCTCCGTCGAGGCGAAGATGCAACGCCGCCGCCTCCGCGGTGGCGAGGTTGCCGAGCCACAGGCGGTCGGCGGCAAGCGCCACGTCCGCCGAAAAGGGCGCGGCGACACCGCCGGCAAAGGGCGTTTCGGGCCAGGGACCATCGCCCGCCTGCAGGGCTTCGCTCCCCAGCACCATTTCCGCCGCAAGGCCGAGATCGAGGCCGCCCAACTGCAACTCTCCGGAAAAATGCGGTCTGCCGTCTCTGATCTGCGCGTCGAGATCGCCGTTGACGACATGGCCGACCACCTCGCCCGAAAGTCCGCCGAACTGGGCAACGCCCTCCGCGTAGCGGACATCGGCGGAAAACACCGCCGGCAGACCGTATCCGAAGCCCGGCAGCGAGATGCCGGCCGTTGCGAGCCAGGGCTCCAGGTCCTCGGCATCGATCTCCACCCGCCCGGCCATGGAGAAGCCCTCCTCCGGCAGGGCCGCCTCGCCGCTGAAACGCGCGGTGAGCCCCTCACCCGAGAAGCGCAACTGCGTTTCCATGCCCTCCGACAATGTGCCGGCCGCGGTCAGCTCCGCCTGGGCGTCGCCGGCGAGGTCCAAAGGCAGGGCCGGCAGGCCGAAAAGCCCGTAGAGCGGGGAGGCGCTGTCGTTCTGCGCCGTCAACTCGGCGATGAAGCGCGCCTCCGCCATCTGCGAGAACGCACCATTGCCGGAGACGGAGAGGCTGAAGTCCGTGCCGCCGGCGTGCCCCCTCGCACTGACGGCGAGGCCCGCCGAATCGTCGCCATTGTCCGCCGCGCTGGCGACGATATCGACCTCCGCATCCTCAAGGAGACCCGGAAAGGCCGCGGCGTTGCGGTTCAAGAATGCGAGCAGGCGATTCTCACCGAAGCGTTCGGCGAGCAGACTGACGAGCGGAGCCAGATCCACCGCGACGACGGTCGCGTCGACCTGGCCGGTGAGATCCTCCTCCAGTCCCTCGATCCTGCCCGTGGCGCTGATGCTCGCCTCCGCCAGTCCGCCGACGGTGAGCCGATCGATCTCCAGCGTATCGTCACGCAGGCGCAGGGCGATGTCGAGCCGCTCGGCGCTCAAGCCTTCCGCCGAGACGGGCCCGGCGGCGACCTCCAGGTCGACGTCGTGGTCGGCCAGCCGGTTCCGTCCCTCTTCATCGATGAAGAGCGAGGCGAAGGCATGCATCTCGTCGATATCGAGCCGATCCCCTTCGAGCGAGAGGGAAAGCATGGGACGGGCATCGGCGGGGCTGCGCCGGTCGATGGCGCCGCGAAATCGCGCGTCGCCCAGGATCAGTTCCAGATTGTCGAACTGCTGCCGTTCTTCGGTCAGCGCCACGTCGGCGCTGAACCCCGCCGCCGGCAGGCGCCGGATCGCTGCGTCGACATCGCGCGCCAGCCAGGCGGCGAAGCCCGAGGGTTGCCCGACAGCCAGCACGATGTTGCCGTCGAAGGCCAGCGCTTCGCCGGTGGCGAGCAGGCCCGCCCCCTCGAAGCGGGTCCGGCCGGGAAGTGTGGCGGCGATCTGCTCGATGTTCCAGCCCTGCTCTGCCGGCTCGGCACGGATGTGAATGTCGCGGATCGTCGTGTCTCCGGCGACGATGGCCGGCAGGTTGACCGCGACGGTTCCCGGAATGCCGGGCTTCGGCAGATCGGTGATGAAACCGGTGAGCGCCGCCAACCGCTCGTCCGCCGAAAGCCCCGACATGGTGCCGCCGGCGGGATCGCTGTCGCCAAAGCGGATCTGCGCGCCGTCGGCCATGATTGAAAAGGACGGCTCCGCCCCGAGATCGATCAGCGCTTCGCCCTCCGCCGTGTAGGGGTCCTCCTCCGGTCCCGTTTCGAAACGGAACTCCTCGAGGTTCAACCGCTGGTGATCGAGCGCGAAGCGCCCGGAGAGGCGGTTGCCGGGACGTTCGCGCTCGGGCTCGGCCTGCGCCGTCTGCGCCTCTGATTCCAGTTCGACCGTGCGCAGCCGGAACGTGCCGGCATAGAGCCCTTCCCCTTGCTGCAAACGGGCGTGCCCATCGGTCTCAAGTGCCAGCGGATAGTCACGCGGCTCCGCCGACACCCGCACGCGCATCGTGCCGTCCTCGCTCACCGCGCCGGTGGAGGCGGACAGCGCCACAGGCAAGCCGTCGACGGCGAGTGTGCCCTGCACGCGCCAGGGTCCGGCAAGCGTACGGGCCGAAAGCGTGGTCTCGATGTCGTTCAAGGTGACGGTCCGCCCGCTCGCCCGCTGCTGAATGGTCAGCGTGCCGTCGCTCACGGAGACGTGCTCCAGCGTCACCTGCCGCGGATCGAAGGGCGAGGACGGCCGCATGGCCCAGTCGATGCGCCCTTCCGGGCCGATCTCCAGGGTGGCGCTCGGACGCACCAGCCGCATATCGAAGATCAAAAGCTCGCCGCTCAGGAACGGGGCCAGTTCCGCATCCATGGAAAATTCGTCCACGGTCATGAGGATCTCGCCGGGTTCCTCGCCGGCCACCACCACATCGGTGAAGGTGACGGACGGAAAGGGCAAGATGCGTGCCCGCGCCGTGCCCTCCACCCGCACCTCGCGGCCAAGCACACGCCCGGCTTCGCGCTCGAAATCGTCGCGATAGTTCGTCCAGTCGATGAAATAGGGTGCCAGCAGCGCCGCCGTCAGCGCCAGCACCACCAGACCACCGAGAATGACGAAGAGCCGTGCCAGCTTTCACCTCCCTTTCCGCGAGGCAGTCATTGCGAATCCGCTACGGGCGCTGCCCGCAGCGTACCGGGCGCCGGCAAGGACGCAACAGCACGAACGCGTCTTCATGTAACCCCGCCCGGTGGCCTTAAAGTGGCCGCGCGCCGCGCTATTTGCCAGTCATGTCCAGAATTTTTCCCGGATTCATGATTCCCAGGGGATCGAGCGCGCGCTTGATGGTGCGCATCATATCGACGCCCGCCGCCCCGTGCTCCTCTTCCAGATAGCGCATCTTGCCCTGGCCGATGCCGTGCTCGCCCGTGCAGGTCCCCTCCATGGAAAGCGCCCGCCGGTTGAGACGCGCCACGAAGGCCTCGGCGCGGGCGATCTCGTCCTTGTCCTCCATGTCCATCAGCACGGAGACGTGGAAGTTGCCGTCGCCGACATGGCCGACGATCGGCGCTACAAGGCCGGTCTCTGCGATATCGGCTTCCGTTTCCACGATGCATTCCGCGAGCCTGGAGATGGGCACGCAGACATCCGTCGCCAGCGCCTTGGTGCCCGGCCGCAGGACGAAACCGGCCCAGTAGAAGTCGTGCCTGGCCTTCCACAGCTTCTGGCGCTCCTCCGCCGCACGCGTCCACACGAAGGGGCCGCCGGAAAACTCCGCCGCGATCTCGCCGAAAAGCTCCGCCTGCTCGGCCACCCCGGCGTCGGTGCCGTGGAATTCGAGGAAAAGGCACGGGCTTTCCTGGTAGTCGAGCTTCGAGTATTCGTTGATGGCGCGCATTCCGAGGGCGTTGACGAGTTCCATGCGGGCGATCGGAATGCCCATCTGGATCGTCATGATCACCGCCTGACAGGCCGCCTCCACGCTCGGGAACGGGCAGACACCGCCCGAGATCGCCTGCGGGATCCCGTGCAGGCGCACGGTAAGCGAACAGATCACTCCCAGCGTCCCCTCCGATCCGATGAGCAGCCGCGTCAGGTCGTATCCGGCCGAGGACTTGCGCGCCCGCCGCGCCGTCGTGACCACCTGGCCGTCGGGCATGACCGCCGTCACCGACAGGACGTTCTCGCGCATCGTGCCGTAGCGCACGGCGTTCGTGCCCGAGGCGCGGGTGGCCGCCATGCCGCCCAGGCTGGCATTGGCGCCCGGGTCGATGGGGAAGAAAAGGCCGGTGTCGCGCAGATAGTGGTTCAGCTCCTCGCGCGTGATGCCGGCCTCAACCGTGCAGTCGAGGTCCTCCTGATTGACCGACAGCACCCGGTTCATGCGCGCCATGTCGATCGACAGGCCGCCCGCCGGCGCGTTGACGTGACCTTCGAGCGAGGAGCCGACGCCGAAGGGGATGACCGGCATCCGGTGTTCGGCGCAGATCTTCACCGCCTCCTGCACCTCCTCCACGCTTTCGGGAAAGAACACCGCATCCGGCGCCTGGGTGGGAATGTAGGTGGTGGTGTGCCCGTGCTGCTCGCGCAGAGCCATGCCCGTCTGAAGCCGCTCGCCGAAACGCGCGGACAATTGCGCCAGGGCCGCCGAAATACCGCCTTCGTCGCGCGCAACGTCAGCATTCGCCGCTGGACCCATGTCTTCTTTCCTCCGCCTGTCAGCCCTCCGCCCTTGTGGTGGAAGGTGCTTTCCGTTTCAATCCCGCCCCGACTCTCCAGCAGATCGTCGCCGCCTGTCCAGTGGTGCCGATTGCGCCGAACATGAGGAAGAACGATGGAGCCGGTTGCCGCACCGCACATGTCCAGCGCCTTCGAGATCGAAAAGGACTGGATCGACTATAACGGTCATCTGAACATGGCCTATTACAATGTGCTTTTCGATCGCGCCACCGACGAACTGTGGGTCAAGCTGGGACTGGGCCCGGAATACGCGCGCACGCGCCGGCTCACCACCTACACCGCCGAAATCCACGTCTGCTACGTGCGCGAACTGCATCTCGGCGACCGCGTCACCGCCTCCTGGCAGCTTCTCGACCACGACGAGAAGCGCCTGCACGCATTTCAGGGGCTTTACCATTCCGACGGCTGGCTGGCCGCGACCTGCGAGAGCATTGCCCTCCACGTGGACATGGCCGGCCCGAAGGTCGCCCCCTTCCCGCCCGATATCAGGGAGCGGGTGGAAAGGGTGTGGGCCGCGCATGCCCATCTGCCGCGCCCGGAGCGCGCCGGCCGCGCCATCGGCGTTCGCCGGCGCGGCTGAATCCACTCGCTGCGCGGCGCCGCGCGGCCGCTTTCCTTTAGAGATGAGATCAGCGGCCGGAAGGTCTCTCTTGCCGTGCCAGTAACGCTAGCGGATTGGCGGGAAGGACGACGCCGGCGATATCTCCCCCTCGGCGGGGGAGAAAGCAAATTCTTAGGCTTGGCGAATGCCAAGTCTTAGAATTTGCAAGAGAGGGGGTTCCGCCATCGCCTGCGTCTCGACGCTCCCTCAGCCGTAATGATTGCGGATCACCGACTGTGCGACCTCCTCGCGGTCGATGACGCCGACGATCTCCTCCGGCCGCGGCACACCGCGATTGCCCCTGATCACGATCGCATAGGAACGCTGGCGCCGGCTCATGCGGGTGATCACGTCGTTCAGGTTGCTGCGCTCGGCGGCGATGATGAAGGCATTGGACGAGATTTCGTCGAGCCGCTCGCCGGCAAGCTTCTCCATGTCGGTGCGCAGCGTGCCCATGCGGATGAATCCGGAGATCCGCTGGCCGTCCGTCACGATCACCTTGCCCGCCTCGACGTCGATCTGCTTGAGCGCCTGCGCCACCGTCACGTCTCCCGGCAGAACGACGAAATTCTTGCTCATGATCTCGGTGACGGGCTGCACCAGGAACATGTTCGTGGTGCGGTTGGTGGGGATCGGCCGGCCGCGGTTGCGCAGCTTGATCGTGTAGATGTCGTTGACGACGAGCGAGCGCCGGATGCCGATCGACAGGGCTACCGCAAGCACCAGCGGCAGGATGATGTTGTAGTCGCGCGTCATCTCGAAGATCATGACGATCGCCGTCATCACCGCGCTGGTGGCGCCGCCGACCATCGCCCCCATGCCGATCATGGCGAATGTGGGCACGGAGATCTCCGCATGCGGAAAGAGCGCAGCACCGGCCGCGCCGATCGCAGCCCCCAGCGTGCATCCCATGAACAGGCAAGGTGAGAAGATCCCGCCAGAGGCCCCCGCGCCCAGGCTGATCGTGGTTGCGAGAAGCTTGCCGACGAAGAGCGCCAGCAGAAGCAGGATGCCCGTCGTGCCGCCGACCAGGATGTCCTGTATGGTCGAATATCCCACGCTGATGACGTGATAGTGCCCGCTCGCCAGGAAGAAGCCGTATCCCATGAGGCCGACGGCGAACATGCCGAGCGCGTTCTGGAGATACGGATTGACGTGGCTTTCTTCGAACCGGTCCTCGACATAGGCGAGCAGCTTGACGAACACATAGGCTGCAACCCCCATCACCACGCCGGTCACTGCGGCAAAGAGGATTTCATGCAGGTTGACCGGCGCTTCCTGGATGCTGCCCAGGGCATGCACCATGAACGCCGTTTCACCGCCCATGATCAGGCGATACGCATAGGTCGCGGTCGCCGTCGCGATGACCACCGGCAGGAAGCTGCGCGGCGAAATCTCCGGCAGCAGGACCTCGCTGGCAAACAGCACCCCGCCGAGCGGCGTATTGAAGGTCGCGGCAATCCCGGCCCCCGCCCCTGCAGACAAGAGCGTGATCTTCTGTGGCCGCACGAGTCCCAAAAGGCGCGCGAAGGTGGATCCGAAGGATGAGCCGATCTGGATGATCGGTCCCTCGCGGCCGACCGAGGCGCCGGTGCCGATGGAGAGTGCGGAGGCCAGCGATTTGACCACCGCCACCACGCCGCGCACGTTCCCGGCGTTGTGGTAGATCGCATACATGACTTCCGGCACGCCGTGCCCCTTCGCCTCCGGCGCGAAGGAGCGCACCAGGAAGACGACGACGAGGCCGCCGATCACCGGCACGAAGATGACGAACGCTCCGAGCGGACTGGCGCCGCCGAAAGCGGTCGGATCGTAGTGGAAGGAGAAGGTCTGATAGAAGGAGAAATTGTATATGACGGCGATCAGATACTTGAAAACGATGGCGCCGGCGGCAGCGACAAGACCGACGACGACCGCCAGCAGCGACAGGACCGGCAGCGACAATTCGCGTTCTGGAGGCTGAACGTCCTCCTCGGCCTGTCGCGATCCGCCGCCGCTCGTCTCCCCCTCTTTTCCCTCGGGGACGATGATGGCTCGGGACGACATAAGCTGTTCTTTGCTCAAATGAGTTGACAGGAAAGGCTCGGCTGGATGTGCCCGTTTTATGGGACTCCTGCAGCGGCAACGCAACCGCTTTGCCCTGCGCAACGGCGCAGGGGCGGCAAAATTACCCGGTTACCGAGGCGAAGACCACGAACCGGCTCCGAGACGACAGCGGACCGACAGCGGTAACCTTCCATTAACCATGCAACCTTTTGCACAGCTTAGCGCACGGGGCTTCCTTGCAGACGGCGCCCCAGGCTTCAGAATTTTCCTCGTCAAGGAACGATTCGCCTGCCGCCGATTTCTAAGAGCGGTAACGGAGGTTGGTGGTGAAGGTCGACGTAAAGCGCATGTCGGAACGGATTGCCCATGATCGCAGCGTCAGCGATTATGAGGTCTGGCGCGCGCTCAAGGCGGTGAACGACGAGCTTCACGAGATCGAAAGCCAGTGCGACCCCATTCCCATCGACCTGGTTTTTGCCCGCGCCATTCTGCGGCGGGCGCAACAAACTCGGGGCTGCGCATAACGGGCCCGGGCCCGTCTCCATCGCCGGTGTTTTGATTGTATCGGGAACTATCGGTGCGGAAGCGCGGCACCCCCACTTGCGATTTCCAACACTTAGCCATCAGCTAGGTTATTGAAATCGCTTGCTCCCCCGCCAGGGGGAGAAAGCAAATTCTTGGGTTTGGCGAAGCCAAGCCTTTGGAATTTCCAAGAGAGGGTCTTCGCCGCGCAGGGCTCGTCGCGCAACAGCCTCAGGCGAGATGCTCCTTCAAAAACGCCACCGTGCGCTCCCAGGCGAGCGTCGCCGCCTCCTCGTCATAGCGTGCCTCGGAGGTATCGTTGTTGAAGGCGTGGTTCACCCCTTCATACATGTGGATCGTGTAGTCCTTGGCGGCCGCCTCCAGCGCGTTGCGATATTCCTCGATGCCGGCATTGATGCGCTCGTCGAGCCCGGCATAGTGGAGAAGCAGGGGCGCCTCGATGCTCTCCACCTGCTCGGCCTCCGGCTGTGCCCCGTAATAGGCGACGGCGGCGTCGAGCGAGGGCGCGCCGACGGCCAGGCGGTTCACCATGCCGCCGCCCCAGCAGAAGCCGACCGCGCCCACATTGCCGTTCGCATCCTCGTGCTCTTCCAGAAAGGCGATCGTCGCCACGCCGTTTGCCACCGTCTGTTCCCGGTCGAGCTCGCCGAACATCTGCCGTGCCTGGTCTTCGTCGTCAGGCGTGCCGCCAAGCGGCGACAGGAAATCGGGCGCAAGCGCCACGAAGCCCTCCAGCGCCATGCGCCGTGCGACGTCGCGGATATGCGGATTGAGCCCGCGGTTCTCGTGGATGACGATGACCGCCGGCAAAGGCCCCTGCCGGTCCGCGGGGCGCACGAGATAGCCCCGCATCTCGCCCTCGCCGCCGGGATAGGTGATATCTTCGGTCTCCAGCCGCTCGTCGTCCTCGGCCACGATCGCCGCACGGGCGGAACTGGCCGCCAGCATGGGCGCAATCGCCGCCGCCGCTGCGCTGGAGCCGGCGAGCCGCGTCAGCTTCTCCATGAAGCCGCGCCGGTCGAGGGTCAGATGCGTGTATTCGTCATAGGCGTCGATCATCGCCTGGGTGATGGTTGGACGAGTCATGCCCATTCTCCCACTGTTCCTTGCGTTCGCCTGTTGTTCGGATCGTTGCGCCCCAGGCAAGGATATGGGCATGCAACAGCGGGTCCATTCACGGCTGTTCACTGCTCCGTGATGTCGCCCGGGCCGCGGCTGACCCAGCCGCTTACTGCATCGGGTGCCCTGGCTCCCGGCGCGAAAACGTTGATGTTCGACTTCGTTGCGGCTCCGCCTTGGCCGCGCCACGTTGAACCGGTACAAAAGGAAAACGCTTGGCCTTGATGGCCCGAATCACCATATGCGATGCCCGATGTCAGGTTCTCCCGACGATCTGCCGTTCTTCGGCGATGAAGAAGCGCCCAATCCCGCCCCGCGCGCTGGCGGCATTGCCGCGCGTGCGATGGCGGCACGGCAGAGCCATGCGCCGCGATATCTGGAAGGGCTCAATCCTGAGCAGCGCCTTGCGGTGGAGACCACCGAGGGGCCGGTGCTGGTGCTTGCCGGCGCCGGAACCGGCAAGACGCGCGTTCTGACGACGCGCATCGCCCACATCCTCGCCACCGGCCGCGCCTACCCCTCGCAGATCCTCGCCGTCACCTTCACCAACAAGGCGGCGCGCGAGATGAAGACGCGCATCAGCGTCCTCGTCGGCGAAGCGATCGAAGGCATGCCGTGGCTCGGCACCTTCCATTCCATCGGCGTGAAGCTCCTGCGCCGCCATGCCGAGCTTGCCGGGCTGAAGTCCTCCTTCACCATTCTCGACACGGACGACCAGATCCGGCTTTTAAAGCAGCTCATCCAGGCCGAAGGCCTCGACGACAAGCGCTGGCCGGCCCGCCAGTTCGCGCAGATGATCGACGGCTGGAAGAACAAGGGCCTGGGACCGTCCGATATTCCCGAAGGCGACGCGCGCGCTTTCGCGAACGGCAAGGGCCGCGAGCTTTACCGCGCCTATCAGGAGCGCCTGAAGACGCTCAACGCCGTCGATTTCGGCGACCTGCTCATGCTCCCCATCCGCATCTTCCGGGAGAACCCGGACGTGCTGAGGGAGTACCACGCCAAGTTCAGATACATCCTGGTGGACGAGTACCAGGATACAAACACCGCGCAATATATGTGGCTGCGTCTGCTCGCGCAGCGGCCTTCCCTTCGGCAGGCTCAGGGTGAGAAGCATAGGAACCCGGTCGACCAAGCGCGCGACCGCGCGCCGGGCGACGTTTCGCCCGCCCTCCCCCGCGACGCCGAAGGCGCGCAAAACTTGGACCCGGCCAGCGCGAAGCGCGATACGGCCGCGAGCGAAAACAACGTCAACATCTGCTGTGTGGGCGATGACGACCAGTCGATCTATGGCTGGCGCGGTGCCGAGGTGGACAACATCCTGCGTTTCGAAAAGGACTTCCCCGGCGCCACCGTCGTCCGGCTCGAGCGCAACTATCGCTCGACGGCGCATATTCTTGGCGCGGCCTCCCACCTCATCGCCCACAATGAAGGCCGGCTCGGCAAGACGCTGTTTACGGACATCGCCGATCCCGACGATCCCAAGGTCAAGGTGCACGCCGCCTGGGATTCGGAGGAAGAGGCGCGCGCCGTCGGCGAAGAGATCGAGGCGGCCCAGGCCAAGGGCCACGCGCTCAACGACATGGCCATCCTCGTGCGCGCCTCCTTCCAGATGCGCGAGTTCGAGGACCGCTTCGTCACGCTGGGCTTGAACTACCGCGTCATCGGCGGCCCGCGCTTTTACGAGCGGATGGAGATCCGCGACGCGCTCGCCTATTTCCGCGTCGTGGCACAGAGCGCCGACGACCTCGCTTTCGAGCGCATCGTCAACGTTCCCAAGCGCGGTCTTGGCGAAGCGGCGGTGCGCCAGATCCACGATGTCGCACGCATGCGCGGCGTGCCCCTCCTGCAGGCCGCGCGCGATCTCGCCGGTACGGAGGAGATGAAGCCGAAGCCGCGTGCCTCGCTGCGCAATCTGGTGGAAAGCTTCGAGCGCTGGCAGGGCATGCTGGAGCGCACCCCGCATACGGAGCTGGCGGAAACGATCCTGGAAGAGTCCGGCTACACCGAGATGTGGAAGAACGACCGCTCGGCGGAGGCGGCGGGCCGGCTGGAAAACCTCAAGGAGCTTATCCGCTCCATGGAGGAATATGAAAGCCTGCGCGGCTTCCTGGAACATGTGGCGCTGGTGATGGACGCCGAGCGCGACGAGGAACTCGATGCCGTCAGCATCATGACGCTGCATTCGGCCAAGGGGCTGGAGTTCGAGACGGTGTTCCTGCCCGGCTGGGAGGAAGGGCTGTTTCCCCACCAGCGCGCACTCGACGAGGGCGGGCGCTCGGGGCTGGAGGAGGAGCGGCGGCTGGCCTATGTCGGCCTGACACGGGCAAAGAAGAACCTGCATCTGTGGTTCACGTCGAACCGACGCATCCACGGGCTGTGGCAGTCCACCCTCCCCTCGCGTTTCCTCGACGAGCTTCCCGAGGCGCATGTGGACGTGGCCGAGGATGGCTCTGCCTATGGCGGCTACGGCCGGCAGCCGGGCCGGCCCAACCCCTACGGCCCCTCACGCTTCGACGAGCCGGCGGAAGTGTTTTCCAGTCCCTATTCAACGCCCGGCTGGCAGCGCGCGCAGAGGAACCGCACCGATGCCACCGCGCGCAACTGGGGCACGCGCTCCGGCCACCAGGTCGAGCGCATCGGCTACGGCGAAACAGATTCGGGCTATGGCGCCGGCCGTGGCTCGGTGAAGGACCGGACCATCGAGGGCGAGCTCGTCGCCAAATCCGTTTCCGACAACCCCTCCGCCTTCAAGGTGGGCGACCGTGTTTTCCACCTGAAGTTCGGCAACGGCAACATTGCCTCGATCGATGGCAACAAACTTACGATCGACTTCGACAAGGCAGGGCAGAAACGCGTGCTGGAAAGCTTCGTCGAGCGGGTTTAGCTCAGCACACCGCCCCAAAGTCGGAACCGGTATTGCGGACCGGCCGTAATGGCCGATGGCGGCCTATCGAAGTTCCGGCACGGCCCCTCGGGTCAAGCCGAGGAAATGTCGCCGCAACTCTCCAAAATCGGGCTATCAGCGGACAGCATCCTGCCATCGTCATCCTCGGGCTTGACCCGAGGATCCATGCCGGAATGATCCCGTCCCGCCCGACGGACAAATCAAGGGACCTTTCGTAAAGTGGAAGCCGGTTTCCCGTCCGGAATTGCATGAAATCAAATGGTTAGATCAGCTCACCGTTTCGGTGAACTGATCTAATTGGACGCGTGGCACTGTCGGCCGGATCACGGTCGCGACCGCCACCCGGAAACTGAGTCGGCACGAAGCCGCCGGCAGCAATGCCCGTAGTCGATCCAGATCGACCACGGGCACTACGGATTACTTGAAGTAAACGTATTTTCCTTCCTCGTTTTTCTCGCGCTTTAGATCACCCTTGCTTGCATAGCGCGACAACGGGCCGGAAAAAGCGTTCGATTTGTATCGAACGCCTGTTTCCTCCTCGCATTTCTTGACGACATCGCCGATCGTTCTTTTCTGATTGAAAAAATTACCATGGACCAGCTTGGAGAGAGCTGCAACGGCGCCGCTCGCGCTTGGCGCGGCGCTGTGCGTGCGCGGCGCGCGCTGGGGTTCGGCCGGCGCGGCCGCTACGCGCCTGCTCGCGCGGGCCGGTCCGGTGACATATCCCTGCCCCCCGGCTTCCGAAAAGCGACCACCTTCGCTCATCTGATCGAAGAGAAGCTCCACGATTCGGAGTTGAACAGCCTCGGATTCAAACTTGTTGATCGTTTCCGATAGCTCGGCAAGCTGCCGCTTTAACTCGTGGAAATTTCTATGCATCGATCGCCCCTTTCTTACCGTGTGCATTAGCACCCGGTTTCCCCTTTGCATTTGGATAGTAAGTACGCCGAAAGTCAATACAAGCAATACGCGAGTAGTTCTGAAAAGGTTGTATATAAGAACCGTCCGAAGTAGGTAATAGATTGATCGCTCGCCACCACCTTACACGGCAAACCGCATGCCGAGCCCGCGGCCCTCCGGATACAGACAACCACCGCCGGCTTGGGAAGCCGCACACATCACGCTCGGACGGAGTCGTGTTCGTAGGCAGGAATACCTGTTATGTGGCAACCGATCCGCATCCCGATCCGCTTTCCGTTTCCATCTCGCTGCCGGCCTTGCGGAATCCTGCAACCGAATACAACCGCCGATCGAAAATCGCGGAAGCGGTTTGTTAACCCTGATCGCCTTTACTGCCCCCGCGGACACGGAGAGCACTCCGCGCTGCACATGTCGCCGTCAGGCGCTGACCTCCTGTCCCTTCCGTCGCCCGCGCGGCGGGAGGGTACAGGCCGGTCGTTTCAGTGTCCGGTTTACGGCCGCTCCCACTTCTCCAGGAAGGCTTCCACGTCGAGCGCCTGCATATCGGCAACGGCGTTGAACAGCGTCTCCAGCGGCCAGTCCCACCACCGAAGCGCCTGCAGGCGTTCGGCGAGTTTCGGCGCAAACCGCTGCCGCACGAGCCGCGCCGGCACGCCGGCGACAATCTCGTAAGGGGCCACGTCGCGCGTGACGACAGCATTGGCGCCGACCACCGCACCGTCGCCGACATGCACGCCCGGCATGACGACCGCACCATGGCCGATCCAGACATCGTTGCCGATCACGACGCGGCGTTCCCTGCGCCGCGCGCGAAATCCGGTATCGACGCCGAGATAGCGGAAATACTCGTTGGGCCGATAGCTGACCTTGTGCGTCGTCACGCGCTCCAACGGGTGCTCCAGCGCATTTATGCGGGTGTTAGCGGCGATCGAGCAGAATTTGCCGATCTCGGCATAGATGCCCTCGGCATGGCGCTCGAAGTAGGAAAAGTCGCCGAGACTGACCTCGCGCAGGATCACCCGCTCGGCGACCGCCGTATAGCGTCCCAGCCTGCAGGACTTCAGCTCTGCCGTCGGGTGGATACGCGGTTCGGAATCGGTGAAGCGCAGGTCCTCCATTCTCTTCGTGTAACGCATCGGCCCGAAAACCGGAATCGGTTTCCGAAGACACGATCCGCGGGTCCAAAAACCGGCAGCCTTCCAAAGAACGTGTAAAGCGATGCTTGCGGCAGATTTGCGTCTTTGCTTTCCCGACGCCCCCGGACTATCTTTCTGTCATGAAAACGGCACCGGCCAATCTTCCCGCCATCCTGCGAGCCGGCCTTTTACTTGTGCTGCTCGCGGCACTTGGCGGATTGGGCCTTGCCATGTGGATGGAGAAGGGCGCCGCCATGTTCATTTCCCTGGTCGAGGCCGGGCTCGCCTGGTGCTTCTGATCTCCTGACGGTGTGATTCGATGATGCGCTATATCCTTGTCGGCATTTTCGCCCTCATGGCGGTTGCCGTCGGTCTGATGACGTTCCAGTGGTATCGTGGCGCGCAGACAGCGGCCGCTTTCGGCGCTCCCTTCGAACTCGTCGATCACAATGGCGATCCCATCACCGAGGCCGCTTTCAAGGGCAGCCCCACTGCGGTCTTCTTCGGCTTCACCCATTGCCCCGACGTCTGCCCCACCACGCTTTTCGAGATGGAAGGCTGGCTCGACACGCTCGGCACGGAGGGCGACGAGCTGGAAGCCTATTTCGTCTCGGTCGATCCGGAGCGCGACACGCCCGAGGTGATGAAGGGCTATATCGGCAACTTTTCCGACCGCATCACCGGCATCACCGGCGATCCCGAAGCGGTCATGGAGATGGTCAAGGCCTTTCGCATCTTTGCGCGCAAGGTCGAGCTTGAAGGCGGCGACTACACCATGGATCACACGGCCTCGGTGATGCTGCTCGACAGCCAGGGCGACTTCTTCGGCACCATTTCCTATGAGGAGAACGCCGAAACGGCTGTCACCAAGCTGCGCCGGCTGATAAGGGAAGGCTGATCGTCAACCCCTTTCCTGACTCCATATGTCCCACACCCGGCTTTACCTCCAGGCCCCGCGCGCCCTTGCCGTCCGCATCTACGATCTCCTCGAGCAAGCGTTCGAAGAAGACGGGCTGGCGCTTTCCATCTGCGTAGCGGATGAAGCCGACGACGTGCACGAAGTGTCCGTCTACGCGCTCGATCAGGCATCGGACGTGAAGGCACGCATCAGCGCCGTCCTCAAGGCAATTCCGCAGGCGCCGGAGATCGCCGAGGAAGTGCTTCCCGAGATCGACTGGGTGGCGCATTCGCTCCAGGGCCTGCACGCGGTGCGCGCCGGGCGCTTCCTCGTCCACGGCGCCCACGAGCGTCATCGCCGACGGCCGGGCGAGATCGCCATCGAGATCGACGCCGGCATGGCCTTCGGCACCGGCCATCACGGCACCACGTCGGGATGCCTGGAAATGATCGAGCGGGTGGTCGGGCGCGAGAACCCGAGAAACGCCCTTGATCTCGGCACCGGCAGCGCCGTGCTTGCGGTTGCACTCGCCAAGCTGCGGCCCATGGCCGTACTTGCGACCGACATCGACGCCACCGCCACGGGCGTGGCGCAGCAGAACGTCCGCCTCAACGCGGTTTTCAACCGGGTGCGGGTCGCCACCGCACCGGGCTTTCACCACCCGGAGATCGCCCGCAGGCGGCCTTTCGACCTGATCGTTGCCAACATTCTCGCCCGGCCCCTGATGCGGCTCGCGCCCGCCATGGCGCGCCACCTGAAGCACGACGGCTCACTCATCCTGTCGGGCATTCTGGAGCGCCAGCGGCGCGCCGTCATCGCCGCCTATTCCGGCCAGGGCTTCCGTCACGTCACCACTCTCAGCCGGGAAGGCTGGGTGACCATTCATATGAAGCGATAAAGAAAAAGCGGCCGCGCAAACACGGCCGCTCGCCCCAGTCCCAGACCCAAGAAGGATCAGAAGTATGTCGTGCCCTTGCGGCGCAGCTCGTCGCGCGTATAGCCGTGCGCCTTGAGCGTCTCGTCGTCGAGCATCAGGAGCGCGCCGTTGACATAGCGGCTCACCTGCCTCTGGCGGGCAGCAACCAACGCATCGACTGCATTGCGAAAAAATCCGTGTTTGGCACGTGCCATGAGAGGTCTCCTTTTCACCCGAAAAATCCGTCCTCCACGGCCCGGAAAGTAAGCAATGCTGTCTGAATCACCAGAGCATATTGCGCATGCCTGCCCTTCCGGTTTTGCATATGCGAAATCGCATATTGCGCCGCAGCAATGACGGCGCGCGTCCGCCCACATTGCCCGGCCAGGCACGGGCGTTTATCGTCTCGCCGAAAACCTTGCCACCGGAGAGAACATGTTCCAGTCGTTCGACAGTGTTTCCGATCCTGCCCAGGCCGGGCCGCGGCTCGAAAAGCTCCGCGCACGGATGGCCGAGGCCGGGCTCGATGCCCTCCTGGTGCCGCGCAGCGACGAGCACCAGGGCGAATATGTGCCGGCCTCGGCTGAGCGGCTGGCATGGCTGACGGGCTTTACCGGGTCGGCCGGCTCCGCCCTCATCCTGGGCGACCGGGCGATTCTCTTCGTGGACGGGCGCTACACGCTGCAGGCGCGCGAACAGACGGATCCGGCATTGTTCGAGATCGAAAGCCTGGTGGACAATCCGCCGCGAAAATGGATGAAGGCCAATCTGTCGAAAAACGCGCGCGTCGGTTTCGACCCGTGGCTGCACACGATCGGAGAGATCCGGAGATTGCGCGCGGCACTGGAAAAGACCGGCGCGGAAGTGGTCCCGCTCGAACAGAACCTGGTCGATGCGGTCTGGGACGACCGTCCCGGCCCGCCAGCCGAGCCCGTACGCATCCATCCGCTCGCTTATGCCGGGGAGACCGCCGCCGACAAGCTCTCCCGCCTTTCGCGGAAGATCGAGGAGGAAGGCATCGACCATACGGTGCTGACCGACCCCGCCTCGCTCGCCTGGGCCTTCAACATCCGCGGCAGCGACGTGCCGCACACGCCGCTCGCGTTGGGTTTCGCCGTCCTGTCCGCGTCCGCCGGGCCGCGCCTTTTCCTGGACCCGGAAAAGCTTTCGGACGAGACGCGCGCCTATTTGAGCGAACATGCGCAACTCCACGCGCCGGCCGACCTTGATGACGTGCTGGCCGAACTGGCAAAGGATGGCGGCAGGATCGGCCTCGACGACGGCCAGGCCGCCGAACGGCTGCGGCTCGTTGTCGAGGAAGCCGGCGGCACGGTCGTCTCTCTTTCCGACCCGGCCGCCCTGCCCCGCGCAACCAAGAACGCGACGGAACTCGAGGGCGCGCGCGCTGCCCACCTGCGGGACGGTGTCGCGCTCGCCCGCTTTCTCGCCTGGCTCGATGCGCAGAAACCGGAAAGCCTGGACGAGATCGCCGTCGTCAGGCACCTGGAGGCGTGCCGGCGCGAGGTGGGCGGGGAATTTCAGATGCCGCTGCGCGACATCTCCTTCGACACCATCTCAGGCGCCGGCCCCGATGGCGCCGTCATCCATTACCGCGTGACGGAAAAGACGAACCGGCGGCTCGCCCCCGGCGAGCTTCTCTTGGTCGATTCCGGCGCCCAGTTCGACGACGGCACGACGGATGTGACCCGCACCATTGCGCTCGGCCGGCCGAGCGCGGAGATGCAGCACCGTTTCAGCCTCGTCCTCAAGGGCATGATCGCCATCTCCATGGTGCGCTTTCCCCCCGGCACCCGTGGCGCCGATATCGACGCTTTCGCCCGCCTGGCTCTCTGGAAGGCCGGCCTCGACTACGGCCACGGCACGGGCCACGGCGTCGGCTCATACCTGTCCGTGCACGAGGGCCCGCAGCGCATCGCCAAGACCGGCACGGAGAAGCTGCGCACCGGCATGATCCTGTCCAACGAGCCGGGCTATTACCGCGAGGGCCATTACGGCATCCGCATCGAAAACCTGATCGCCGTCACCGCTCCGGAGCCGATCCCGGGCGGCGAGATCGACATGCACGGCTTCAAGACCCTGACGCTCGTGCCCATCGACCGCCGGCTGATCGACCCCGCGCTTTTGACAGCGGAAGAGCGCGACTGGCTGAACGCCTACCACCAGCGCGTCTTCAACGAGGTCGCCCCACTCTCGGACGATGCGACGAGGAACTGGCTGCGCGCGGCGACAGCGCCGGTTTGAGAGGGGTTTCTGCTCTACAGTGGAAACGGCTAGCCCAGAAGATGCCGCAGCAGGATGAGCACCGCAGCCGATGTGAGAAACATCGGCATCATTCCTCCGCCCAGAAGCGAGATCACCAGCCCCACGCCCAGCGCGGTGAGTTCCGCCGGCCCGCCCTCCATAGCCGCGGGCGCGACGAGCGTGGTCAGCACCGCGGCCGGCACTGCGTTCAGTCCCGCCTCCACGCGCGGATGGATGTGCGGAAAGCGCGACAGAACGAGATGGCCGCCGGCCCGTGTCAGGTAGGTGAGCACCGCACCGGCGATGATGATCCAGAAAATCGTGCTCACGGCGCCTCCTCCCCGTCGGAACGTGCCGGCGCCAGCATCGCGCCGAGAAACACGCCGGCCAGTGCGCCGATCGACACGTGCCAGGGCGAGCCGACCGTGCGGTAGGCGATGACGGATGCGACCGCGCTCACCAAGACGACGGGCAGCCAGAACGCGCGCTTGCGGAAGCTCATCACCAGCCCGAGAAAATAGATCGGCAGCAGATAGTCCATCCCCAGCGCATGCGGATCGGGGATGAGGCGGCCGAACCAGGCTCCGAGCCAGGCTTCCGTCACCCAGCAGACATAGATCGGCAGGCCGAGGCCCATATACCAGGAAAAGCCGATGCCCTGGCCACGCTCGACCCGCTGCTCGGCTTCCGCGAATTGCGGATCGACGAGGAAGAAGAAACCCACCATACGCTGCAACGGCGTCCAGTGGGATAGACAGCGCCCGATCGTGGCCGAATAGAGCACGTGCCGGAAATTGACGGCAAAGATCGAAAGAACGATCAGCCAGGGCGCGATCTTCTGGCCGAAGAGATCAAGCCCCACCATCTGGCTGGCACCGGCATAGATGGTGGCGCTCATAAGAATTGCCTCGAAGGTGGTAAAGCCGTTCTCCACCGCAAGCGTGCCGAACAGCAGCCCGAACGGGGCCGCGGCCACCACTACGGGCACGCTCGTGCGCACACCCCGCATGAACTCGCTCGTCCCGCGCGGCGCGGCATAGCTGTCAGCACTCATGGGAAACCTCCGGTCCCCTAGAATAGGTCAGCAAAGCTGACCAGTCATATCAATTCCATTGAACCAGGGATGAATGGCGATGATGGGTTCTCCCTCCGGCGATGGCAATCGCTGCTTCACCGCGCCTGCCGAAGGGCGGACAAACCGGATACTGCCGTCCCACGTCATCCCGGAAGCCGGAGCGAAGCGGAAGCTGTCCGGGATCCATTCCGTGATGCCGAAGCCCGGCACGAGCCGTTCCGGAATGGATCCCGGCTCACGGTCGCCTACGCTCCCTTGGCCGGGATGACGAGGAAGAGATGCCGGCACCCTGTTAAACCTCGTCACGCTCAAGAAAGGAGTGCAAAAAGGCGCAGTCTCCGCCGGCCGGACCTATCCGCCCACCCGTTCGAACCACGCGTCCTCGTCGATCACCTCGACCCCCAGCTCGGCGGCCTTCTTCAACTTCGAGCCCGCGCCGGGCCCGGCGACCACGAGGTCCGTCTTCTTCGAGACGGAACCGGCCACCTTGGCGCCCAGCCGCTCGGCCATATCCTTGGCCTCGTCGCGCGACATGCGCTCGAGCGCGCCCGTGAAGACGATGGTCTTGCCGGCGACCGGTGAATCCAGGACGGGCCGTTCGGCGTCCTCGACGTTCACCTGCGCGGCAAGCGCCTCAACGAGCGCCCGATTGTGCTCCTCGGCGAAATAGCGCGCCACCGCGTCGATCACCGCATCGCCGATATCCTCCAGCGCATCCATCTCCTCGCGGGCGGCCGGATCGCCGCCGGCAACCGCCAGCGCCGCGTCGTGAAAATCCTGCCAGGAGCCGTAGGCGCGTGCCAGCGTCGCCGCCGTGCGCTCGCCCACGTGACGGATGCCGAGCCCGTAAATCATGCGGTCGAGCGGGATCGTTCGCCGCGCCTCGATCGCCGCAAAGAGGTTCTTCGCCGATACCTCCCCCCAGCCGTCCTTGTCCTTGAGCTTCTTGAGGTTCTGCGCATCGCGCTCGGCAAGCGTGAAGATATCGGCCGGGCTCTTCACCGGTAGGTCGGGATCGCGGAAGAAGAACTCGATCTGCTTTTCCCCCAACCCCTCGATGTCGAAGGCGCGCCGGGAGACGAAATGGCGCAGATGCTCGATGCGCTGGAAGGGGCAGGCGAACTCGCCCGAACAGCGGCGCACCACCCCCTCCGCGCCGCCGGCCGTCGCATCGCGCACCACCGGTGTTTCCAACTCACAAGGGCAGACGCTCGGAAATTCGAACGCTTCGGCGTCCGCCGGGCGCCGTTCCGGCACATAGCCGAGGATCTGCGGGATGACATCGCCGGCCCGCTGCACCGTCACCGTGTCGCCGATCTTGACGCCGAGCCGCTCGATCTCCTCGGCATTGTGGAGCGTCGCATTCGTCACCACGACGCCGCCGACCGTCACCGGCTCGAGCCGGGCGACCGGCGTCAGCGCCCCGGTGCGGCCTACCTGAATGTCGATGCCGCGCAGGATGGTCGACGCCTTCTCTGCGGGGAACTTGTGGGCGATCGCCCAGCGCGGGCTGCGCGAGACGAAGCCGAGGCGCTGCTGCAGCGCAAGATCGTCCACCTTGTAGACGACGCCGTCGATGTCGTAGCTGAGCGTCGCCCGCTGTTCCTCGATCGCCTTGTAATGGGCGAGCAGCTCGCGCGCCGTTTCGCACCGGCACAACAGCTCATTGGTGCGAAAGCCGTACCTTGCCAGCGCAGCCACCATCTCCATCTGCGTGGAAGCCGGCATTTCGCTCACCTCGCCCCAGGCATAGGCGAAGAACTTCAGCGGCCGCGATGCCGTCATCGCCGGGTCGAGCTGGCGCAGTGAACCGGCGGCC
Organism: Chelativorans sp. M5D2P16; assembly: GCF_034427935.1. Classification (NCBI taxonomy): domain Bacteria; kingdom Pseudomonadati; phylum Pseudomonadota; class Alphaproteobacteria; order Hyphomicrobiales; family Phyllobacteriaceae; genus Chelativorans; species Chelativorans sp. M5D2P16. Next base: position 353,173 of record NZ_JAXQNM010000025.1, on the reverse strand, counting down.
GTGTTGCGCGGATTGACGTAGGTCGGCTTGCCCTCCGCCTTCTGACGCTCGTTGAGCGCCAGGAAGTCGCGGTGGGTCATGTAGACCTCGCCGCGCACCTCGATGACCTCCGGAAAATCGCCCGAAAGCACGTTCGGGATGTCGGCCACGGCGCGGGCGTTGGCCGTCACGTTCTCGCCCACCTGCCCGTCGCCACGCGTTGCGGCGGAGACCAGCCTGCCCCCTTCGTAGCGCAGGGAGAGCGACAGCCCGTCGATCTTCGGCTCGGCGGTCATGGCGACCGGCGCATGCGGCTCGAGCTTCAGATAACGCCGGATGCGCGCCACGAAATCGATCACGTCGTCGTCGGAAAAGGCGTTGTCGAGGGAAAGCATCGGCACCTTGTGCCGCACCTTCTCGAACTTTTCCGAAACCGGTGCGCCCACCCGGCGCGAGGGCGAATCTTCGCGCACGAGATCGGGAAAGGCCTGCTCGACTGCCAGGTTGCGCCGCCGCAGCGTGTCGTACTCGGCGTCGGAGATCTCCGGCGCATCCTCCTCGAAGTAGAGCGCATCGTGTCTGGTGATCTCGCGCGCAAGCCGCGCCAGTTCCTCTTTGGCTTGCTCCTCCGTCAGGTCGTCCACGGGGATGCTGGCTGTGCTCATGGGCGGTGGTCCGAATTCGATGGGCCGCCAACATATGGCTTTTCGGGCAAGGGGCTCAAGACGAATGGAGGCGATTGCTGACAGCCCCACAGGAAAGCCGAGGAGCCGCTACTCCGCGGCCGCCGCGTTTTCACGCAGAAGGCGTTCCGCCGCCGCGCGCGCCTCGTCGGTGACGGTGGCGCCGGCCAGCATGCGCGCGATCTCCTCCTGCCGGGCATCGTCGTCCATGACGGCCACACCAGTGGTCACATGGTCGTGCCCGCCGCTCTTGGCGATCAGGTAGTGGGTGTTGGCGCGGGCGGCCACCTGCGGCGCGTGGGTGACGGACAGCACCTGGATGCGGGTGGCAAGCCGCGCCAGCCGCTGGCCGATCGCGTCTGCAACCGCACCGCCCACGCCGGTGTCGATCTCGTCGAAGACCAGCGTCGGCGCCGAGCCGCGGTCGGCGAGCGCCACCTTGAGCGCCAGCAGGAAGCGCGAAAGCTCGCCGCCCGAGGCGATCTTCATGATCGGACCCGCGCGCGTGCCGGGGTTCGTCTGCACCCAGAACTCCACCCGGTCGATGCCGTCCTCCATGCGGTCGTCCGGCTCGCTGTCCATATTGACGATGAAGCGCGCCCGCTCCAGCTTCAAGGCCGGCAGTTCCGCCATCACGGCTTCCGCCAGCGCCTCGGCCGTCATGCGCCGCCCTTCCGAAAGCACCCGTGCCGCCTCGTCGTAAGCCTCGCGTCGTGAGACCGCTTCCTTCTCGAGTTGCCCGAGCCTTTCCTCGCCCGCGTCGAGATCGGCCAGATCATTGTCCATGCGATCGCGCAGGGCGGCCAGGTCGTCCACCATCACATTGTGCTTGCGGGCGGCGGCGCGCAGCGCAAAGAGTCGCTCCTCCGCCTCTTCCAGCCTCTGCGGGTCGAACTCGGTGGCGCGCAACGCCTCCTCCACGCAGGACTGCGCGGCATCGAGCGAGATCAGCGCCTCGTCCAGCGAGGTGATGATCTCTTCGAGCAGCCCCGGCGCTTCCTGCGCCTTGCGCTGCAGCCGGCGCAAGAGGCTCGCAAGCTGCGGCAGGGGCGAGGCCTGTCCGGAAAGCACCTCCTGCGCATCCGCGATATCCGCCGCGGTCTTCTCCGCCCGCATCATGCGCGCCCGCTCGTCGGCAAGCGAGGTTTCCTCGCCGGGCTGCGGGTCGAGCTTCGAAAGCTCCTCGACCGATGCACGCAGGAAATCGGCCTCGCGGGCGGCCGCTTCCACCTTGGCGCGATGGCGGGCCAGTTCCTGCTCCGCGCCGCGCCAAACGCGCCAGGCCTCCCGCACCGCCTCGACACGGGCACCGAGCCCGCCGAAGGCGTCGAGCAGGTCGCGGTGCGCGGCCGTGTCGACCAGCGCCCGTTCGTCGTGCTGTCCGTGGATTTCCACCAGCGCCCGCCCCACCTGGCGCATGAGCGCCACGCTGGCAGGCTGGTCATTGATGAACACGCGGGTGCGTCCGTCGGCGGTCTGCATGCGGCGCAGGATGACGTCGCCTTCGTCGTCGATCGCGTTCTCGCGCAAGAATTCCCGCGCCGGATGCGCCGCCGGAAGATCGAATACCGCCGTCACCTGCCCCTGGGCCGCGCCGTGGCGCACGAGCGAAGCATCCCCCCTCGCGCCCAGCGCCAGTGAAAGCGAATCAAGCAGGATCGACTTGCCGGCACCGGTCTCGCCCGTCAGCACCGAAAGACCGGCTGAAAAATCGATGTCGAGCCGTTCGATCAGGACGATATCGCGGATCGAAAGGTGCGACAGCATCGTTTCGCGCGATCAGCTCCCCGTAATGGCCGAAGCGGCCCGGGAAAGCCACGATCCGGAATTCTCGCGCGGCTCCAGCCCGCCGGACTGCAGGAGCGCGTAGGCGTCCTTGTACCAGTCGCTTTCGGGGAAGTTGTGGCCCAGAACGGCTGCCGCCGTCTGCGCTTCCGAGACGATGCCCATGGCGTAATAGGCTTCCGTCAGCCGGGCGAGCGCCTCCTCAACGTGCCGGGTATCGGAGTAATCTTCGACCACGCCGCGGAAGCGCTTGATCGCGGCAATGTATTCGCGCCGCTCCAGATAGTAGCGGCCGACCTGCATTTCCTTGCCGGCGAGCTGGTCGCGCGCGTAACGGATCTTGGCCTGCGCGTCCGGCACATATTCCGAATCGGGCCAGCGCTGAACTACTTGCTCCATGGCCTCGATGGTACGCCGCGACTCGCGCTGGTCCTGCGTGACCTCGCGGATCTGGCGGAAATTGGCGAGCCCCACGAGATACTGCGCGTAAGCCGCGTCCTCGCTGGTCGGATAGAGTGAAACATAGCGCTCTCCGCTGCCGATCGCCTCGCTGTAGTTGCCCTGGCGATAATTGGCGAAGGTGTGCATGAGGAGCGCCTTGCGCGCAAACTCAGAATAGGGGTGCTGCTGGTCGACCGCCTCGAACTTGGCGACCGCCTCTTTCATCCGCCCGGCATTCAGGTTCGCGAGCCCCTGATTGTACAGGGTGTCGGCCGGCTCCGTCTGCTCGACATAGGTGGACGACAGGTCGAGATCCTTCTCGGCGTTGCAGCCGGTCAGAAGCAGCGGCACGGCCACGGCCGCAGCCGCCAGCGAAGCAAATCGTGGCCGGTGATCAGCCTCGGCAGCACATCCTGAAAACATTCGCGGTACGCCCTCCGGCGTTCGAGACAAAAATGTGCGCGCAGTCATAATGCAGAATCGCCGCGCGCGGCAACGCTATCGGCGCGCAATGGCGCATTTTTGTGGCACCGGTGCCTGGAAAGCGGCGATATCCGGGGATAACCGGCAGCACCCCCGCCCCGGCCACGCCGGCGCGTGACATCGCCGGGCTGCTAGACGTTCGCGATTTGGGCGTGTGTGCCCCTCTCTAGTAGCCTAACGGACTACAGGCTCTAAAGCACCCAGGGAGCGTAGACCGGCGCGTTGACGGCGATCATCTCGGCCCCGCGCCCGCGCTCGCGCCGCGTGGTCTCGACAATCTCGAATGCGGAGTGGTCGGTCAAAAGGTGGCGCAACGCCGCCGCGTTCAGGCGGTGCCCGCCGCGATAGGAGTGGAAGCAGCCGATGAAACGCGCGCCGGCAAGCGCCAGATCGCCGACCGCGTCGAGCATCTTGTGGCGGACGAACTCGTCCGGATAGCGCAGCCCCTCCATGTTGATCACGCGGTGGTCCTCGCCGATCACGACGGAGTTCTCCAGCGACGAACCGAGCGCGAAGCCGGCCGCCCAAAGCCGCTCGACATCCTTGATGAAGCCGAAGGTGCGCGCCCGCGCCACCTCCTTTGCGAACACCTCCGCCGTCATGTCGGCGGCGAAGGACTGCCGTCCGATCGTCGGCGTATCGAAATCGATTTCCACCTCGAAACGCGTGCCGTCGTAGGGGCGGAACTCCGCCCATGAACTGCCGGCATCGATTCGCACCGGTTTGACGACACGGATATAGCGTCGCTTCTCGTCCAGCGTGCGGATCCCCGCCTGCCGGAATGCCTCGACGAAGGAGGCGGCGCTGCCGTCCATGATCGGCACCTCGGCGCCGTCGATCTCGATGGAGACGTTGTCGATTCCCATGCCCAACAGCGCGGCCATCAGATGCTCGACGGTCGCCACGTGGTCGCCCTTTACATCGCCAAGGCCGGTGCACAGATCCGTCTCGCCCACTTCCGAGGCGAGTGCCCGGATCATCCGGCCGGAAGCTTCCGCATCGACGCGCTGGAAGACGACACCCGTGTCGGCATCCGCCGGGCTGAAGTGGATGGAAACCGCTTTTCCGCTATGAACGCCGATCCCGGACAGGCTCAGCGATGATTTCAAAGTCGTTTGATATTCGAGCAACTCGATCCCCATCAGCTCGCCCGCACCGTTCGCGTGTCATCTCAGGCGGACGGCCTTTTCTTCCATGAAGCATGGACTAGCCCCAAAAACGCCCTGTGCTCCACTCTGCTTCGTCGCGCAAGATAATGTCGCCGACTGCCCGCGCCAAATCACGCTTTCTTACCCTGTGTTACGCAATAATCGTTTCCAACTTCGATTATAATTAGTTGAATTCACAAATATTTTTCGAACGGTGGAACGGGCGCCGCAGCGCCCGTTCATTACCAATTGTTAATTTGCGTTATCGCCTCAGTTCGCCTGCCTTCTGAGGAAGGCAGGAATCTCCAGCTGATCGTCCTCCTGCGGCGCCTGGCCCTGCTGTGCGACCCGCCCGTGCTCGTCGAGCTGGCCGCGACGCGGCGCGTAGAGCTGGCTCTCGTTGCCCGCGGGCCGGCGCGGCTCCGCCTGGCGCAGCCGCGGCTCCGGCGGCTGGGAAGCAGCGTGGCCGTCCTCCTCGCGCCGGGACAGGCCATGGGTCAAACGCTTGAGCAGGCCCATCGGGCCGCGCTCCTCATGTTCGGAATGGCCCGAATCACGACCGGCTTCGATCTCGGCTTGAACCACGGGCGGAAAGTCCTCGACGCGCGGCATACGCGGCTGCATGGCCGCCGGTTCGGGCTGCTGCTGCGGCGTCGGGGCCGGCTGCGGCGCGGCCGCCTGCGTCGGCTGCGGCTGTGCGGCGGCCGGCCGTGCCGCCGGGGCCGGCTGCGGCTGGCTGGGTTTGAAGAGCCTGCTCTGCGGCTGGAAACCGCCACCCTGCGCCTGGGCCGCACCGTGCTCGGCGGCGCGAATCGCCTCCGCCACCGGATCTGCGGCCTCCTCCTCGGCCGGCCGTACTCTCTGGGCATGCGGCTGCGACTGCGGCGCCGGCGCCGGCGCCGGCATTTCCTGCCCGGCCGCGGCGGGCTTCTGCTGCGGCTCGGCCGACCGGTTGGGCTGGCGCACGGCCGAAGGAGGCGCGGAGATTTCCGCCGCCGACTTGTCGATGCCGGTGGCAACGACGGAGACACGGATGACCCCTTCCAGCTCCTCGTCGAAGGTGGCGCCGAGGATGATGTTGGCCTCGGGATCGACCTCCTCGCGGATGCGCGTGGCCGCCTCGTCGACCTCGAACAGGGTCAGGTCGCGCCCGCCGGTGATCGAGATCAGGAGGCCCCTGGCACCGCGCATCGAGGTCTCGTCAAGCAGCGGATTGGCGATCGCGGCTTCCGCCGCCGCCATGGCGCGGCCCTCGCCCGACGCTTCGCCGGTGCCCATCATCGCCTTGCCCATCTCGCGCATCACCGAGCGCACGTCGGCGAAGTCGAGGTTGATGAGACCTTCCTTGACCATCAGGTCGGTGATGCAGGCGACACCGGAATAGAGCACCTGGTCCGCCATGGCGAAGGCGTCGGCAAAGGTCGTCTTGTCGTTGGCGATGCGGAAGAGGTTCTGATTCGGGATGACGATCAGCGTGTCGACGCACTTCTGCAGTTCCTCGATGCCGGAGTCGGCGATCTTCATCCGCCGCTGGCCCTCGAAATGGAACGGCTTGGTGACCACGCCGACGGTGAGGATCCCCTTCTCGCGGGCCGCGCGCGCCACCACGGGGGCCGCCCCCGTGCCCGTGCCGCCGCCCATACCCGCGGTGACGAAGCACATGTGCGTCGACGACAGGTGATCCATGATCTCGTCGATGCATTCCTCGGCCGCCGCTTGGCCGACCTCCGGCTGCGATCCGGCGCCGAGCCCCTCGGTGACGTTCGCGCCGAGCTGGATGAGGCGCTCGGACTTGGACATGGTGAGCGCCTGCGCATCGGTGTTCGCCACCACGAATTCCACGCCCCGCAGGCCGGCCGTGATCATGTTGTTGACGGCATTGCCGCCGCCGCCGCCGACACCGAATACGGTGATCCTGGGCTTCAGCTCGGTAATATCCGGCTTTTGCAGATTAATGCTCATATCCTCGTCCTTTCCGCCTTTTCCGCCGCCTCGCCGATGCGGCTTGTATGGGGCCTTCCCCCGTCAAAAACTCTCACGCAACCATTGACTGACGCGCTGAAACCGCCCCCCGGTCCCGGTCGCGCGGGTCAAGAAACCGCCCTTGGACATGCGGCTTTCGAAATCCGCCACCTGGGGATAAATCAGAAGCCCGACGGGCACGGCAAAGGCGGCTCCCTTCGCTGCCTCGGGCAATCCCTTCACGCCAAGCGGCCGCCCCAGGCGCACATTGCGCCCCAGGAGCCGCCGCGCCGCCTCGGGCAAACCGGTGAGCTGGCTGGCGCCGCCCGTCAGCACCACCCGGCGCCCGACCAGATGGCCGTAGCCGGAGCGGCTGAGCTTATCGCGCACCAGCTCCAGCGTTTCTTCGATGCGCGCGCGAATGATGCGCGCCATCACAGCGCGCGGCACCTGCAGCGGCTCCTCGTTCTCGTCGCTGCCGATCGGCTGGATGGCGATGACATCGCGGTCGTCGGCGCTGACCGGCAGGGCCGAGCCGTGCATGACCTTCAGGCGCTCGGCGTCCTCCAGTCGCGTGGAAAGCCCGCGCGCCAGGTCCATGGTCACGTGGCTGCCGCCCACCGGCAGGGAGTCGGCATGGACGAACTTGCCTTCGAGAAACACCGAAATCGTCGTGCAGCCACCGCCCATGTCGATGCAGGCAGCCCCCATCTCCGCCTCGTCGTCCACCAGCGCCGCAAGGCCACTCGCATAGGGCGTGGCCACCATGCGCTCTACCGAGAGGTGCGAGCGGTTGATGCACAGTTCCAGGTTGCGCAGGGGAACAGTGTCGGCGGTCACCAAATGCATGTCGACGCCCAGCGTGTCCCCCATCATGCCGCGGGGATCGCGAATGCCGCGCTCCGAATCGAGCGAGAAGGCAGTGGCGAGCGAGTGCACCACCTCGCGCTCCGCCTTCAGCGCCTGGCGCGCACCGGCCGCAAGCACCCGGTCGACATCGGCTTTTGCCGCCTCGTGTCCGCCCAGCCTCACCGTCGCGGAGGCCGTCTCGCTTTTCAGCCGCCCGGCCGAAACGTTGACGATCAGCGAATCGACGGTCAGCCCGGCCATCCGCTCCGCCGCGTCGACGGACAGCCGGACCGCCTGCTCCGCCCGGTCGAGATCGACGATGACGCCCGATTTCACGCCTTCCGATTTCTGATGGCCGATACCGATGACCTGGATACGATGGGTGCGGTGCGACAGCGCGCGCCCGCCGTCGCTCGGCAGAAGGCGCGCGATGATGCAGCACACCTTGCTGGAACCGATGTCGAGCACGGTGATGATGCCGGACCGGCGCTGCGATGCGCCGCGCTCTCCCAGGAACCAGCTCATATTCTGGCTCCCTTCATGAGCTTTTCGAGCGCCTCTTCGCGCGCCTCGGCAGCCTCCGGCGTGAGCGCCACGAAGAAACGGTCCGGCAGGCGCAGGTCCAGCGCCGAGACGGTGCGCGAGAAGAGCGCGTACTCGGCGTCGAGCCTGGACGCCTCGGCCAAGGCCGCCTGGACGCCGTGCTCCGGCAGCTTGATCGTCATGCCGTTGTCGAGCTTCAGGTCCCAGCGCCGGTCGGCGAGGCGGACATAGGCGCGCACCCGACCGTCGAGCCCGCGCACGCGCGAGACGCGCTCGATGAATTCCGGCCCCGACACATCGGCACCCGCGCCGATGACCAGGGGCAGCGACGCGAGATGCCCGCCCATGAACGGCGCGATCACGTCGCCGTTCCGCTCGATGACGAACACACGCCCGTTGCGCTGCCACAGCGCGAACGGCTCGCGCTCCTCGATGCGCACCTCGACCGTCGCCGGATAGACCTTGCGGACGGCGGCGTTTTCGACCCAGGGCAACCCGACGATCCGCGCGCGCGCCGCCCTCACATCGAAGCCGACCATCGATGTCCAGCCGTCGAGACCGATCTGCTGCAGCACGTCGATCTCCGAGGTTTCGCGATTGCCGGAGACGTCCACATTCTCGATGGCGAAGCCGGCCCGCGCAGTCACGGCACCGAGCGCCTCGTCCATGTGCCCGCCCTTGATGCCGCCATAGAGACCCGCAAGCGCGAAAAGCAGGCCGCTCGCCAGCGTGGCGGCGAAGCGCGGCGGCTCGATCCGGTCGATCTCCAGCCGCTGGATGATGCGCGCCGGCCTGCGCAGCCAGCGCGGCAGCACTTGGCCCGCTTCACCCGCACGAACGGCCCGGTATGACCTCAACGCGAACAAGACGCGTCCTCCACCATCCAACTCAACAGCGCACCGAAACCGTAGCCGGCCTCGGCGGCGATCTCCGGCACCAGGGAAGTCGGGGTCATGCCCGGCTGCGTATTGATCTCGAGCCAGATCAACTCACCCTCTTCCGAATGACGGTCATCGAAACGGAAATCGGAACGGGTCACGCCCCGACAGCCGATCACCTCGTGCGCCCTGAGGGACAGTGTTTGTATTTTTTGGTAAATATTCGGTGAAATTTTCGCCGGACATTCGTGCTTTGACCCCCCCGGGATATATTTCGAGTCATAATCGTAAAAGGCATGCCCCACCGGCACGATCTCACACACGCCGAGAACCTTGCCCCCCATCACGGCACAGGTCAGCTCGCGCCCGTGCACATAGCGCTCCACCATGACCCGGTTGCCGTAGCCCCATTCCGTCGAGCGCAGGAACTGCGGGGGATGCGACTGCCCCTCGCGCACGATGACGACACCGAAGCTCGACCCCTCGTTGACCGGCTTGATGACATAGGGCGGCTCCATCGGATGTTCGTCGCCGACTTCGAGACGGTTCACGATGCGCGACTGCGCCACCGGAACGCCGGCAGCCCGTACCACCGTCTTCGCCAACTCCTTGTCCATGGCGAGCGCGGAGGCAAGCACCCCCGAATGCGTGTAAGGGATGCTCAGAAATTCGAGCACACCCTGGATCGTGCCGTCCTCGCCATAAGGCCCGTGCAGGGCGTTGAAGGCGACGTCGGGCCGCAGCTCGTCGAGAACGCGCGCGATGTCGCGGCCGACATCCACCCGCGTGACCGCGTATCCCTCTGCTTCGAGGGCGTCGGCACAGGCCGAACCGGAAGAAAGGCTGACCGGCCTCTCGGACGAGAATCCGCCCATCAGTACGGCCACGTGCTTTCTCTTCACCTGCTGCCCTCTCCGGCCAAACCAGTCTTCGGCGCGTTCATCGCTCGAATCCCTTCACTCCCCTCGGGAGCCCCCTCCGGCAAAAACGCGCCGACTCAAATCAGGAAAACTTATGTCCAAAGAATCAGAGAGTTGATTCGGTGGCAAGGCCTTGAGATTCCGCCCGATTCAATTTTTCGGAAAAATTTCAAAATGTGATCGCCCAAGCGCGTCCAGCGCCGCCGCAAAGCAATTATGAGCACCAACTGTCACGCCGACGCCCAACCGAGGCGGAAGACCGGAAACGCTTGCGGGAAGCTACAAGAGCTGTCCAAGGAAAGGATCGATCGCCTGGCCCGGCCGGAAGGCGCCGAGCCGCCGGATTTCCCATTCGAGCCGGATGCCCGAACGCTCCAGCACCTTCGCGCGCACCGTCTCGCCGAGATATTCCAGATCATAGCCGGTCGCCGTGCCGGTGTTGATCATGAAGTTGCAGTGCATGGGCGACATCTGCGCGCCGCCGATGACGAGCCCGCGGCAGCCCGCCTTGTCGACCTCCTCCCAGGCCGAACTCCCGGGCGGGTTCTTGAAGGTCGAGCCACCGGTCTTCTCGCGGATCGGCTGCACCGTCTCGCGATGGTGCTGCACCGCATCCATGGCCGCGCGGATCGCCTCGGGCTCCTCGCGGTAGCCTTCAAGAAGCGCGGCGGTGAAGATCAGGTCGCCCGGCGCGGCGGACTTGCGGTAGGCATAGCCCATGTCGGCATTGGACAGGACATGCAGTTCGCCCTTGCGGTCGAGCGCGCGGACCTCCACCACACGCTCGCGCGTCTCCACGCCATTGGCGCCCGCGTTCATGCGCAGCGCTCCGCCGAGCGCCCCGGGAATGCCGTGGTAGAAATGGAACCCGCCGATCCCCGCTTCGAGCGCGGCGGCGGCAAGGCGTTTGTCCGGGATCGCCGCACCCGCCCGGATGCGCGTCGGTGAGATCGTCTCCGCCTGGCCGAAGCCCTTGGCCGAAAGCCGCACGACGAAGCCCTTGATGCCCCCCTCGCGCACCAGAAGGTTGGAGCCTATGCCTACCACGGTGACGGGGATTTCCTCCGGCACCGCACGCAGGAAGGCGGCCAGGTCTTCTTCGTCCTGCGGCTGGAAAAGCACCTCCGCCTCTCCCCCGGCGCGAAACCAGGTGATCTTGTCCATGCCCGCGTCCGGCGTCAGCTTGCCGCGCAGGCCGGAAAGCCGCTCGCCAAGCTTCGAAACGAGTGCCGCGCCGCTCATGACCCGAGTTCCCGCGGCAGGGCATAGGCCCATTGCGTGATGTTGCCGGCCCCGAGAAAGACGACGAAGTCGCCGGGCTTCGCCATCTCCTGCACCAGGGGGGCGATGGCTTCCGGCCCTTTAATGAAGCGCGCGTCGCGATGGCCCGCCGCCCTGAGGCTGGCCACAAGCGCTTCGGATGAGATGCCGTCGATGGGCGCCTCGCCGGCCGTGTAGACCGGCGCCACCAGAACCGTGTCGGCATCGTTGAAGCACGAGGAAAAGTCGTCGAACAGGTCGCGCAGGCGCGTATAGCGGTGCGGCTGGGCAATGGCGATGATGCGCCCGTCGCTTGCCGCGCGCGCCGCCTGCAGAACGGCACGGATTTCCACCGGATGATGGCCGTAATCGTCGAAGATCTGCGCGCCGTTCCAGGTCCCGGTGAGCGTGAAGCGCCGCTTGACGCCGCCGAAGGCGGCAAGCCCCTTTCTGATGTCTTCGGAAGGGATGCCCAGCTCATGGGCAACCGTGATGGCGGCCACCGCATTGGAGACGTTGTGCCGGCCGGGCATGGGCAAGCGCAGACCCTGGATCGTCTCCGGCCTTTCCGCCTTGCGCCCGCGCAGCGTCACGTCGAAGACGGAGACGGCGCCGTCCATGCGGTGGTTGAAGAAGCGCACGTCGGCCTGCGGGTTCTCGCCATAGGTGACGATGCGGCGGTCCTCGATGCGCCGGACCAGCGCCTGCACCTCCGGATGGTCGATGCACATGACGCCGAAACCGTAGAACGGCACGTTCTCCACGAACTTGCGGAACGCCTCGCGCACCTGCTCGAACGAGCCGTAATGGTCGAGGTGCTCGGGATCGATGTTGGTCACCACGGCGATCTCGGCCGGCAGCTTCAGGAAGGTGCCGTCGCTCTCGTCCGCCTCGACCACCATCCAGTCGCCCTGGCCCATGCGCGCGTTGGAGCCGTAGGCGTTGATGATGCCGCCATTGATCACCGTCGGGTCGAGCCCGCCGGCATCCAGAAGCGCCCCCACCATGGAGGTCGTCGTGGTCTTGCCATGCGTGCCGCCGATGGCCACCGCCTGGCGGAAGCGCATCAGCTCCGCCAGCATCTCGGCCCGGCGCACGATGGGCAGGAGCCGCTCGCGCGCGGCACGGTACTCCGGATTGTCGCGCTTGATGGCCGTGGAGATCACCACCACCTCGGCTTCTCCGAGATTCTCCGCCCTCTGGCCGACAAAAACCTTGATGCCCTTCTCGCGCAGGCGCTCCACATTGGCGTTTTCCGCCTGGTCGGACCCCTGCACCCGGTAGCCGAGCGTGAACAGCGCCTCGGCGATGCCGCTCATGCCGATGCCGCCGATGCCGATAAAATGCACGACTCCGATTGTCTGCGGCATCTTCATGCGTGCGCTCCTTGCTTGAAACCGGCCACCGAACTGCCCGAGGCAATAGCCTCTGTCAGGTCGGCAAGCAATGCGGCGGCATCCGGCCGCCCCGCATCGCGCGCCGCAGCCGCCATGGCGGCGAGCTTGTCCGGTGCTGCGACGGCCGCTTCCAGAAGCCCGCGCAGGCGCTCCGGCGTAAGCTTTTCCTGCGGCACGATCTCCGCGCCGCCCGCTTCCTCCAGCGCCGCGGCGTTGGCGGCCTGGTCATGGTCGAGCGCGTGCGGATAGGGAACCAGCAGCGCCGGCCTGCCGATGACGGCGATCTCCGAGACCGTCGACGCGCCCGAGCGCGACATGACGAGATGGGCCGCGGCGATGCGTTCGGCCATATCGGCGAAGAAGGGCGAGACATCGGCTTCCACGCCGAGCTCGGCGAAGGCCCCGCGCACCGCCGCCTCGTCCTCGACCCGCGCCTGCTGGGTCACATGCAAACGTTCGCGCGCCGCCTCGGGCAGAAGCCTGAGGGCTTCCGGCACAACTTGAGAGAAATATTGCGCGCCCTGGCTGCCGCCGAAGACCAGCAGCCGGAACGTCTCTCCCCCGCCCCGCGGTGCATAGGGCGTTTTCGCCGCTTCGAGGATGGCGGGACGCACGGGGTTGCCGGTGATCACGGTTTTGTCGGCTAAACGCCCCTCGTCCGCGCGCAGGAATCCGCCGGCGATGCCGGTGACGCGCGCCGCCAGCGCCCGGTTCGCCCGGCCCATGACGGCGTTCTGCTCGTGGATCAGTGTCGGAACGCCGCGCCGGGTGGCGGCATAGAGCGGCGGAAGCGTGGGATAGCCGCCGAAGCCGACTACCGCCTTCGGCTTCAGCCGCGCGATCAGGGCGGAGGCCTGTCGCACGCCCCGCCATATGGTCAGTCCGCTGCGGATGAGGGCAATCGGATTGCGCCCGCTGACCGTGGCCGCATCGATGGCGTGAACCGCCGCGGCGGGAAACTCCTCGGCGAAGCGGCGGGCGCGAGCGTCCGTCGCCAGGTGCACCGTCCAGCCGCGCGCAATCAGCGCATGCGCCAGTGCCTCGGCCGGGAACAGGTGCCCGCCGGTGCCGCCGGCGCACAGGAGAACGGTTCCAGCCTTCATGTCAGCCGGCCGCCGCCGCCCGACCGGAAACGCTGGAAAGGCTCATGGGCCGGCGCTTTTCCGGCCGCCGGCGGGCGAGCGCCAGCACGAATCCCATGGAGATCGCCATGGCGATCAGCGACGAGCCGCCATAGGAGATGAAGGGCAGCGTCATGCCCTTGGCCGGCATCATGCGCACGTTCACCGCTATGTTGATGATCGATTGGAAGCCGAACAGGATGACCAGCCCGGAAAGCGCATAACGCGTGAAGTCGTCGCCCTCCTTGCGCGCGAGCGCCAGCCCGCGCATCACCACGAAGGCAAAGAGCGTCAGGATGATGAGGCACATGATGATGCCGAACTCCTCGCCCGCCACGGCGAAGACGAAGTCCGTGTGGCTGTCGGGCAGGATGCGCTTGACGGATCCCTCGCCCGGTCCCTGGCCGAGCCAGCCGCCCCGCGTGATCGCATCCAGGCTCATATCCACCTGGTAGGTATCGCCCTCGCCGGTGATGAAGCGGTCGATGCGCTCGGCCACGTGCGGGAAAGTTGCGTAGGCCGCCACCGCCCCCCCTGCGCCCACCGCGCCGAGTACGATGATCCACAGCCACGGCATGCCGGCGATGAAGAACATCGCCCCCCAGGTGCCCAACACAAGTATGGTCTGGCCGAGGTCGGGCTGGGCGACGAGCAGCGCCACCACGAGGCCGAGAAGCAGCATGGCGAACAGGTTTCCCGGGATCTCCGGCTGGCGCGCATGCTCGGCGAACAGCCAGGCGCAAATGACGACGAAGGCCGGCTTCAGATATTCCGAAGGCTGGATCGACAGGCCGAACAAGTGGATCCAGCGCCGCGAGCCCTTCACCTCCATGCCGACGAAGAGCGTGACGACCATCAGCACGAGCGAACCGGCCAGTATGAGGAGCGCGAGTCGGCGCACATGACGCGGCTCCAGGAAGGAGACGCCGATCATCACCACGCCGGCCCCCACCATGAATACGATCTGGCGTGTGACGAAATGAAAGCTTTCCAGCCCGATGCGCTCGGCCACCGCCGGGCTTGCGGCAAAGGAAAGCACCACGCCGATTCCCATGAGCAGGAGAAAGGCGGCAAGGAACCAGCGGTCCACGGTCCACCACCAGTTGGCCACGAGACTGCGGTCGGTACGACTGATCATCCCCTCTTCTCCCCAATGGGCTCGATATCGGGCAGCGATAGCACCGCCGCGCGGAAGGCATCGCCCCTCACCTCGAAATTCCTGAACTGATCGAAACTCGCACAGGCCGGCGACAACAGAACCACCGCCTCTTCCGCGGGATCACTCGCCGCATCCCGCGCGGCGTGCTCGACGGCGGCGTCGATGGTACCCGAAATCTCGTAGTCGGTCTCCCCCTTCAACGCGGCCGCGAAGGCCGGCGTGGCCTCGCCGACGAGATAGGCCTTGGCGATGCGCGGGAAAAACGGCTTCAGGCTTTCGATGCCGCCCTGTTTCGGCAGCCCGCCGGCGATCCAGTAGATGCGCGGGAAGCTGGACAGCGCCGGTGCCGCTGCATCGGCGTTGGTGGCCTTCGAATCGTTGACGAAGAGGACGTGCCCCCGCCGTGCCACCTGCTCCATGCGGTGGGCAAGCCCCGGAAAGCTCTTGAAACCCGCCTCGACCTCGGCAACGGTGAGCCCGCAGGAAAGGCAGGCCGCCGCGGCGGCGAGCGCATTCTGCGCATTGTGCCGTCCGCGCAGCGCGCCGATCCCCTGCAGCGAAAGAAGCTTTTCGGCTCTTCCCGAAGAGGCACGCATCAATGCCGCACCGTCCGCGAAGAACCCGTCGTCCAGCGCGTGGGCGACGGAGATGCGAATCACCTTGCGGCCGTCCTTTTCCAGCCGGTCGGCAATGGCCCGGCAATGGGCGTCGTCGACACCGACAATCGCCGTCTCGCTTCCGGCCGCCAGCCGTTTCTTGACGGCAACGTAGTTCGCCATCGTGCCGTGGCGGTCGAGATGGTCCGGCGACAGGTTGAGAAGGATGCCGACCGAGGGATCGAACGTCGGCGCCAGGTCGATCTGATAGGAGGAGCATTCCACCACATAGTGCCGGCCGGGTTGAGGTGGCGCCAGGCTGAGGACTGCCTTGCCGATGTTGCCGCCCATCTGCGTGTCGCGGCCGGCCGATTCGAGCACATGCGCGATCAGCGCGGTGGTGGTCGATTTGCCATTGGTGCCGGTAACGGCGACGAACGGTGCCGTCGGCGCCCGTGCCCGCCGCTCGCGCGCGAACAGCTCCACGTCGCCGATGACCTCCACGCCCGCCGTGTGCGCGAGATCCACGCTCCAATGCGGCCGCGGATGGGTGAGCGGCACGCCGGGCGAAAGCACCAGCGCGTCGATCTCGTTCCAGTCCGTTTCACGCAGGTCGGCAGCTTCCACACCGTCCGCCCGGGCGCGCGCCACGCTTTCGGGATTGTCGTCCCAGACGATCACCGAGGCACCGCCCTCAAGCAGCGACTTCGCCGTCGCAATGCCGGAACCTCCAAGGCCGAAGACGGCGATGGTCTTTCCCGCGAAGGTGGAGACGGGGATCATGCGGCGGGGCCTCCTACCGCAGCTTCAGCGTCGAAAGGCCGATCAGCGCCAGGAGCACGGCGATGATCCAGAAGCGGATCACCACCTGGCTTTCCGTCCAGCCGAGCTTCTCAAAATGATGATGGATGGGCGCCATGAGGAAGACGCGCTTCCCACTCATCTTGAAGACGGCGACCTGGATGATGACGGAGAGGATCTCCACCACGAACAAGCCGCCGATGATGGCCAGCACGATCTCATGCTTGGTGGCGACCGCGACGGTTCCGATGAGGCCGCCCAGCGCCAGCGAGCCCGTATCGCCCATGAAGATCGCCGCCGGCGGCGCATTGAACCAGAGGAAGCCGAGCCCGGCGCCGATCACCGCCCCCAGGATGACGGCAAGCTCGCCCGTACCGGGCACGAAGTGGATCTGCAGGTAATCGGCGAAGATCGCATTGCCCGAAAGATAGGCGATCACGCCGAAGGAGGCCGCAGCCACCATCACCGGCACCGTCGCCAGCCCGTCCAGACCGTCGGTCAGATTGACCGAATTGCCCGCGCCGACGATGACGAAGGCGGCGAAGGGAATGAAGAAGATACCGAGATTGAGGAGCAGTTCCTTGAAGAAGGGAAAGGTGAGCGAGGAGGAGAACGGGGCCTGCCCGGCCCGCATGATCACCCACGCGGCAAGGCCCGCGATCACGAATTCGAGCGCCAGGCGCACCTTGCCCGAAAAGCCCAGATGCGACTGCTTCGTCACCTTCAGATAGTCGTCGTAAAAGCCGATGGCGCCGAAGCCGACCGTCACCATCAAGACGGTCCATACATAGACGCTCGACAGGTTGGCCCACAGGAGGGATGCACCGAGGATCCCGCACAGGATCATCAGGCCGCCCATGGTGGGCGTCCCCGCCTTCTTGAAATGGGTCTGCGGGCCGTCGGCCCGGATCGGCTGTCCGCGCCCCTGGCGCACGCGCAGCGAGTTGATGATCGCCGGGCCGAACAGGAAGACGATGACGGCCGATGTGATCAGCGCCCCGCCGGTGCGGAAGGTGATGTAGCGAAAGACGTTGAAGACCGAGAACTCGTCGGCGAATTGTACAAGAAGCATTAGCATGAGAAAAATCCCCCGCGCGGGCCTGTCCGGCTCCGCTAGGTCCGTGCCGGCTCTTCGGCCGCCGGAAAGTTTTTGATGAGCGCGTCGACCAGGCCGGAAAAGCCGATGCCCTTCGATGACTTGATGACGATCGCATCCCCCGGCCTTACCGTCTTGAGAAGCAGCGGCCGGAGTTCTTCCGCCGACTCGCGATACTCCACCTGGGGCCCGGACGGCACGTTGTCGGCCAGCCTCTTCATTTCTGGGCCGCCGAGCAGAAGGAGATCGACGCTCGAAGCGGCGATCAGATCGCCAAGGGCGGCGTGCAGCTTCGCCGAATGCTCGCCCAGTTCCAGCATGTCCCCAAGCACCGCGATCCGCCGCCCCTCCTCGCCGACGGGTGTCGCCGCCAACAGTTGCATCGCCGCGCGCATGGACGCCGGATTGGCGTTGTAGCTTTCGTCGATCAGGGTGAAGGCACCGGCACCGGCCTTGAGCCGATGGCGTTTGCCCCGGCCCTCCTCGGCGGTGAAATCGGCCAGTGCCGCGAGCATCTTTTCCGCATCCGCGCCGGCCAGATAGCCGGCCCCGAGGGCGGCCAGCGCGTTCTGCACCATGTGTCGGCCGGGCACGCCGATCCGGCCCGTCATCTCCTGGCCGGCGATCTTCACCGTGACCGCCGAGCCCTCCTCCTCCTGCTGCCAGTCGATCAGCCTGAACTGGGCGCGCGTGTTTTCGCCGAAGCTCCAGACGTTCTTGATGCCGGCCTCGCCGGCCATCTTGGACAGGATCTTGAAGCGCTGGTCGTCACGATTGAGCAGCGCATGCCCGCCCGCGGCCACGCCGGAAAGGATTTCCCCCTTCGCCTCGGCGATTGCGTCCAGGCTCTTGAAATGGCCGAGATGGGCCGCGGCGATCATGGTGACGATCGCCGTCTGCGGTTTCACGAGCCTGGTCAGCGGCGCGATCTCGCCGGCATGGTTCATGCCGATCTCGAAGACAGCATAGTCGCAATCGTCGGGCATGCGCGCCAGCGTCAGCGGCACACCCCAATGATTGTTGAAGGATCGGTCGGCCGCATGCACCTTGCCGAAACCGGAAAGGGCATGGCGCAGCATCTCCTTGGTCGTGGTCTTGCCGGCCGAACCGGTGACGGCGATCACCTTGGCCTTGGTGCGCGCGCGCGCCGCCGCGGCAAGCCCTTCCAGCGCCTTCAGCACGTCCGGCACGACGATCTTCGGCACGGACAGCCGTCCGAGCGCCGGCAGCTTTTCCTCCGAAACGACGAGCAGTTCGGCGCCAGCCGCCATGGCTCCCGTGGCAAAGTCGTGGCCGTCGAACCGTTCGCCCTTGATGGCGAAGAACGCCTCGCCCCGTTCGAGCGTGCGGGTGTCGATGGATATGCCCGTCACCCCCTCGGGAACGTTGCCGAGAGGCCGGCCGCCCGTTGCGGCCAGCAGCGCCTGTGTGTCCCAAAGAAACGTCACACCCCTGTCTCCTCCAGTGCCCGTCGCACCTCCTCGTGATCCGAAAAGGGATATTTTCGTCCGGCGATCTCCTGCCCGTGCTCGTGGCCCTTGCCGGCGACGATCAGCGTGTCGCCGGTCTCGAGCATGCCGACGGCGGTACGGATCGCCTCGCGCCGGTCGCCGATCTCCTGCGCTGCAGGCACGGCCGCGAGAATCGCGGCGCGGATCTCCGCGGGGTCTTCCGAGCGCGGGTTGTCGTCGGTGACGATCACCAGGTCCGCAAGCCGCCTGGCGATCTCGCCCATGATGGGCCTCTTTCCCCGGTCGCGGTCGCCGCCGCAACCGAACACGACGACAACGCGTCCGGTCGTGAACGGCCTGACCGCCAGGAGAACGTTTTCCAGGGCCTCTGGCTTGTGCGCGTAGTCGACGTAGCATTGGGCGCCGTTGTTCGCCGTACCGGCAAGCTCGAGCCGTCCGGAGGCGCCCTTGAGATGCTCGAGCGCCATGAGCGCCTGATCGGCCGAAAGGCCGGTGGCGATGGCAAGCCCCGCCGCGACCAGCGCGTTGGCAATCTGGAAATCACCGGCGAGCGGCAGGACGATCTCGTGGATGGTCCCCTCGTGCTCCACCTCGGCGCGCTGGCGATGACGTTCGTGCTCGACGCGCTTCAGGGTAAGCAATCCGCCCCCGCGGCCGACCGTATGCACCGTCAGCCCGGCCTGCCTGGCCGCCTTTTCCGTCGCCTCCGACCACGCGTCGTCGGCAAAGATGACCGCCGGCGCGTCCTTCGGCAGGAGCGTGTCGAACAGGCGCATCTTGGTGCGGTGATAGTGCTCCACCGTCGGGTGGTAGTCCATGTGGTCGCGCCCGAGATTGGTGAAGCCGCCGGCGGCGAAACGCACCCCGTCGACGCGGCGCTGATCGAGCCCGTGGCTGGAAGCCTCCATGGCCCCGTGGGTCACGCCGGCCTCGTTCAATTCCCGCAAAAGCCGGTGCAGCGCGACCGGGTCGGGCGTGGTCAATTCCCCGTAATCGTCCCGTCCCGGCGCTACGATACCCGTCGTGCCGATCGAGGCGGCGGGGAAGCCTGCCTGTTCCCAGATCTGCCGCGTGAAGGAGGCGACCGAGGTCTTGCCGCTGGTGCCCGTCACCGCCACCATGGTGGCCGGCTGTCCCGCATAAAGCCGCGCGGCGGCGAGCGCCAGGGCGCGGCGCGGATCATCGACCTCGATGACCGGAACGCCGATATCCTGTGGAATTGCACCGGGCCGCGCCACGATGGCGGCGGCGCCCTTGCGCGCCGCCTCGCCCGCAAACGCCGCGCCATCGGCCTTGGCGCCGGCTAGCGCAAAGAACAGATCTCCCGTGCCGACGCGCCGGGAATCCGATGAAAGACCGGAAACATGCATGTCGTCCGATATTGTTCCTTCATGTGGCAATATGTCGGCAAACGCACCCAGCTTCATCGCACCCCAGTCATCTTTTCGGCCATGACCCGCATCCGCAGGCCGGAATCACTGATACGAGACCAGTAGAGCCTCCGCTTCATGGCCGAAATCCGGCTCCACGCCAAGGATCGGCGCCGCGCGGCGGATAATGTTGCGCACCGTCGGCGCGGCGTTCATGCCCGCGGTGGCATAGTACTTTCCTTCCTCCGGCTTGGGTTCGTCCAGGATGACGAGCACGAGATAGTCCGGATCGTCGGCGGGGAACCCGGCTACGAAGGCGTTGAAGCGCTTGTCGCGCGAATAACGGCCGTTGACGACCTTTTCGGCCGTTCCCGTCTTGCCGCCGACATAATAGCCCGGCACTTCCGCGCGCCCGCCGGAACCCTTTTCCACGTTGAGCCGGAAGAGATAGCGCATCTTGGCACTTGTCTCGGGCGAGATCACCTGTTCGGCAACCGCCGCCGCTTCTTCCTCGCTGCGCGGCAGGAAGGTCGGCGGAAAGAGCTTACCGCCATTGAGCATGGCCGCGGCGGCGACGGCCGTCTGCAACGGGGTCGTCGCCATGCCGTGGCCGTAGGAGATGGTGATGGAATTGAGCTTCTTCCATTCCGCCGGCTCGGTGGGCCGCGCCACTTCCGGCAGTTCCGTCGGCATGCGGTCGAGAAGGCCGACGCGCTTGAGGAACGCACGATGCCCCTCGATGCCGACCACATCGGCCATCTTGGCGGTGCCGATATTCGAGGAATAGATGAAGATCTCCGGCACGGAGAGCACGCGTCGCTTGCCGTGGAAATCGTTGATGGTGAAGCGTCCGAAACGCAGCGGCCGCGACGCGTCGAAGCTGTCGTTCAGCGTGACTTTCCTCGAGTCCAGCGCCATGGCGGTGGTGAACAGCTTGAAGGTCGAGCCCATCTCGAAGACACCGGCGGACATGCGGTTGAGCCGGTCCTTCTCGAGCGCGTTGTAGGGATTGTTGGGATCGTAATCGGGCAGCGAGGCCATCGCCATCACCTCGCCCGTGCGGGCATTCAGGATGACGGCGCCGGCGGCGATCGTCCGATAACGCTCCATGGCCTTGCTGAGCTCGTCGTGCACCACGTATTGCGCCCTGAGATCGATGGACAGGCGCACCGGCTTCAGCGTGTCCGGCCCTGCAAGGCCCAGCGCCTGGAGATCGGCAAGGCCCTGCTCGTCGACATATTTCTCCATTCCCGCCGTGCCCTTGTTGTCCACGTTGACGAGACCGAGAATGTGCGAGGCGGTCGCGCCGCCAGGGTAGAAGCGGCGCTTTTCGGTGCGGAAGCCCAGCCCCGGCACGCCGAGCGAGAGGATTTCGCTCTGCTGGCGCGGCGAAAGCTGCCGGCGCAGCCACACGAACCCCGCATCGCTGTCGAGCCGGCGATAGGTGTCGTCGTAGTCGAGGTTCGGCAGCACCGTCTGCAGCTTCTCGATGGCGGAATCGATATCGACGATACGACGCGGTTCGGCGAACAGAGAGGCCGTCTTGATATCGGTCGCCAGCACTTCCCCGTTGCGGTCCACGAGGTCGGGACGGGAGGCCATGACGCGGCTTTGCGGCAGTTCGACCGCCTCTTCCTCGATCATGCCCAGATGCACCAGGCGGCCGCCGATCGCCGCATAGATGCCGAAGAGCATGGCCATGGCCATCACCACGCGCCCCTGGCCGCGACTGCCGGCGGCCCTGCGCGCGCCATTCACCACGATGGAACCGCTGCCGGCACACGTGCCGCCCCGGCGCCACCTGTCGAAAAAGGCCGCCTTCATCATGGGCGTACGCCCCCCGTCACGGTCGGATCGGGCGCATCGGCGCCCTCTGCTCCCTGTTCCGCGACCATGGCCTCGGATCGGAAGGGGATCTGCCGCAGCGCTTCCGTTTGGGCGATCTGCTTGGGATCGAGCGCCTCCAGCCCCAGCTCGTCGCGATAGGCTTCCGCCAGCGCCGCCAGGCGGCCGGGCTGGGTGAACAGGCTCCAGTCCGCCTTCAGAACGTCGATGGCGTCCTTCTCGAGCTGGATCTGCGCCTCCAGCCTGCGGATGTCGCTCCTCACGGCTTCCGCGTCGTGCTTGGTCTTGTACGTGAAGGCGGCCGCCGAAAGCATGACCGCAATCAGTATGATGTCGCTGGTCCTGAACACGCCTATCTCACCTTCTCGCCCAGTTGTGCGGTGACGAAGAGCGCCGGCACGCCGAGGCTCTCCAGATCCTCTTTTCCCGCCGGCACGTCCGTGCGCCGGGCCGCGCGCAGCCGCGCCGAGCGGGCGCGCGGGTTCTGTTCCGTCTCGGCCTTGCCGGGCGTCACCGGCTTGCGCGGCTTTTCGAAGCGCGGCTGCGGCGGCGTCGCCTCGGGCAGATGGCGCGAGCCGGCCTGCGCGCCGGAACGGGCCGCGAGGAAACGCTTGACGATCCGGTCCTCCAGCGAATGGAAGGTAACGGCGGCCAGCATGCCACCGGGCTTGAGGATGCGCTCGGCCGCAAAGAGCGCCCGTGCAAGTTCGCCGAGTTCGTCATTGACGAAGATGCGCAACGCCTGGAACACGCGCGTTGCGGGATGGATCTTGTCGGCAGGCTTGCGCCCGACCGCCCGCTCCACGACTTCGGCGAGGTCGCGCGTCGTCTCGAACGGGGTCTCGGCGCGCCGCCGCTCGATGGCACGGCCGACGCGGCCGGCGTGGCGCTCCTCGCCCAGAAGTCCGAAGATGCGCGCCAGATCCGCCGCCTTCAGCCTGTTCACCACATCCGCCGCGCTCGGCCCCTGCCTGCCCATGCGCATGTCGAGCGGCCCTTCCATGCGGAAGGAGAAGCCGCGCTCGGCCTCGTCGAGCTGCATGGAGGAGACACCGACGTCGAGCACCACGCCGTCGACGGCACCGCCGGCAATGGCCTCCATCTGCGAGAAGCGCCCCTGTGTGAGCCGCAATCTGTCGGGAAACTGTTCGGCAAGCCGCCTGCCCGCGGCAATCGCCTCCGGGTCGCGATCGATCGCCACCACGTCGGCACCGCTCTCCAGGAGCGCCCGCGCATAGCCGCCCGCCCCGAAGGTACCGTCGAGGATCACCTTTCCCGGCGACGGCTCGAGCGCCGCGATCACGGCGTCCAGGAGAACCGGAATGTGGCGGGCCGGTCCGCCACCGGCCGGGCTTTCGCCGCCGGGGCCCGCCATCATTCCGTTTCCGCGACGCGGGCGCGCGAGGCCCGCTGCCGTAATTTGAGAAGCCGCGCGCGCACCTCTTCCCCGTGGACGCGCAGGCGTTCCGGCTCCCACATCTGGAAGAAGAGCCCGCGGCCGACAAAGGCGACCTGAGAGGTGATCCCCGTATGCTCGCGCACGAAGTCGCTGATCGTGATGCGCCCGTCCTGATCGAGCTTCAGGAAGCTGCCGTCCCCATGCACGAAGAAGGACATGTCGTCCGCCGTCTGAAGGAAGGGATCCTCCACCGCGATGCGCTGCTCGTAACGGTCCAGGAGATCCGGCCCGCCGACATCCATCGCCGGCACGTCGAGCGCCCTCAAGGCATAGAGATCGGAGAAGCCGCGCCTCTGGACCACCGACCGAAAGTGCGCGGGTACCGAGACCCGTCCCTTCGAGTCGATCCTGTTGACCGCATTGGATAGAAACCGATCCATGATCCGCGGCGGCCATTCGTGGCGCCTTGCCCCTCTGCATTTCTCCGACCGCGCCCGTGCGCGACTCCTCGACACGACCCCCGCCCCCGACAGGGGCACAGCACTGCATCGCGCCGCCGGACCCATCCGGCAGCACAGCCCCTGAACTCCCTACTGAAACGATAACCTGGCTGATTTGATGGGATAACATGGGCAAGTATGGGCGTCAACGGGAACAAGGAACACAAGCCGCGGATTCCTGCCGGATTCCATGGACTTGCAAGGCATCATCTCTTTATCCCGCGTTAAGCCTAACGAAGGGTTAGCCTTACGGTGGCATTTACTGTTGCTTCCCGCATTCGCCGGGTGCCCGCAGAACGGTTCGCCGCCCGCAAAAAGGGAAGGCAGCCGGCCCCCCATCGACGGAAGAACCACCGGCGGCAGCGTGAATCGAAAAGGCAGGAAACGACTGCAAACGATTGGAAAGAAAGTAGGACCAGCCGGTCTGTAAGCCGGGTTCTGTATGGCCGCACCGCCCGGAAGCGATGCAACGTGACGGCCATTCCTCTGGGACCGGCGTCGCCGCCGGCCTCAAGCAACCTACCCGAACGGTCGGGACGGAAACTGTCCCTGAAGGTTGCCCTTCGCGCCGTTCCTATTCGGTCTTGCTCCCGGTGGGGTTTACCGTGCCACGCCTGTTGCCAGACGCGCGGTGGGCTTTTACCCCACCCTTTCACCCTTACCCCGTCCGCATTTCGGCCTCTCGCGAGGCCACACAAGGGCGGGGCGGTCTGCTTTCTGTGGCACTTTCCCTGGGGTCACCCCCGCCGGGCATTACCCGGCACCGTGTTTCCGTGGAGCCCGGACTTTCCTCACGCACTGCCCTTTCGAGCGCTTGGCGTGCGGCCGTCCGACCGGCTGGTCCCTCCCTATAAAGGGATTCGCGATGCGAAAGGCAATGCCTGCCGCTGCTCGATCAGCTCGTCCCCAGCAGGCTCTTGACCTTGCTGCAATAAGCCGAGGAAATCGAGTTCATGCGGCGGGCGCCGTGGCCGGCATTGTAGCGAAGGATGGCGCCGCAGGTGCTGCCGTTGCCGAGCTGATAGGCCTTGGCCAGGTATTTCATGCCGAAGCGGATGTTCGTGTCGGGATCGTAGAGCCCCTTCACCGAGCCGCCATAGCCCATGCCGCGCGCCGTCGACGGCTTGATCTGCATGAGACCGACCTCGCCGGCCCGGCCGCGCGCGGAAGCGCGGTAGTTGCTCTCGATGGTGATGACGGCATGCGCCAGGTTGACCGGCACGCCGTATTCGGCGGCATAGCGCGAAACGATGTCGTGATAGGGGCGGGAGTTGTCCGACGTGTCGGCCTTCGGCTGTCCGTCGGCCTTCGCCTTCTTTTGAGATATGCGTTTGCGCACGCTGCCTGTCGTGAGGTGGGCAGTGGCATCGCCGGCCCGCAACACGCGTTTCATCAGATCGCCTAGCGTTTCCGCCTTTGCCTCCTCGGCATCCGCTTTCACCGATTCATCGGACGGCGCCTTGGAAGAATTGTCCTGAGCATTGGAAACGGCCATCATCGCCCCAACGGCGATCGCCGCAGCAATCAAAATCTTGACCTGCATCACTATCCGTTTTTTCTGCCGCGAAATTGCGGCTTACCTTGATTTGGGGCCGAAGGGACCGGCCCGGTTCGGGCGGGTCTTTGCAGGCGAAGTTGAGCCAAAAACGGCCTATGGGGTAATAAATAGTTACAGTTTGAAACAGTTAGAGGGGATCAGCCCGGTATCTGTGGGAGGGCAGCGATCAGCCGGGCGAGCGTGTCGCGCGTTGAAGGGTCGGCCACTCCGTCGATCCGCGCCGGCCGGAAATGGCGCTGGAAGGCAGAGACGACCACGGCGGTCCGTCCGTCATAGACGCCGGTCTCATCGAGACCGTAGCCATATGCCGCAAGCGTGGCCTGCAGTTCCGCCACGGCTTGGCCCGCATCGCCCTCGGCAAGAGCCTTCCCCGCACACGGCGGCGCCGGGGGCACGTAATGGCCGACCCCTTCGCGCGCCAGGCGGTCCCAGGGAAACTTTTCGCCCGGGTCGACCTTGCGGCCGGGCGCCACGTCCGAGTGGCCCAGCACCCTTTGCGGCGGGATGGCGTGGCGCCGGCACACGTCCCGGCAAAGCGCGATCAACGCCTCGATCTGGGGTTCCGGAAAATCCGGGTAGCCTTTGTCATGGCCGGGATTGACGATCTCGATCCCGATCGAAAAGGAGTTGACGTCTTCCACGCCCCGCCAGCTGGAGCGGCCCGCATGCCAGGCACGCGCCTCTTCGCGCACCATCTGCACGACATTCCCGTCCTCATGGACCAGGTAGTGCGCCGAAACCTCGGAATCCGGAGCGCACAGGCGTTTCTGCGCCGCCTCTGCGCTTTCCATGCCGGTGTAGTGGAGGATGAGCGCATCCGGCCTCACGCCGCCGCGACGCTTGCCGCAATTGGGCGAGGGATCCACCCGCGCCCGCGCATACTCGGCGGCAAAGGGGTTCATGCCGACCGCCGGCTCTTGGTCAACTGCTCATAGGCGACGTTGAGCGCCGCCAGACGGCTGTTGGCGATGGCGACGAACTCCTCCGGCACGCCGCGAGCGATCATGCGATCGGGATGATTCTCGGCCACGAGCTGCCGGTAGCGGCGCCTGATGTCCTGGAAGGTCGCCTCGCGCGGCAGGCCCAGAACCACATACGGATCCGCCTTGCCGGGGCCGACGTGGCGCGCGCGGATCTGCGCGAACTCGTTTTCGTCGATCGCGAAGATTTCGGCGACGCGCGCCAGAAAGGCCTCCTCGCGCTCGTGGAGGACCCCGTCGGCCTTGGCGATGTGGAAGAGGCCGTCGAGGATATCCTCGAGCATGGCGCAGTTCGGCACGCCCGAACCGCACAGGCCGGCCATCTGCCGGGCATAGGCCTCGAAGCCGGCCACGTCCTTCTTGGCCAGATCGTAGAGGCGGGCGACGTTGCGCAGTTCCTCGCGCGGCACCGAGAAGATCTCGTGAAACGCGCGCACTTCCGCTTGCGTCACGACACCGTCCGCCTTGGCCATCTTGGCCGAAAGCGCGATGAGGGCAATGGAGAAGGCGACCTGGCGCCTGAGCTGCGGATCGCCGCCGAAGACCGTGCGCACCGCATCCACCAGGGCCGTCAGTGCGCTGCCGGACAGGCGCACGAAAAGATCGGAAAGGCGGGCGAAAGTGGACATCGAAGGCACTTCTAATGCCATTCGATGCCCATTGCGAGGCCGGATTTTCGCTACGCCGGGCACCCGCGGGAAACGACAACCGCGCTCCCTGCGGGTCAGGGTAAGCTTTTTCCGGTTTGTGCAGACCCGGTGCTTTCGCACTTAAGGCGCGGCCCCGCGCCGCATGTCCATGCCGTCCGGGCCGCAAAAGCGTCCGTGCGACGCTTACTGGTTCATCGTGTCTTCCCCGGTATCGGGTTCGAGGCCCTGGGTCGTGGTATCGTCGGCGCCGGTCGCCGGCTCATCCAACGGGGCCGTTTGTTCAGTGGGATCGGGTTCGACACTCTGTGTCGTGGTTTCGTCCGCGTCACCGCAGGCCGCAAGCCCGAAAAGCGCAGCCGCAGACACGAGACCGGTGAGAAACTTGCTCATTGCGTACCTCCTTTTGACGACGCCCTCAGACGGGCAGCCGCACGGGGAATGCGCACCAGCCTCTTGAGTTTCCTCACATTGGATGACCGTCATTTACATTACCGGCCCGAACCGCATCCGCCACGCCGGCTTTGCGGCCTCACAGGATCGCCGCGCTGCGCGCCGCCTGGTCGTACTGGCCGGAGATGGTGCGCATCGTCGCGGCGATGTTGGACAGGGCTTCCTCGTCCAGCTTCAGCCGCTTGATGCTGTCCACCAGCAGCGCCTCGCGCACCTGATGGTAGCGGCGGCAGGCCTCGAGGCCCTTTTCGGTCGCCTCGATGGTCTTCTCCTTGCCGCGCCGGCTGCTCTTCACCAGTCCGAGAGCGGCGAGCTTCTTGACGGCATAGGTCACCACATGGGTGTCCTCTATGTTGAACATCATGCAAAGCTCCGAGAGCGTCTTCGCCCGCCCCCGGTGTGCCACCGCGTGCAGAAGGTGCACGGCCACGGGCTGTAGGCCCGGCACCCCGGCCGCCGTCATGCAGCGCACCATCCAGCGCTGGAAGGAGTGGTGCATCAACGTCATCGCGAACTCGATCTCGGACAGCGCGGGCATGGCGCCGGCGGCAAGATGCTCCGCCGCCACGACGGGACCGATGGACTTCTCTTGCTCAGTCATGGATACCTCGAACCGATCGCATACCGTGAACCCTTGCACAGTGATAGAAAATGTCAATAATTTATTGACGTTTTATCACTGTCGTGCTTTGCCTGAAACCGGTTTGGAACGCATGGAGTGGAGCGGCGCATGACCTCCAACAGATGGGACTTCTGGATCGACCGCGGCGGCACCTTCACCGACGTGATCGGACGCGATCCGCAAGGTGCGCTCCACGCGCGCAAGCTCTTGTCGGACAACCCGGAAGCCTATCGTGACGCCGGCATTCAGGGCATCCGCGACCTGCTCGGCATCGCCCCGGGCGCGCCCGTTCCCTCAAGCCGGATCGGCGAGGTGAAAATGGGCACCACGGTCGCCACGAACGCGCTTTTGGAGCGCAAGGGCGACCGCGTCCTCCTCCTGATCACGCAGGGTTTCCGCGATGCGCTCAGGATCGCCTATCAGGCGCGGCCGGATATCTTCGCCAAGGAGATCGTCCTGCCCGAGCAGCTTTACGAACGCGTCGTCGAGGTGCCGGAACGCATGCGCGTCGACGGCACGGTGGAGACGGCGCTCGATCTCGACTCCGTGCGCGGCGCCATGGAAGCCGCCCGGCGCGACGGGATCGAGGCGGTGGCGATCGTCTTCATGCATGCCTGGAAATACCCCGCGCACGAGAAGGAGGCGGCTGCGCTCGCGCGCGAACTTGGCTTCGCGCAGGTCTCGGCAAGCCACGAAACCTCGCCCTTGATCAAGCTCGTCGGGCGCGGCGACACCACCGTGGTGGACGCCTACCTCTCCCCCATTCTCGCCCGCTACGTGCGGCAGGTTGCCGAAGAGCTCGGCATCGACGAAAGCGCGGACGACCGCCCGCGGCTCAAATTCATGATGTCCTCCGGGGGGCTGACCGCGGCCGATATGTTCCAGGGCAAGGACGCCATCCTTTCCGGCCCGGCCGGCGGCGTCGTCGGCATGGTGGAGACGGCCCGCAGCGCCGGTTTCGAGCAAGTGATCGGCTTCGACATGGGCGGCACGTCGACCGATGTCGCCCACTACGAGGGCGAATACGAGCGCGCCTTCGACACCGAGGTGGCCGGCGTGCGCATCCGCGCGCCGATGATGCGCATCCACACGGTGGCCGCCGGTGGCGGATCGGTCCTTCACTTCGAGGACGGACGGTTGAAGGTGGGCCCCGATTCGGCCGGAGCCAATCCGGGACCGGCATGCTACCGCCGCGGCGGTCCCCTCGCCGTCACCGACGCGAACCTCATGCTGGGCAAGCTGCAGCCGGACTTCTTCCCCGCCATCTTCGGCCCCGGTCAGGACCGGCCGCTCGACGCGGAAACGGTACGCGAGCGTTTCGCCGCCCTTGCCGGACGGATCGGTGAAGGCCGCAGTCCCGAATCGGTGGCCGAAGGCTTCATCACCATCGCCGTCGAGAATATGGCCAACGCCATCAAGAAGATCTCCGTCCAGCGCGGTCACGACGTCACCCGCTACCTCTTGAACTGCTTCGGCGGCGCCGGCGGCCAGCACGCCTGCCTTGTGGCCGACGCGCTGGGCATGGAATCCGTCCTCATCCATCCGCTCTCCGGCCTTCTGTCGGCCTATGGCATCGGCCTGGCGACGGTCTCGGCCTCGCGCCAGAAGGCACTCATAAAGCCGCTTTCCGATGCCGCCCTGCCGGCAATCGAAGGCCTCGTCGAGGAACTGCGCGGCGAGGTGCTCGAGGAGTTGCGCCGGCAGGGGGTCGCCGATGAGGGCATCGACTGGCGCCTTCGTCTGGAAGTCCGTTACGAGGGCACCGACACCACGCTCACCGTCCCCTTCGACGCGCGCTCGGTCGGCGCCGCGAAAAGCGCCTTCGAGGCCGCGCACAAGGGGCAGTTCGGTTTCGTCTATGACGACAAGCCGTGCATTGTCGAAGCCGTCAATGTGGAAGGTGTCGACGCACGCTCGGCCGGACCGGAAGAGCCGCACCTGCCCGTCAACGACAATTTGCCCGAGCCGCGGACCATGCGCCCCGTCTTCTGCGCGGGTGAATGGCGCGAAGCCGGCATCTTCACCCGTTCGGCGATCGGTCCCGGCAACCGCATCAAGGGCCCGGCCCTGATCGTCGAGGACAACCAGACCATCATGGTCGAGCCGGGTTGGGAGGCCGAAATCACCGCCCGCAACCATGTGCTGATGCGCCGCGTGGAGAAGAAGCCGCGCCTGGCCGCGATCGGCACCGAGGCCGACCCGGTAATGCTGGAGGTCTTCAACAACCTCTTCATGGCCATCGCCGAGCAGATGGGCGTGACGCTCCAGAACACCGCCTCCTCCGTCAACATCAAGGAGCGGCACGACTTCTCCTGCGCCGTCTTCGACCGCGACGGCGCCCTGGTGGCGAACGCCCCGCACATGCCGGTGCACCTGGGCTCGATGGGCCATTCGGTGGAGACCATCATCCACCTCAACGAAGGCGACATCCACCCCGGCGACGTCTTCGCCCTCAACGCCCCCTACAACGGCGGCACCCATCTGCCGGATATCACCGTGATCACGCCGGTCTTCGACGCGCAGGGCGAGAACATCCTCTTCTATACCGCCTCGCGCGGCCATCATGCCGATGTCGGCGGTACCGCACCCGGCTCGATGACGCCGCTGGCCACCACGGTGGACGAGGAAGGCGTGCTGTTCGACAACTTCCGGCTCGTCAGCCAAGGCCACTTCCGGGAGAAGGAGTTGCACGCGCTTCTGACCGTTCACCCCTACCCCGCGCGCAGCCCGCACCAGAACATCGCCGACCTCAAGGCGCAGATCGCCGCCAACGAGAAGGGCGTGGCGGAACTGCGCAAAATGGTCGAGACCTTCGGCCTCGATGTGGTCGAGGCCTATATGGGCCATGTGCAGGACAACGCCGCCGAGAGCGTGCGGCGCATTCTGGAGCGCCTGCCGGACGAGGCCGAATACGAATATCCGACCGACACCGGACAGGTAATCCGGGTGAAGATCTCCGTCGACCGCGACAAGCGCGAGGCGACGGTGGACTTCACCGGCACCTCGCCGGTGATGAAAAACAACTTCAACGCGCCCGAACCGGTGGCGCGCGCCGCCGTGCTCTACGCCTTCCGCGTCATGGTCGAGGGATCGATCCCCATGAACGCCGGCGGTCTCCGGCCGGTCAAGGTCGTCATTCCGGACGGCTGCATGCTGCGCCCCTCCTATCCGGCCGCCGTCGTGGCCGGCAATGTGGAGACCTCGCAGCACGTCACCAACGCCGTCTTCGCCGCCATGGGGGCGCTCGCCAACGCGCAGGGCACGATGAACAACCTGACCTTCGGCAACGACACCTATCAGTACTACGAAACCATCTGCTCCGGCTCGCCCGCCGGCCGCATGAACGACGGCCGCGGCTTCAACGGCACGAGCGGCGTCCACACGCACATGACCAACTCGCGCCTGACGGACCCGGAAGTGCTGGAATTGCGCTTCCCGGTGCTGCTCGAGGATTTCCATATCCGCGAAGGCTCCGGCGGCCGGGGCAAGTGGCACGCCGGTGACGGAACGCGCCGCACGCTGCGCTTCCTGGAAACGATGGAATGCGCCATCCTGTCCTCCCACCGCACCGTGCCGCCCCGCGGCATTGAAGGCGGCGGCGACGGACAGACCGGCAAGACGGAAGTGCGCCGCAAGGACGGCAGCGTCGAAGTGCTGAAAGGCTGCGATCAGACCGTCATCGAGGCCGGCGAAGCCGTGATCGTCACCACCCCGACGGCGGGCGGTTACGGAAAGGCATAAGGGCTCCGCCCTTCGGAACTTGCTGCGCCCGCCGGCCTTTGAGAGGCTGAACGCCCAAGAACTGGAGGCCGCGATGCCGCAGACCGTCACGCCGCAAGCCGCCGGATCCGTCGAGATCCGCATTCTTGAAGCTGGGCCCGGCAACGGCGTTCCGAACAATGCGCGCCATCCCGCCGTGCTGGCGAAAGGCGCACTCGGCGGCCACCATGACGATATGGCCGTCCGGGCGCTGCTTGAAGCCAACGGCTGGGGCGGCACCTGGACGTGGCGCGTGTTCGACTATCACCATTTCCACCCCGACGCCTTCGAGACGCTGGCGGTCGCCTCCGGCGCGGCCAGGCTGATCCTGGGCGGCCCGCAGGGCGAGGACGTCGAGGTCAAGGCCGGCGACGTCGCCATCCTGCCGCCCGGCTTCGGCCACAAGCAGGTCTCCGCCACGTCCGACTTCCGCATCTGCGGCGCCTATCCGCCCGGCCAGGAGAACTATGCGGTCATCCGCGCCGAGCAGGGCTTCAGCGACGACACGCTCCGGCAGATCGCGGCCGTCCCCTTCCCCCAAACCGACCCGGTCTGGGGCGGTGACGGGCCGTTGCTCGAAGCGCTGAAAGGAAGCGGCTGAAGAGACCGGCCGTGCGCGCGAAAGCGAACGCGTCCCGCTCTATGAACGATAGATCCACTGTTCCGGGATGCGCAGGGAAATCGCCTCGCCCTTTGCGATGCGCCCCGGCTTCTCCACACAGGCGACGACGCCGCGCAGCCGCTTCGCCCGTTTGGCGAATTCCAGAGCGCCGGCTTCCCGGTCGGCCATGCCAGATTGTTCGGCGACGACGCGCCCGGCGATGGCGCACGGGCCGTTCTGAAAGGCGATCCTGAGCGTCGCCCCGCCCTTGAAGAACAAAAGTGTGCCCGGCGGCAGGAGCGAAAGACGCGGCACGCCGTCGATCAGCATGTTGGCGCCGATCCATTCGGGGCGGATTTCAGCGATCCCCATGCGCCCCGCGACCTCGGCAAGCTCGTCCGGCGCCACAATGGAGATCTGGCGCTCGTTGCGGATCTCGGTGCCGCGCGGATACCACGGCTCGCGTCCGCCTGACCGGCGCGTGTAGCCGGCGTGCAGATCGCCGGCGATTCCCTCGAACGTACATTCGAGCGCATCCGCCGCGCCGGTCTGGAAATCGTCGCCGGAGGCGACATAAAGGCCGGCTGCGCGCGCCGAAAGCTTGGCGACGGGCACGATCTCCGGGTCGGGCTTCGGCAGGTCGAGCATCGCAGTCATCTTCCTACATCATCCGCAAAAGCGCGCCGCCGATCGAATAGCCGGCCCCGAAGGCGCACAGGAGACCGAAATCCCCCGCCTTCATGTCACGGTGGTTTTCCGCAAGGGCGACGATCGCCCCCGCGGCGGCCGTGTTGCCCAGCCGCTCCAGAACCATCGGCGCCCGATCCTGCCCAACCTCCTCGCCGAAGGCGAGCTTGAGGATCATGGCATTCATGCGGGCGTTGGCCTGGTGCAGCCAGAAACGGCGCATGCTTTGCGGGGTGTGGCCGTGCTCGGCCAGGAAATCGACGATGAACTGGTGGCCGGCAACGGTCACTTCCTTGAAAACCTTGTTGCCCACTTGGCGGATCATGTTGCCTTCCATCGCGAGCATGGAAGGATCGTCCTGCGCGAGCCGGCTCAAGAAACCGAAATTGGTGCGGATATTGTTCGAGAACCGGGTCCAGCTGCGCGTGTCGACGACTTCGAAGCGGCCCGGCCGCTGCCGGCCCTCCCCAATCGACTCGACAAGCATGGCAACGGAAGCGTCCCCGAAAATGAAATGGGTCTGCCGATCGCGGAAGTTGAGATGACCGGTGATCAATTCCGGCGTCACGACCAGGACCCGGCGGTGCGCGCCCGTGCGCACGAGGTTGGCCGCCACATGCAACCCGCCGAGTGCGGAGGAGCAGCCCAGCCCCATGTCGAAAGCGGCCCCTTCCGCGCCCAACGCCTTCTGGATTTCGATCGCCACGGCCGGATAGGGCCGCTGGTGGTGCGCGGCTGCACAAATGACGAGATCGACGTCGGAGCCGGACATGCCCGCATGCGCCAGCGCCTTTTGCGCCGCCGCCAGCCCGAACTCGGCCATGACGGAAAGTTCGTCGTCCGAGCGCGCGGGAATCTTCGGCGCCATGCGCTCGGGGTCGAGAATGCCCTCGCGCTCATAGACATGGCGGCTGCGGATTCCGGAGGCATGGACGATGAATTCGGCGTCGGAATAGGCCAGTGGCGGTTCGCCGCGTGCCGCCCGGCGCGGGTTCTCCGCCTCGACCCACCGATTGAAGGTGTCGACGAGTTCTTCGTTGGAAATGGAAGACGGCGGTATTTCCACGCCGAGGCCGGCGATGCACACACCGCTCGATATAGGTGCCTCCGGCGCGACATGGAGTTCCGCCGCGTCGTCTTCGCTCATCCGCCGTAGCATGGTTCGGCCTGCCTTTTGCCTTGTGCCCTTGCGCGGAGCTGACGAAGCGACAGTCCCCGCCCCACCCGGCACATGGATACTACGTCGGGATGTATAAGGAAATGCGAATGCGGCGCAATTCTCTGCACGCGACGGAGAGCCCTTTTTTTGAGCCCCGGAGCGCTGTGTACATGTCGGTACACGGGCACGGAGCGCAGTAAGACGCGATTTTCAGCCCGGGCCCGCCGCTTTCAGACGGACTCGAAGAGCGCGGTGAATAGGGCCGGCTTTATCCGCCGTCGAGCGCACGCGTGAGGCAGGCGGCGACATCCTCCTGCGTATAGGGCTTCTGCAGGATCGGCCGGCCATGCCACGTGTCGGGTATGCCGGACAGGCCGTATCCGGTAGCGAAGACAAGTGCCATGCCCGCCTCGGCCAGGCTCTCCGCCACGGGAAAGACCTCCCGTCCGCCGAGATTGACGTCCAGGATCGCTGCGTCCGCGGCAAGCCCATCCCTGACCATTTCCTCGGCACGCTCCAGCCGCATGGCCGGACCGATCACGTGGCAACCCAGATCCTCCAGGATCATCTCCAGGTTCATCGCCACCAGCGCCTCGTCCTCGACAACGAAGATGCGGAGCCCCTCAAAGCGCGCCATTTAGCTTCCTTGAACACAGTCCGAAGCGGTCACTCCCGGCCGGGTCCTCCCGTCCGTGCAGCGTCCCTCGTTTACGGGTCATGTTCACGCCGCCGCCATCGCGCGCACGGTGACGCACCAACTCCCGGCAGCGCGACAGCGCGCCCGAGTTCTGCAAATCAAGTTTCGCCATAAGCCCGCATAATCCTTCCGTATGGCCAGGAACGCCCGGGCGCGGCATTGGTTTCACGCGGGGCGGCAAAACCGCCGCACCCGCATGTCGCAGAAGCGGGACACACGCGCTCCAGATCACCGATAGCGGGCAAGTCCTACCGCGTCAGCGGCTTGTAGGTCACCCGCCTGGGATTCACGCTCTCCGGTCCCAGCCGGCGGATCTTGTCGGCCTCGTAGTCCTCGAAGTTGCCCTCGAACCACTCCACGTGGCTGTCGCCCTCGAATGCCAGGATGTGCGTCGCAAGCCGATCGAGGAACATGCGGTCGTGGCTGATGATGACGGCGCAGCCGGCGAAGTTCTCGAGCGCGTCCTCGAGCGCCGACAAGGTTTCGGTGTCCAGGTCGTTGGTCGGCTCGTCGAGCAGGATGACGTTGCCGCCTTCCTTGAGCAGCTTGGCCATGTGCACGCGGTTGCGCTGCCCGCCCGAAAGCGTGCCCACCTTCTGCTGCTGGTCGCCGCCCTTGAAGTTGAAGGACGAGCAGTAGGCGCGGGAATTCACCTCGTGCCTGCCGAGCTTGATGATGTCGTTGCCGCCCGAAATCTCCTCCCACACGGTCTTGTTGGGATCGAGCGTGTCGCGGCTCTGGTCGACATAGCCGAGCTTGACGGTTTCGCCGATGAGGATCTCGCCGCCATCGGGCTCCTCCTGCCCCGTGAGCATGCGGAACAGCGTCGTCTTGCCGGCGCCGTTCGGCCCGATCACGCCGACGATGCCGCCCGGCGGCAGCTTGAAGGAGAGATCGTCGATCAGGAGGGTGTCGCCATAGCCCTTGGTCAGCCCCTCGGCGTCGATCACCTGATTGCCGAGCCGCTCACCCGACGGAATGATGATCTGGGCGTCGCCCGGCCGGCGGTCGTTTGCCGCCTGCACCAACTCGTCATAGGCGCGGATGCGCGCCTTGGATTTGGCCTGGCGTGCCTTGGGGCTCGCCGAAATCCATTCGCGCTCGCGCGACAGCGCCTTGAGCCTTGAGGCCTCCTCGCGGCCCTCCTGCTCCATGCGTTTGGCCTTCTTCTCCAGGTAGGCCGTGTAGTTGCCTTCGTACGGAATGCCACGCCCGCGGTCGAGTTCGAGGATCCAGCCCGTCACATTGTCGAGGAAGTAGCGGTCGTGGGTGATGATCATCACCGCGCCCGGATACTCGCGCAAATGCTTCTCCAGCCACGCCGTCGTCTCGGCGTCGAGATGGTTCGTCGGCTCGTCGAGGAGCAGCAGGTCCGGCTGGCGCAAGAGAAGCTGGCAGAGAGCCACGCGGCGCTTCTCGCCGCCCGAAAGCTTGGTGACGTCGGCCTCCCCCGGCGGGCAGCGCAGTGCCTCCATGGCCATTTCGACCTGGGAATCGAGATCCCACAGGTTCTGGCTGTCGATCTTGTCCTGCAGCTCGGCCGCCTCTTGCGCCGTCTCGTCCGAGTAGTTCATCATGAGTTCGTTGTAGCGGTCGAGGACGGCCTTCTTGGCGGCCACGCCCTCCATGACGTTGCCCATGACGTCGAGTGCCGGGTCGAGTTGCGGCTCCTG
The DNA here is from genome assembly GCF_034427935.1 of Chelativorans sp. M5D2P16. Taxonomy (NCBI): domain Bacteria; kingdom Pseudomonadati; phylum Pseudomonadota; class Alphaproteobacteria; order Hyphomicrobiales; family Phyllobacteriaceae; genus Chelativorans; species Chelativorans sp. M5D2P16. The sequence goes on along the minus strand of NZ_JAXQNM010000025.1, from coordinate 316,650 downwards.
CGGCAGATAGCCGGAGGTCGCGCCCTCGGCGAGCCACGCCTCGCCCGTGAATTCCTTGTCGAGCCCGGCCATGATCCTCAGCACGGTGGACTTGCCCGCGCCGTTGGGGCCGAGGATGCCGATCTTGGCGTCCGGATAGAACGAGAGATTGACGTTCTCCAGAACCTTCTTGGCGCCATAGGCCTTGCTGAGGTCGGCCATGTGGTAGATGAACTGACGTGCCATGAACGCTCCGTGGTCATGATCGGGTAAAGCGTGAACGGTGAACCGTGACCGACGCGGGCGTGCCGATTTCCGGCCGCCGAGCCTTCCCGATTCACCGCTACGGTTCGAAAGTCGACCGCTATGTAGGCGAAACGGCGCCGGGGAGCAATGCGGGCGGGGGTTTGCAATGGGCTTTGACACCGCGACGACGCTGGAGACACCCACCGGTGCGACCTTGCGGCTTTACACACGCCGCCCACAAAGGCCGCCGCGCGCCGTCGTACAGATCAATCACGGGCTCGCCGAACACGCCGGCCGCTATGCCCGCTTCGCCGACTTCCTGACGGAGCGCGGCTTCGCCGCCTATGCGCACGACCACCGCGGCCACGGCCACACCACCGCGCCCGGCGCGCCGCTCGGCTCCTTCGGCCCGGAGCCGGCCGCCGGCAAAGTCGTTGCCGACGTCCTCGCCGTCCACGACCGCATAGGCGAGGAGCATCCCGGCCTGCCGGTCATCGTCTTCGGCCATTCCCTGGGCGGGATGATCGCCCTTGCCTTCCTGGCGCGCCACGGCGCACGCGCTGATGCCGCGGCCGTCTGGAACGCTCCGACCGGCGGCAGGCTGCCGGCGCACGCTGCAAGAACCCTGCTCGCCTGGGAGCGCTTCCGCCTCGGCTCGGACGTCCCCTCGCGCCTCATGCCGCGCTTCACCTTCCAGGCCTGGGCGCGCGCCGTCCCCGACGCCCGCACCCCCTTCGACTGGCTCTCGCACGACGGCGCGGAGGTCGATGCCTATATCGCCGATCCCTTGTGCGGCTGGCCCCCGACCATCGCGATGTGGCGGACCATCTTCGCCATCGACCTCGCGATCGCCGACGGCCTCGCCGCAATCCCGAAGGACCTGCCGATACACCTTGCCGGCGGCGCCGAAGACCCCGTCACGGCCCGCGGGCGCGCGGTCAAACAGCTTGCCACACGACTCAAGCGGACCGGCGTTTCGAATCTCGAAACAAGGATTTACGCCGAAACCCGCCACGAATCTCTCAACGAGCTCGGTCGCACTCGCATTATGCAGGACTTCAGCCGCTGGGCGGCAGGCATATACGCCCGCGGCTGAGTCTGTCGGGAAGTATTGCGAAGAAGCCTGGTTCCCAAAGCATCCCCACCCGCCTCAGGTGACCCGACCTGATCTCATCCGGCAGCGACGAACGCCCCGCTGGCCCGCCGCACCCGCTCACATGCGCCGCGGATCGTCGCTCGGCTCGGAGACCCCTTCAAGGGCGTGCTCGGCCGCCTCACCGTCACCGCGGGCGAGATCGGCCATCGCGAGGATGCCGACCAGCCGCTTGTCCCTGTTCAGGATCGGCAGGCGGCGCACCTGGTGTTCGCTCATCACCGCAGCCGCCCGCTCCGGCTCCTCGTCCTCGAAGCAGTAGAAGACCTTCTCCGACATCACCTCGCGCACGGTCGTGTTGCCGGCCGCGCGTTCCTCGGCCACGGCCCGCACGGTGATGTCGCGGTCGGTCACCATGCCCACCAGACGGTCGTTCTCGCCGACCGGCAGCGCGCCGACATTGTCCGCGCGCATCTTCCTGGCGGCGTCCCGGATGGTGGTGTTGGGATCGACGATGTCGACGGATGTGCTCATGAGTTCACGGATCTGCATGACAGCCTCCCTGTCCTGTGTGGTTGTCTTGTCAGGGGAACGCATGTAGGGGCTTGATGTTTCCGGGGCCCGGGCGGAAATACGCCAAACCCCGACGAATAGAACGGGAGCCACCAGCACGCGATGGCCGCACCTCCACTGACGGGAATCCGCGTCATCGAACTCGCCCGCATCCTGGCGGGCCCCTGGGCGGGGCAGCAGCTTGCCGACCTCGGCGCGGATGTGATCAAGGTCGAGAACCCAAACGGCGGCGACGACACGCGGCACTGGGGCCCGCCCTTCGTGACCGGCCGTGACGAGGAGAACCTTTCCGCAGCCTATTTCCATGCCTGCAACCGGGGTAAGCGCTCGATCGCCCTCGACTTCAAGAGGGACGAGGACCGCGCCACCCTCTTGAAGCTCATCGCCTCGGCGGACGTGCTGATCGAGAACTTCAAGGTGGGCGGGCTCAGGAAATACGGCCTCGACTACGAGAGCCTGAAGACGGTCAACCCGCGCCTCGTCTACTGCTCGATCACCGGCTTCGGCCAGGACGGCCCCTATGCCGGGCGGGCGGGTTACGATTTCATCATCCAGGGCATGTCCGGCCTGATGTCGATCACCGGTCCCGCCGATGGCGAGCCGCAGAAGGTCGGCGTGGCCGTCACCGACATCTTCACCGGGCTTTACGCCGTCATCGCCATCCAGGCTGCCCTCCGTCATGCCGAAAAGACCGGTAAGGGCCAGTTCATCGACATGGCGCTCTTTGACGCGCAGATTTCCGTGCTCGCCAACCAGAACCTGAATTACCTGGTCTCGGGCCTCTCGCCCGAGCGCATGGGCAACGCCCATCCGAATATCTGTCCCTATGAGGTTTTCGAGGCCGAGGACGGCCATTTCATCCTGGCCGTCGGCAATGACGGTCAGTTCGCCCGTTTCTGCGCCGTGATCGGCAGCTCGAACCTTGCCACCGAGCCGGACTTCGCCACCAATGCGGCGCGCGTTGCCAACCGCGACCGGCTGCGCGCCGAGATCGCCCCGAAGCTGAAGGCCTTCGCGCGCGATGCGCTTCTGGAAAAGCTCGGGCTTGCCGGCGTGCCCGCCAGCCCGATCAACACCATCGCCGAGATGTTCTCCGACCCGCAAACGATCGCGCGCGGCATGCGGCGCGATCTGAAGGATGGACACGGCAACACGCTGCCTTCCGTGCGCGCGCCCATGGTGATGTCCGAAACGCCGCTGGCCTATGAACGCCCCAGCCCGCGGCTCGGGGAGCACACGGAAGAGATTTTACGCGATCTGGAAGAGAGAAAGCCATGAAGACCGGCGGACAGCTCATCGTCGAAGCGCTGGAGGTGAACGGCGTCGACAGGCTCTACTGCGTTCCGGGCGAGAGCTATCTGGCCGTCCTCGACGCCCTCCACGATTCGAGGATCCGCACCATCGTCTGCCGCCAGGAAGGCGGGGCGGCGATGATGGCGGACTGCCACGGGCGGCTCACCGGCCAGCCGGGCATCTGCTTCGTCACCCGCGGCCCCGGCGCCACCAACGCATCGGCCGGCGTGCACATCGCCAGCCAGGACTCGGTGCCGATGATCCTCTTCATCGGCCAGGTGGCGCGCGGTATCCGCGACCGCGAGGCCTTCCAGGAGGTCGACTACCGCGCATTCTACGGCCCGGTGGCCAAGTGGGTGACGGAGATCGACGATGCAGCCCGCATCCCCGAGCTTGTCACCCGCGCCTTTGCCGTCGCCACCTCGGGCCGCCCCGGCCCCGTCGTCATCGCGCTTCCCGAGGACATGCTGACGAGCCGGGCGGAGGCGCCGGCCGCCCTGCCCCATACTCCGGTCGAGACCCGCCCCGGCCACCACGAGATGGAAGAGCTCGCAACGCTGCTCGCCAATGCCAAGCGCCCCTTCGCCATCCTCGGCGGCACGCGCTGGGATGAAAAGGCCGTCTCCGCCTTCCAGAAGTCGGCCGAGCGCTGGGCCCTGCCCGTCGGCTGCTCCTTCCGCCGGCAGATGCTTTTCGATCACCTCCACCCCTCCTATGCCGGCGACGTGGGCATCGGCCCCAACCCCAAGCTCGCCGAGGCCATCAGGAATGCCGACCTCCTGCTCCTCGTCGGCGGCCGCTTCGGCGAGATGCCCTCCTCCGACTACACGCTCCTGAAAAGCCCCTATCCCGACCAGACCCTGGTGCACGTCCATGCCGATGCGAGCGAACTCGGCCGCGTCTACCGCCCGGCGCTCGCCATCAACGCCACGCCGGCCGCCTTCGCCGCCGCCTTTCGGGACCTCAACCCGGAGGCGCTTCCCGCCTGGGCCGAGGAGACGGAGCGCCTGCACGCGGCCTATCTTGCCTGGTCCACCCCGCCCGAAAGCGGCCCCGGCCCGGTGAAGATGGGACCCGTCATGGCGTGGCTGGAAGAAAACCTGCCCGAGGACGCGATCCTCACCAACGGCGCCGGCAACTACGCCACCTGGGTTCACCGCTTCCATCGCTTCCGTGGCTTTGTCACCCAGGCCGCCCCCACCTCCGGCTCCATGGGCTACGGCACGCCTGCCGCCGTCGCCGCCAAGGACCTCTTCCCGGACCGCCAGGTCGTCGCCTTCGCCGGCGACGGCTGCTTCCTGATGAACGGCCAGGAATTCGCCACCGCCGTCCAGTACGATCTCCCGATCATCGTCGTCGTGGTCAACAACGGCACCTACGGCACCATCCGCATGCACCAGGAGCGCCACTACCCCGGCCGCGTCTCCGCCACGGACCTCAAGAACCCCGATTTCGCAGCCCTCGCCCGCGCCTATGGCGGCCACGGCGAGACGGTGGAGAAAACGGAAGACTTCGCGGGAGCCTTCGAGCGCGCATGGGAAAGCGGCAGGCCGGCGATCATCGAGGTAAAGCTCGACCCCGAGGCGATCACGCCGGCAAGGACGCTGACGGATATCCGGGAGGGGCGGTAGGGGCGGCGTCCGTCGCCGTGCCTATTCGTCCCTCGAGGCGTGGAATGCAGCCCCGATGCCGGCACCGACGGCAATCCCGATGGCGATCCCCATGGCGACATCGTCCATCACCACGCCGAGGACGGCGCCGATCCCCACGCCGAGCGCTACGCCCAAGCCCATCGATCCGTAAACACCTCTCATCGGGGGAAACTGGACCTCGGCGCGGGCGAAGACAAGGGGCGATTGTGAGTTCGGGCAGCCGCACGTGCCGTTGCCGAGCACGCGAAAACGGCAGCTTGGCGATCATCGAGATGGAACTCGACCTGGAGGCGATCACCCTGACAAAGCTTGACGCAGATTCGGGAGGAGAGATAGTAAGCCGACGGGTTACGCCTTCGGCTTTCGCCCCCTTGTCGACCTTTGCCGAGAGTAGACGAGCGGCAGGTCCTGCCCCAAAGCACCGACCTTCACGACCTTCTTCATCGCCGAAAGCGGCTTTGCAATTGAACGTCTGCAGTCAACGCACTGCCATATGTGCCGAATGCTACGCGGTGCGTTAGCTAGGCTTTAACCAGTACTTTTCGTCGAACAATGATATCTCACGGATCCGCAGCTTCCTTAGATTAGTTCCCTCATCCTCGCCGCTACGATAGAGGTGATACAACATGCCCGTTGTAGGATCGAATCTGGCAGTTCCGGGAAGCTTATCTAATGCCTTCTCCTGGTCCTTCCGATAGAGGGCCGGAAAATGCTTCAATTCGCGATACAAAGCGCGCTTCAATAGCATGTAAGCGGATCTCCGATTTACATTCTTACCCTCCTTAAACGGCGCAAGAACCGCAAGAAGGACCCGAGACACGGCTGGGTAGTAGCCCGTCATGTTGTCCTCAATCTTGGAAACGAGCTTCAAAATGACGCGTTGTTGAAAGGGGTCTACCCCATTTGGCGGACTTCCGTATTGCGGTACAAGATGTCTCATGACATCGAGCGCAAGGTGCCAAAAAACGTCATCGTGATCTGAAAAATCGTTTGAAATCGCAAACAGCGATTCCGCAATTGTTTCCGCGGCGCTGTCCAGTAAGGTAGCTCGCCAAGCATCCTCACCTTCCCTCAGGAAAAGCATGTCGTAGTGCTCACGGTCGTGTTCTTTGTCTGATTCACGCAGGGCAAGGAGGGCTTTCCGGATGCGATCAGTTACATCCGTCAGGCAATGAGTGATTTCATGGGCGGGCCTCCACGCTCTTTCGTCAGTATTCGCGAGCTTCCTGATCCGCCATAGGGCGCTACGGAGGAAATCAGAGAGGTGGACCAGAGACCGATCACTCCAATAGTCTTTCTGTTCGAGTGCCAAAGAAAGCTGCAAGTTTACTGCGTGGCGGAGGCGAGATAGCCGTTCAAATTCCGCTACATCGAAGTCGCCGTGTCCGAAAAAAGATAGCGGTTCATAGTGTCTCCGCAGGTAATCAGATCCGAATATTGCATTAGATAGGACGGGTGCTACATTAAAGCCTCTGTAGCCTGCCTCGCGCCCGAGCATCGAGTTCGGAGCGATTATTGCTTGCCGAGCCATTTCTTGTATGAAATTTTCTGCGGCGCGGCTGTGAATCTGCTCCTGCGACAGTTGATTAACGATTGCGGCCGCATCCCATGGAGTTCTGCTGACCAATACAGAACAGAACTGCGGTTCTGCGACCAATTGCAAAAACGAGGCCGCGTAGCCAGCGTCCGCCAATTTCTTGCGATGCGTGAAGGCGTAGAATGCTGAGATCTCCCTCCGGTACGAACCAAAACTGGAAGCTCTTGTAATCTCAACAATGTTGGCTCGCAGGTCTCGCGAAAATTCCGCCCGATCCTTTTCATCTGCATGCGCTAGAAAAGCAGCCGCTTCGGTTACATACTGTGGATAGCTATGATCGCGCACACGAGCCGGCCACAGGAAGGCCATCGAAAACACCGCAAACACTGCGATGAAAACCACAGATGCGAGTAGTTCCCATAATAGTGGCCACTGGAGTGGTCCAGGTAACCACATCAGTCTCGGAACGATGGCAGCCAGCACAGTAAATAAGCAACCAAGGAAGACAGCGGCGTAGAGCCAAGAGAGATGCAGTCTTTGAGCGCGCAATCGAAACAGTACCACGGGCCGCGCAAATTGGGGTACGGCGAGAGTAATGCTCAATATTGCGATAGCTTCGCCGATTGAAAAATAGAGTTGTCCCCCCATAGTCCTAGCCCGTTGTCTGCCGAACTGTCCCTATCCCGGGATAGACCCAAATCGGGTAATCACCAACTGCTTCTTGGCCGTCCGGGGAATCCGAGGTTGGTCGCTGCCCGAGCGAAAGGGCAGCTATTTGGCTCTCCTTGCTCGTTCCGATAGACGCAATTGAATGGCAGCCCGTCACCCATTGCGTACGGACACCCCTGCACCCCTCACCCCAGAAACAACCCCTCCAGAAACCGCGCCGCCTCCTCGAAGCGCCGCTCGCCGCTTCTTTCCGGCCCCAGAACCGCGCGCACCTGCACGTCGAAATCGGCATAGTGCTGCGTGGTCGCCCAGATGGCGAAGATGAAGTGGTGGGGATCGAGCGTCTTCAGCCGTCCCTGCCGCATCCATGCGCCGACGATGGCCGCCTTTTCGTCGACCAGCGCCTTCAGTTCGCCCTGCAGGAAAGGCAGGATGCGCGGCGCGCCCTGGAGGATCTCGTTGGCGAAGAGCCGGCTTTCGCGCGGGAAGTCGCGCGACATCTCCACCTTGCGTCTGATGTAGGCGCGGATCTCCGCCACCGGATCGCCGCCCGCATCCATCGCGCGCAGCGGGGCGAGCCACAGTTCCATGATCCGGTCCACCAGCGTGAGGAAGATCGCCTCCTTGCTCTTGAAATAATAGAGCACATTGGGTTTCGACATGCCGGCGACGAGGGCGATGCGGTCGAGGGTCGCCCCGCGAAACCCGTCGCGCGAAAAGACCTCGAGCGCGGCCTCAAGGATCGCTTCGCGCCTTTCCCGTTGGATGCGCGTGCCGCCGGCATCGCCCGTCAATTCTGCGCTATCGTCAGGCCTCATGCGTGACCTTCCCGCGCCCTGGCCCAGCGCAACATGAAGGGCTGGTGCGCCAAACAGGCATTGCAATGATTATAATGAAAAAGAGCGCCCCCGAGCGGGCCTTTTATTACAATCTGTCGGAATGGTCAAAGCGTGTATTGCAGGACCGGCAGGACATTAAACCTGACGACAGGGAAACAGGACGGAGACCGCTTCATGCCCAACCGGCACTCGCCCAGGCCGAACGATCTCAGCGCCTTCTGGATGCCTTTTACCGCGAACCGGCAGTTCAAGCAGGCACCGCGCATGCTGGTTGCCGCCGAGGACATGCACTACACCGCCGATGACGGAAGAAAGGTCCTCGACGCCACTTCGGGCCTCTGGTGCGTGAATGCCGGCCATTGCCGGCCGAAGATCACCGAGGCGATCGGGACCCAGGCGGCCGAGCTGGACTATGCGCCAGCCTTCCAGATGGGTCATCCCATCGCCTTCGAATTCGCCAACAGGCTGGTCGACATGGCGCCCGCCGGGCTCGACCATGTCTTCTTCACCAATTCCGGTTCCGAATCCGTCGAGACGGCGCTGAAGATCGCGCTCGCCTATCATCGCGTCAGGGGCGAGGGTTCGCGCTTCCGGCTGATCGGCCGCGAGCGCGGCTATCACGGCGTGAATTTCGGCGGCATCTCGGTCGGCGGCATCGTCGCCAACCGCAAGATGTTCGGCACGCTTTTGACGGGCATCGACCACCTCCCCCACACCCACCTGCCGGAGAAGAATAGCTTCACCCGCGGCGAGCCCAAGCACGGTGAAGACCTTGCGGACGCGCTGGAGCGGATCGTCGCCCTGCACGACGCCTCCACCGTTGCCGCCGTCATCGTCGAGCCGGTGGCCGGCTCCACCGGCGTCCTCATCCCGCCGAAGGGGTATCTGAAGCGCCTGCGCGAGATCTGCGACAAACACGGCATCCTGCTGATCTTCGACGAGGTGATCACCGGTTTCGGCCGTCTCGGCGCGCCGTTCGCGGCCGACTATTTCGGCGTCCTGCCCGACATCATGACAACCGCCAAGGGGGTGACCAACGGCGTCGTCCCCATGGGCGCGGTGTTCGTGAAGAAGGAGATCCACGACGCCTTCATGGAGGGGCCGGAGCACCTGATCGAGTTCTTCCACGGCTACACCTATTCCGGGAACCCGATCGCCTGCGCGGCCGGCCTTGCCACCCTGGAGACCTACCGCGAGGAAGGCCTGCTCACGCGCGGCGCCGAACTCGCCCCCTACTGGGAAGAAGCGCTCCATTCGCTGAGGGGCGCGCCGCACGTCATCGACATCCGCAATATCGGCCTGGTCGGCGCAATCGAGCTGGAGCCGATCGAGGGCCAGCCCGGCAAGCGCGCGTTCTCCGCCTTCCTGAAGGCCTTCGAGAAAGGCGTCCTGATCCGCACGACGGGCGACATCATCGCCCTGTCCCCGCCGCTCATCGTGGAAAAGGGTCAGATCGACGAGATCGTGGACTGCCTGCGCGCCGTGCTCGGCAAGGTGGAATAACCACCTCGCCGGCAGTTTCGACACAGGGGCGAATTTCATTCCGTGACATCAACGTTGCGGAGCCGATCCCGGGCAAGCCTTTGGCTTTCCGGGAGGGCGCCCGCATTCACCATCTGAATAGGCCTGAGCAGAACGCGCTATCCGGCGGGCGCCAGCTCTTTTACCGGATGTATGCTGCGGAAGGGAACGCAAAGCCGGTTCCACACATTGATCGTGCCAATGGCAACGGAAAGCTTCACCAGTTCCTCTTCGGAGAAGTGCCTGCCCACCTCCTCGTAGTCCTCGTCCTCAACCATGTTGCCGGCAAGCCGCGTCAACTTTTCCGTCCAGGCGAGCGCCGCGCGCTCGCGCTCGGTGAAGAGCGGAGATTCCTGCCAGGCCGCAACGAGGAGGAGCCGCTGCTCGCTTTCGCCGTCTTCGCGCGCTTCCCGACTGTGCATGTCCACGCAGTAGGAACAGCCGTTGATCTGCGAGGCCCTGAGCTTCACGAGGTGCAAAAGCTCCTTCTCGAGCCCGCATCCATTGACTGCCGTATTGAGCGCGCGCACGGAGTTTATGATCTCCGGGGATGCCTGATAGAAATTGAGACGCGGTTGCATGGACGACCTTTCTACTCTTGCTCTTTGCGGGAAGATGCGGCCTGGGGCCGCTGGTGGCGCGCCAGGAAGGCGCATCCGAATGCGATGGACCGTGGGTCGGCATCGGCCCTGTACCCGGCCACCACATCGGAAATCTTGGTCTCGGCGAGCACGGCGCGATAGGCCTGTTCGGCCTTCAGCATCGCGGTGTTGATGCCGCAGGGCTTCACATAGGCTGCCGGTTCCAGCGCTCCGGGCCCGCGCTGCCGGATCTCCGCGCAGCGAAAGGCCGGACGCGGCCCCTCCACGGCCAGGACGACGTCGAGCAGGCTGATACGCTCCGGCCTGCGCGCCAGCCGGTAGCCGCCGCGCGGTCCGGGAACGGATTCCAGAAGCTTCTCGGCGGCAAGCGCCTGCAGGTGCTTCAGGAGATAGCTCTGCGAAACGCCGTGATACGTCGCCAGCGCGCTCGCCGGCAGCGTGGCCTCTTCATCGAGGCCCGCAAGCAGCGTCACGCAATGGATTGCCGCCTCGACGCCTTCACCCATACGCATTCATGCTCTCCTATCCTGTATATTTCTTATCATGGATAATTTTCATCCACAATAGGCATGTCTCGCACCGATGCATGCGCGAAGCGGCCAGAGGCCTTACGGGCGATCCGGGCGCACTCAGGTCAGTTTCTTGAGAAGGGTGCTCAGCGTCTCGGCCTCCTCCACGGTGAGCCGGCTGCCGACGGCTTCTTCGAGCGCCTGCGCATAGACGGCCCACATGCGCCACCGCAGGGCACGGCCTTCCTCGCTGATATGCAGGATCTGGCCGCGCCGGTCCTGCGGGCACGCACGGCGCTCGATGAGACCGGCCCTTTGCATCCGGTCGGCCAGACGCGAAAGGTTGTATTGCGCGAAAAGCAGCGCCGTTTCCAATTCGAACGGGCGCAGCCCCGCCTCCCCCGCCTTGTCCAGCTCCCACAGCGCGTCATACCAGGCGAGCGGTGGAAGCCCAGCTTCCTTCAGTCGCGCCTCGACGTGGTTCGTCGCCACGCGCTGGGCGCGTGCCAGGGCGATCCAGGCGCCGATCGCGGCTTCGTGCGGTTTTTCGACCATGGTTCACCAATTCTTGATTAGATGCAATTGCATTCACATTGACTCCCGGCCCGATAACGCCAATATAGATGCAAATGCATGGAATTTCCATGCAGGACGCAACCCAAGGAGGCCCCGATGCCGGAAAGACTCACCCTCATCTCCTTCGACCTTTGCCCGTACGTGCAACGCTCGGCGATCGTCCTCAAGGAAAAGGACGTGCCCTACGAGCGCGTCGACATCGACCTCACCGACAAGCCGGACTGGTTTCTCGCCATCTCCCCGCGCGGCAAGGTCCCGGTGCTGAAAGTCGGCGAGCACGTGCTGTTCGAGAGTTCGCCCATCGTCGAATATCTCGACGAGACCTATCCGCCGCGCCTTCATCCCGAGGACCCGGTCAGGCGCGCCCGCCACCGCGCCTGGATGGAAATCGGCTCGGCGGCGCTCGCCGACATCTGGACTCTGGAGACGACGCCCGAGCGCGCGGCGTTCGACCGAGCCGCCGCCGCACTCAGGCAGAAATTCACGCGCATCGAGGACGAGCTCGGCGACGGACCCTACTTCGCCGGTGAAAGCTTCAGCGTGGTGGATGCCGTCTTCGCCCCGGCCTTCCGCTATTTCGACGTGTTCGACAAGATCACGGATCTCGGCATCTTCGACGGCCTGCCAAAGGTTCAAAAGTGGCGCGCCGCGCTTGCCGGGCGTCCCTCGGTCAAGACCGCGGTGGTTGCCGATTACAACGACCGGCTGCGCCGCTTCCTGCACAACCAGGACGGCGTGCTCGCCCGAATGGACAGGGCGGCGGCCTGACTGGAGAGGGGCGGCGAGCGCCGCCCCGCCCTGTCATTCCTGATTGACGACGATGCGGTTTCCCTCGCTGTCGCGGAACTCCGCATAGAGGGTGTCCCTGTCCCAGGGTGCCGTTTGCGGCTCCGTGATGATCTCGGCACCGTTGGACCTGAGCGTGTCGACAGTGGCTTCCAGGTCTTCCGCGACCAGCACGAGTATGGGCATGTCCGACGGCTTCTCGTCCGGCCGGCGTATGAAATGCAGATGCGTTCGCGCGCCCGGCAGCGCCAGTTCGACCCAGCGCCAGTCTCCCTGGCCGTAAGGAACATCCGCCGCCACGGCGAGCGACAGCTTCTCGGTATAAAAGGCGATCGCCCGGTCCTGGTCGAAGACGGGCAGCTCGGCAAACTTCACGAACATAAGGAGACCTCCTGTCGACGGGTCTGGAACCTTAGACACGCCGAAATGTGTTCGGCAAGGATCACGGCCGGGCGTCCGCCTCATCCCCTCCGCCGAAGCGGATGACCGGCTCCATTTTCTCCAGGACGTCCTCGCCCAGCCAGCACAGGCTCCTGTGGCCGTCGCCGAGATCGGCGAAGGGCGGCAATTCGCGCTCGCAGCGGTTTTCCGGCACCAGATGCTTGTAGGGACAGCGGGTCTGGAAGGGGCAGCCGGAGGGCGGGTCTAGCGCCGAGGGAATGTCGCCGTCGAGCACGATGTGCTTCTTTCTGACGGACGTGTCGGCGATCGGCACGGCGGACAGCAAAGCCTCGGTATAGGGGTGGTAGGGCGGCGCGAAGATCTGCTCCGTCGTGCCCTGCTCGACCACATGGCCGAGATACATGACCAGCACCCGGTCGGCGAGGTAGCGCACCACGGAAAGATCGTGGCTGATGAACAGAAGCGTGGTCTTGTTCCTGCGCTGGATGTCCATCAGAAGCTCGGTCACCGCCGCCTGCACCGAAACGTCGAGCGCGGAGACCGGCTCGTCGGCCACAACCACCCTGGCGTTTCCGGCAAACGCCCGCGCCACCCCGATGCGCTGCTTCTGCCCGCCGGAAAGCTGGCGCGGCATGCGCGAGGCGAAGGCCCGCGGCAGCTTCACCAGGTCGAGCAGTTCCAGCATGCGATTCTTCCGCTCGGCCATCGTCCGGCCGATCCGGAATTTCTCGAGCGAACGCATCATCTGGGCGCCCACGGAATGGCTGGGATTGAGAGTGTCGAAAGGGTTCTGGAAAACCATCTGGATGCCGGCCACGGTGTCGGTGTCCCGCTCTTCGACCGGGAGAGCCTGGATCTCGGCCGTGCCGAGCGCGACCGTCCCCTCCGTCGCCGTTTCCAGCCCCAGCAGAACCTTGGCGAGCGTGGACTTGCCGCAGCCGGATTCGCCGACGATCGCCACCGTTTCCGCCTCGCGCGCCTCGAAGCTGATCGACTCGTTGGCTTTGACGGTGCGCGTCTCGCTGCCGCCGAAGACGGCATTGGCAGCGACCCGGTAATACTTCTTCAGCCCCTCGACCTTCAGCACCGAACCACCCGGTTCCACCGGCGCGTGCGCCCGCTCCACGCCTTCCGGCAGCGCCGCCCAGTCGATCTCGTTAAAACGCAGGCAGCGCGATTCGTGCCGGTCATGCCCTTCTATCTCAACCATGGGCACATCGCCGGCATCGCACCGGCCGGCTTCGAAATGCGGGCAGCGCGGGCCGAAATTGCAGCCTCTCGGCCGCTCGTGCGGCAGCGGAAGCTGGCCCGGTATCGCGATCAGCGGTCGCGCGTTCTTGTCGGCGCCCGGCAGCGGGATGGAGCGGAACAGCCCCTGCGTATATGGGTGCCGCATCTCGTCGAAGACGTCCTTGACGCGGCCCTTCTCCACCGCCTCGCCCGAATACATCACGGTGATGCGGTCGCAGGTCTCCAGGATCAGGCCGAGATTGTGCGACACGAAGATCATCGACGTGCCGTACTGCCTGCTCAGCCCCTTCACCAGTTCGACGATGCCCGCCTCCACCGTCACGTCGAGCGCCGTGGTCGGCTCGTCGAGCAGCAGCAGCGAGGGCTTGGACAGAAGTGCCATGGCGATCACCACGCGCTGTTGCTGGCCGCCCGAGAGCTGGTGCGGATAGGCGCGCATGATGCGCTCCGGGTCCGGCAGGCGCACCGCCTGTACCATCTCCAGCGCCCGCTCCCACGCCTCCCGCCTGGACACCTTCTCGTGGATCAGCGGCACTTCCATGAGCTGCTTGCCGATCTTCATGGCAGGGTTCAGGCTCGCCATCGGCTCCTGATAGACCATGGCGATCTCGTCGCCGCGGATATGGCGCAGCTCCGCCTCGCTCATCTCGGCCATATCGCGGCCCTTGAACCTGATGCGGCCGCCGACGATCCTTCCCGCATTCGAAAGATCGCGCATGATGCCGAGCGCGACCGTGGACTTGCCGCAACCCGATTCGCCCACGATCCCCATCGCCTCGCCAGGCATGACGGTGCAGGAGAAATCCATCACCGCCGGGATTTCGCCCGCCCGCGTGAAGAAGGAGATGGAGAGGTTCTCGATCTCCAGGATGGGCTCGACCGCCTGTCCCTGGGTCGGGTCGATCCTGATGGCTTCGTTCATCGCCTGCTCCAATCCTGAAAGGTCGCAGGGCTGGTCGACCCGGTTCTGGTCGTCATCCCGGCCGAGCGGAGCGAGAGCCAGGACCTATTGAGCGAGTGCGACCGGTTTCCGCAGAGATTGCGATGTTCCTGACGCGCGCCAAGACGAGGACCGAGGCGGGCTCGACGATCGCAGGACCAATGGTTCCCGGATAGCCTCCGCTTCGCTCCGGCTTCCGGGATGACACAGCTTGGTTTCACGTCCCGCATGGCATCAGTCCTTCAGCGACTGCTCGCGCAGGGCGTCGGCGAGCAGGTTCAGTCCCAGCACGAAGGACATCAGCGCCAGGGCCGGCGGCAGCGCGGGATGGATATAGGCCCTGAGAAGCCGGCTCGATTCCTTGATTGCCGTGCCCCAGTCCGGGCTTTCCGGTGCCAGCCCCAGGCCGAAATAGCCGAGTGTGCCGAGAAGGATGGTGGTGTAGCCGATCCTGAGGCAGGCATCGACGATGAGCGGCCCGCGCGCATTCGGCAGAACCTCCCAGAGCATGATGTACCACGGGTTCTCCCCGCGCGTCTGGGCGGCGGCGACATAGTCGCGCGTCTTGATGTCCATGGTCAGCCCGCGCACGATCCGGAACACGCCGGGGCTCGAGGCAAAGACGACCGCCACGAAGATGTTGAGCTCGTTCGGCCTGAGCGAGACGATCCCCAGCGGATCGGCGTTGAAGACGAGCCCCGCATAAAGCCAGCCGCCGACGAGAAAGGTCACCCCGATGAGCACCGCCAGAAGCCCCGGCCGGCCGCTGAAGCGGGTGTAGAAGAGCGTCGAAAGGAAAATCATCGGAAAGACGAAGAAGAATCCCGCCAGCCACTGCGGTATGGACGTTTCGCGGATGCCGGGCGTAACCAGCAGGTAGAAGAGCAGGATGACGGGGAAAGCCAGGACGAGGTTGGCCAGGAAGGAAAGCACGCTGTCGATCCGCCCGCCGTAATAGCCGGCCGGCAGCCCGAGCGTGGTGCCCACCATCAGCGCGAAGAGCGTCGCCGCCGGCGCGATGGCAAGCACGATCTGGCTGCCGAACACCATGCGGGAGAAGACGTCGCGCGCCAGCCGGTCGCCGCCGAAAAGGAAAGGCAGGCCGGTTTCCGGCTCGATCGTCCCCGGTGCTGCGTTCTTCAGGAGCGGAATCTGTTCGAGAGGCCCGAAGGGGGCGATCACATCCGCGAAGATCGCCGTGAACAGCCAGAACAGGCAGATCGCCAGGCCGGCGATGCCGACCTTGGTCTCGAAGAGATGGCCGTAAAGACCGAGCACCTTCCGGTAGCGCGTGCTGAGGATGAAGACTGTACCGAGCCCGATCCACACCGGCCAGAAGCGCGCGACGACGCCGAAGAGGATACCGAAGAACCCGAGTGTCTCGAACTGCATGGGCCGGCCCTTATCGCACCCGGATACGCGGGTTGAGCAGCACGTAGCCGACATCGGAGACGAGCTGCGTGACAAGCACCACCAGCACCGAGACCAGTGAGCAGGCCAGAAGCAGGTCGATGTCGTTGTTGGCGGCCGCCTCCACCAGCGTGAAGCCGAAGCCCTGATAGCGGAACATCACCTCGACGATGACCACGCCGGTCAGAAGCCAGGGAAACTGCAGCATGATCACCGTGAAGGGCGCGATCAGCGCGTTGCGCAGCGCGTGCTTGACCACCACCGCATTGAAGCTGAGACCTTTCAGGCGCGCGGTGCGGATATATTGCTGCGTCATCACCTCCACCATGGAGGCACGGGTCATGCGCGCGATGTAGCCGATGCCGTAAATGGCCATGGTGATCACCGGCAGCGTGAAGTTGGAAAACGTCACGCCGCTGTTGGTTGCCGAGGCGGCCGAGCCGTTCAGCCAGCCGAGCCAAGAGGCGAAGATGACGGTGAAGATGACCCCGGAGATGTATTCGGGCGTAGCGGTGGTGGTGATCGAGGCGACCGAAAGCGTGCGGTCCGTCCGGCTGCCCTCGCGCATCCCCGCCAGAACGCCGATGAGGAGCGACACCGGCACCATGACGGCCATGACCCAGAACATCAGGATGCCGGTGGCGCCCATCGCGGGAACGAGCTTTTCCGCAACCGGCTCCCTGAATTTCGTGGAACAGCCGAAATCACCCTGGAGAATGCCGGAGTAGCGCGGTTCGGCCGGCTCGTCGCAGTAGGAAAAGCGCGGCACGGCGGCACCGGTCTCGGAGTCGATGTTGGGCTGCTTGCGCACGAGCCCCACCCACTGGCCGTAGCGCACGAAGAAGTTCTGCCGGTAGCCGTACTCCTGCAGCCAGCTTTCGATCTCGGCGGCCGAGGAGCGCATGGTCAACTGGCTGATGGCGAGCTTCTTCAGGTTCGGCTCCAGATTGACCAGGAAGAACACCACGAACGAAAGGACCAGCATGGTCAGCGCCATGACACCGAGCCGGCGAAGGATGAAGCGCAGCACTGTTTCCCCTCCCCCGTCGGGGGCATAGCTTTCTTGCTTGCTTGGGGAGCGGCCGGCACCGACCGCCCCCGTGTCTTATCAGGCCTCGTCGAGCCACACCCGCTCGAGATCGATCTCGAAGGTCTGGTGGATGCCGTGGTTCTGCACCGCCGGCACGGAGTGACTGTAGAGCTTGCGCCAATAAGGCTGGATGATGATGCCGGCATCCTGGATGTGCTGCTCGATCTCCCGCATCACCTCGCGCCGCTCGTCCGGGTCGGGCAGCGTCAGCGCCTTGTCGATATTGGCGTCGAGTTCCTCGTTGGAATAGGCGGATTCGTTCCAGGCCTGCCCCGTGCGGTAGGCCAGCGCCACCACCTGAATTCCCAGCGGCCGCATATTCCAGTTGGTCATGGAGAAGGGATATTTCGTCCAGTCGTTCCAGAAGGTGGAGCCCGGCAGGACGGTGCGGCTGACCTTGAACCCGGTGTCGCGCAGTTGCGCGGCGATGGCATCCCCGGTGTTCTTGTGCCAGTCCTCGTCGACCGTGATGAGGTCGTGCTCGTACCCCATCTGGCCGGCTTCCTCCATCAGCGCCTTGGCACGATCCGCGTTACGGGCGATCGGCGCAAGCTCGGCGTATTCGGGATGGATCGGGCAGACATGGTGGTGTTCGGCCACCTCGCCGGCATTGTTGTAGCCGAGGGCGAGAATCGTGGCGTTGTCGACGCCGAGTTGCAGCGCCTTGCGCACGCGCTGGTCGTCATAGGGCGGGTGCTCGACATTGGTGCGCGCGACGATCGTCGTCGCCGTCATCACCTCCGAGCGGACGAGATCGAGCCCGTCGAGGATGTCGACGTAATCAGGCTTGGTCTCGTAATTGGTATGGATCTCTCCCGCCTCGAACATGCTGATCATCGCCGACGGGTCGGGGCCGTAATCGATGAACTCGATACCGTCGAGGTAGGCCTCGCCGCCCCACCACTTGCCGTCTTCGCGCCGCTTCAGAACGACGCGGTTGCCGACCTCGTAGGAGACGAGCTCGAAGGCCCCGGTTCCGATCGGGTTGGCCACGAAATCCCGTCCCGTCTCGTC
The DNA here is from genome assembly GCF_034427935.1 of Chelativorans sp. M5D2P16. NCBI lineage: Bacteria > Pseudomonadati > Pseudomonadota > Alphaproteobacteria > Hyphomicrobiales > Phyllobacteriaceae > Chelativorans > Chelativorans sp. M5D2P16. The sequence goes on along the minus strand of NZ_JAXQNM010000025.1, from coordinate 298,668 downwards.
GAAGCTGGGATGCACGAGCAGGCCGGGATAATCGGAGAAACCGGCAATGATGGATATGTCCGGTGACGGCAGGCTCAGCCGCACCGTGTAGTCGTCCACCTTCTCGATGGCGCCCTCTCGCGCCTTCTTCGTCTCCGGATCGATGAGTGCGGAAAGCCGCGTGGCCATCGAGTTGCCTTCGGCCGTCTGGTCGCACCAGCGCAGGAGATTGTAGATCACGTCGGCGGCGGAAAACGAATCGCCGTTGTTCCACGTCACGCCCTGGCGCACGTTGAGGAGATACTGGGTGGCGTCCTCGTTGACCTCCCAGCTTTCCAGCAGCTTGCCCTCGAAGGTGAAGTCACGCGTGTACTTCACCAAGGGCTCCAGCGTCTGGCGCATGGCATTGGAGATCTCCGACCAGTCCGCCGTGCGCGGATCTTTCGGGTCCTTCACCCACATGGCGACCTTGAGGACGCCGCCCTTTTTCGGCTCCTGGGCGAGAGCCGGCGCGGGCGCCGAAAGCCCCGCCATCGCGTAGGCACCGGCGGTGGTGGCGCCGAAGGCGCTCGCCAGGGCGAGAAACTCGCGCCGGTCCATTCGGCCGGCCCTGGCATCTTCCGCCAGCGCAGCGATCTTGCCCGGCACGCGGCCGCCATTGCTCCTGAAGAATTTCATCGACGCACTCCCGCTCGTCCGCAGTGTTTTTGTGATTGGCCCGATTGGGCACGACCGAACACATAGCATTTCCTATCGGCACGCCCTTGTCAAAAGGACATCGGCAGCCGCGTCGGCATCCGAACGCACGAAGACCCGACCGGCGGAGGGAAACCGGCCGGGCCCTGCCCGCATCTTCCCGTCATCCGGGAATGTGCAGGAAAGCGCTTCTACTGGCGCGCCGCCACCGGGGTGATGAGCGGGGTGATGCGGCGCACGGCCACGCGCCTGTTCTCCCGTTCGCGCCGTTCCGTCCGGATCTTCAGATATTGCTCGCCATAGCCCTGGGTGATCAGGTTTTCGGGCGGCACCCCGAAAACATCGCTCAAGGCCCGCGCGACCGCCTCGGCGCGCCTGTCCGACAGGGCGAGGTTGGCCATCTCCGACCCCACCGCGTCCGTGTGGCCCTCGATCAGGAAGGTCTCGGCGGGGTTCTCGTCGAGCATGCGCAGAATGGCGTCGGCGACGGCCTCCAGATCGGCGATCTCGCTCTCCTCGATTCGAGCCGAGCCGAATTCGAACTCGATCGTGTCGAGATCGATGCGCCGCACCATGTCGCGCACGCGCGCCGAGTACTTCACCTCCTCGACCGAATAGAGGCGCTCCACCGGTTCCACCGGCGGCTGGTCGAGGAAGGTGTAATAACGGTCCGGATCCTCCACCCTGTCCGCCTCGAGGATATAGTCGCTGACGGGAATCGTCAGCCTGAGCGGCGGCAGTTCGCGCGCCAGATCCTCGTAGTGCATCGCCGTATCGAAGCGGTCTTCGGGCAGATAGGCCAGCACGTATTCCCGCCCGTCGGGCGTCACACGCACGCGGCGGATGATGTCGCCATAGCGGTTGCGCACGGTGATCACGCGGGTCCCGTCGGAGCGCTCGATCACCTCGCGCACCCGCCCGCCGCGCAGTTCCTCGTAGTAGACCCGGTCGTCCCGCATGACGATGCGGTCGTAGTCGGAGCTCTCCACATAGTAGTGGTTGTTGATCTCCACGATCGTGCGGTTGTCGTTGTATTCCTCGACCACCCGGGCATTCTCGCGCGGCCGGTAGAACTCGGCACGCCGCATGCGCATGTCCTCGGGCGTTTGCCCCAAATTGATGGCCTCGCCCTCTTCCTCGACGATGGAGCGGATCTCCGCCTGGAGCCGCTGCGGATCCATGATGTTCTGCTGGGCCTGCGCGTCCGTTTCCGGCACCGGCTCAGCGCCGGCGGCACCTTCCGGCGCCTCGGCTTCGGTTTCCTGCGCCGGCTGCGGGGCGGCCCCTTCTTCCGCGGCGGCGCCATCGGGTCCGGCCGCCTCGGCGTCGACCGCGCCTTCCTTCTGGCTGTCAAGCACGGGCGCGGCATCTTCCGGCAGAAGCTCCTCTTCACCGCTCTCCATGGTCTCGGCCTCTTCCGGGGCGGGTTCCGCCGTTTCTTCGACGGGGATCTGCTCGTCAGCCTCGGCGGGCGCCTCCTCGTCTTGCCCGGTGGCCGCCTCCCCCGGCTCTTCGGCAGGCATGGCGTCCTCGCCTTCCTGGGCCGCGGCAGGCTCGTCTTGTTCCTCGGGCGCGGCAGGCTGCTCTTGCAGCGTTTCGACCGGCGCTGCCTCGTCCTCGGCCGGTTCTTCAGCCGCAGGCGCCTCCTCTTCGGCGGGCGGCGTCGTCTCCTCGGCCTCGTCGGGTGCTTCCTGGATAGGCGCCGGCGCGCTTTCGGGTTCCGTCATCGGCTCTGTCTGCATCTCGGCGGGCGCCTCTTCCGCCGGTGCGGGCTCTTCCGGGACCGGTTCTTCGGGCGCGAGCTCTTCCGGGGCCGGCTCCTCAGGCGCGAGTTCCTCTGGAGCGGGTTCTTCGGGCGCTGCCTCTTCCGGTGCCGGCGCTTCGGGCGCGATCTCCTCGGGAGTGGGCTCGGCCGGGATCTCTTCCGCCGGAGGTTCGTCCACGGCAGGGGCTTCTTCGATCGCTTCGGGAGGCACTTCCTCCGCCGGAGGTTGCCCTTCTATCGGCACGCATTCGCCGTCCGCTCCCGGCGCGGTCCCAGCGGGACATCCGGCCGGCGCCTCCTGTTCGGTCTCGAGAGGCTCCTCCGCCTGCACCAGCATGATCGGCCTCTCCGGCGCGGCATTCTTTGCCAAGGCGGGATATGGCGCGGTCATGAGCACGCAGAGCGCCGTGCCGGCCAGGAATCTATGGGTCATTTTCATCTCGCTGCTCCTCAGGTGGAGGAATCCCTTCGGCGCAGTAAAGCGATGAACAGACCTCTTGGTTCCCGAACCGCCCCGCGCGGGGCACGCGACAACCGGCCGATCAGCCAATACGTGGTGCTTCGGTTGAACTTCCGACAAGGGCGGAATCTGCAAAGGGCGACGGACACTTGCTGCACTTCACCAGACCAGACGTTTTGCCTCGTGAGTGTCGGAATGCCCCCACGACCGGACGGGACATCGTTTTGGACAATCCAATATCGAATCCTATCTCTTCAGCCTCACCGGCAGATCATCGCGGCGCATTCGCGCAAGTCGCCGGATCCCCCGGTTAGATTGCGGGACGAGGAGTGTCATTTGATGATGCTGCAGCGGAACAACGTAAAGGTGCTGGGCTCTGGAAAGCGGGCGATGGTCTTCGCCCATGGCTTCGGCTGTGACCAGAACATGTGGCGGTTTGTCTGGCCGGCCTTTGCCGACGATTACCGCATCGTGCTCTTCGATCATGTCGGCTGCGGCGGTTCCGATCTCAAGGCGTACGATCCCGGCAAATACGGCTCGCTCGATGGCTACGCCGACGATGTCATCGAGATCTGCCGCGAACTCGATGTTACCCGAGGCGTTTTCGTCGGCCATTCGGTGAGCGCGATGATCGGCGCCATTGCGTCCGTGAAGGCGCCTGACCTGTTCGATGATCTGGTGATGATCGGACCATCGCCGCGCTATATCGACGACTCCGAATACATAGGCGGCTTCAGTGCGGCGCAGATCCAGGAACTCCTCGACCTGCTCGACGCCAACTACATGGGCTGGTCGCAGTCCATGGCTCCGGTCATCATGGGCAATCCCGACCGACCGGAGCTTGGCGAGGAACTTACGAACTCCTTCTGCATGACGGATCCGGAGATCGCCAAGCGCTTCGCCCGCGTCACCTTCCTTGCCGACAACCGCGCCGATCTTCTGCACGTCAGCGCCCGCTCCCTCGTGCTGCAGTGCTCGGAAGACGTGATCGCTCCCCAGGCCGTGGGCGAGTATGTACACCGGAACCTTCCCGACAGCAGCTTCGTTCTCCTGCAGGCCACTGGCCATTGCCCCAATCTCAGCGCCCCCGAGGAGACGATTGCTGCAATGAAGGCCTTCCTCGAAGGCGGAACCTCTTGAGCGCCGCCCCGCAGTCCATGGACGACGAACTCCGAGATCTCGAAGACCTCTTTGAAAATGCCCCCTGCGGCTACGTCTCGGCAGGGTCGGACGGCCGCATCAGAAAGGTGAACCTCACTTTCGCCACTTGGCTCGGCTGCGACCACAGCGAAATTGTCGGTCGCCGATTCCAGGATTTTCTGAACATTGCCGGAAAGATTTATTACGAGACCCATTTCTTGCCTTTGATGCGCATGCAGGGCTTCTTCAACGAGGTCGCGCTAGATCTCTTGCGCGCCGACGGCACCACGCTGCCAGTGCTAGTCAACGCGGTGGAGCGGCGGGACGAGAAGGGAGCGCTGCGCTTTGTACGCATCACCATCTTCAACGCGTCCGACCGCCGCCGCTACGAGCGCGAGCTTCTCGAGGCCCGCCGCGTCGCAGAAAAGGCCAATGCCGAGCTTGTGGCGCTGAACCGCACGCTGGAGGAGCGCATCGCCAAGGCCGTCGAGGCCCGCATGAAGACGGAGGCAGCACTTCGCCAATCCCAGAAGATGGAGGCCGTTGGCCAGCTCACGGGCGGTATCGCCCATGACTTTAACAACATGCTGGCCGTCATTCTCTCTGCGCTCAGCCTCATGGAACGGCGTCTTGCCAAGGGCGAAGACGTCTCGCGGTTCATCGCCGCGGCCAAGGATGGCGCAGCCAGGGCCGCCTCGCTCACCCAGCGCCTGCTCGCCTTCTCACGCCAGCAGGCGCTTTCGCCCGAGCCGCTCAATGCCAACCAGATGGTGGCGGAAATGTCCGAGTTGCTCCGCGGCACACTCGGTGAGACGGTGCGGCTCGAAACGGTGCTTGCCGGAGGGCTCTGGAAGGTCCATGCCGACAAGAACCTGCTCGAAAACGCGATTCTCAACCTCGCCATCAATGGGCGCGACGCCATGCCCGAGGGCGGCCGTCTCACCATTGAGACCGCCAACAGCCACCTTGACGAAACCTATACGGTCGAGCACGGCATAGAATCCGGCCAGTATGTGATGGTGGCCGTCACCGATACAGGCACGGGCATGACGCCGAATGTCATGGCCAAGGCGTTCGATCCGTTCTTCACCACCAAGGGCCCGGGCGAGGGCACCGGGCTCGGCCTGAGCCAGGTGTTCGGCTTCGTGAAGCAGTCGGGCGGCCACATAAAGATCTACTCCGAGCCCGGCCAGGGCACGTCGATCAAGATCTACCTGCCCCGGCTCTATGGCGCGGCCGATACACCGAAGCACACGCCTGCCAGGTCGCTCGCCCGCGGCGCAGCATCCGAGGTGGTGCTGGTTGTGGAGGATGACGAACAGGTGCTGGCGCTCACCGCGCAAATGCTGCGCGATCTGGGCTACGGTGTGATCGAGGCGCGCGGCGGCGTGGAAGCACTGGCAGCCCTTTCGAAACACCCCGAAATCCGCCTTCTCTTCACGGATGTCGTCATGTCCGACATGAACGGCTGTCGCCTTGCCGAGGAGGCTCAAAAGCGCCGGTCGGACCTGAAAATTCTTTTCACCACCGGCTACACGCGCAATGCCATCCTACATAACGGCGTGCTCGATCCGGGAGTGAACCTTCTACAGAAGCCTGCCTCGCTGGAACGACTCGCCGCCAAGGTGAGGGCGGCGCTGGACGGGTAACGCGAACTCAGCCGAACATCGCCTTCCCGGGATCTTGGCCCTGCTCGGGACGCGCGAACCAGTCCTTTGCGCGTGCAAACGGCGATATGTCTCGAGCCGGGCTTCGAACCGAAACAGCGCCGCCGGGACACGGTGCTTGACCCGGCACGCGCGCCGCGCCACATCATCGGCATGGAACCCTTCTGGAAGACGAAGCCGCTTGAGGCGATGAGCCCGCAGGAATGGGAGTCGCTCTGCGACGGCTGCGGCAAATGCTGTCTCGCCAAGCTCGAGGACGAGGACACCGGCCAGATCCACTGGACCAGCGTCGCCTGCCGCCTCTTCGATGCCGGTCTGTGCCGCTGCACCGACTATGCCCACCGCTTGGCCCGCGTGCATGACTGCGTGCGCCTGACCCCCGAGAACGTCCGCACCTTGAACTGGCTCCCGGCGACCTGCGCCTATCGACTGGTGGCGGACGGGAAGGATCTCGCCTGGTGGCATCCCCTGGTCTCGGGCAACCCGGAAACCGTTCACCAGGCGGGCATCTCCGTGCGCGGCCGGGTGGCCGCGCAAGAGGACGCACTTGACGAGCCGGAGGATTATCTTCCCTATCTTCTTCAGGAGGAGCCATGAGCGAGACAAGAACCCGGCAATTGATCGAGCGCTATCTCGATGCCTTCAACCGCAGCGACCACGAGGCGATGCTGGCTTGTCTCTCCGAAGACGTCGCCCGCGACAAGAGCGGCGGCGGGCGCGAGATCGGCAAGGAGAAATTCCGCTGGTTTCTCGGCCTTTCTGCTCGCCATTTCCGTGAGGAGCTCAGCGACGTCGCCATCATGACCGCCCCGGGCGGCGTGCGGGCGGCAGCCGAATTCACCCTTCACGGCACCTATCGTTCGACCCTGGAAGGCCTGCCCGAGGCCCGGGGCCAGCGTTACAGCCTGCCGGCGGGGATGTTCTTCGAGGTCGACGACGGGCTGATCTCTCGCCTCACTTTCCACCTCGACCGCGCCGCCCGGGAGGCCCAGATCGAATCGGCGTGAACGGCGTGTGAACGGCGGGTTCGCACCCGGTTCAGACCGGCTCCGGCATTGTTCACCCGTTCGCGGCAAGCGAATGGAGCGAAAAGCCAGGAGCAGCCCCATGTTTCGCACGATCAGAACAGCAGTTCTCTCAGCCCTTCTCGGCCTCGGCACGCTGGCGGCGATGCCTGCCGGCGCCCAGGCCGACGGATTTTACTTCAGCTTCGGTCAGCAGGGTTCGAGCGCCGGCAGCCATCATCGCGACCGGGGCCACATGTACAAGCCGCACCGCGGCCGGCCCCGGCACGTTTCGGCCTGTTCGCCGGGCCAGGCGCTCCACAAGGCAGGGCGGATGGGGCTTCGCCACGCCCGGGTCACGCACGCCAGCCGGAAGATCATCACCGTTGCCGGTCACAGGCACCGCCACCGCGCGCGCGTCGTCTTTTCGCGCGCGCCGCACTGCCCCGTCATCCGCGCCATGTGACGGCTAGCGCCCCACCCCGAACACCGAAACGCCGCCGGATCTTCCGGCGGCGTCTCCTCTTGCCGTCCTATAAACCCAGGCAGGCAAACCCCGGCAGGCGCGTCCCTGCGCCGGCAAGCCGCAAGTCGTGGCGATTGGCGCCGACGGCAGCGTTGTCTCCCCCTTGGCGAGGGAGAAAGCGATTTCTTGGGTTTTGCAAAGCTAAGCCTTAGACTAGAAATCGCAAGAGGGCCTCCTACTCGGACCCCGGCTCCACCAGCCCGCGAAGCAGCTTGGCGAGCGGGACGTCGACGCCAAACGCGATGCCCCTGCCCGCCTTTTCCGGACGGTCCCCTACTCCTGGCCGATCTCGAAGGTGACGTTCACCTGGACGCTGTAGGTGTTCTCGCCCGTCTCGACCGGCACCGCCTTGTCGGCGGCCGCCTCCATGCGCATGACGGGGGCTGCGAGCGGGCGCGGCGGCGGAGCCGATTGCTCGGACAGCTGCAGCACGTCGCCCAGCGACACGCCGGCGGCCTCGGCGAGGGTGCGCGCCTTGGCGACCGCATCCTCCACCGCGCGCGTGCGCGCCTGGCTCAGCGCCTCGGACGGGTTGTCGTTGGTAAACGTGATGTTGCCGCCCTGATTGACCCCGAGCGATACGGAACGGTCCAGGATTTCGCCGACATTTTCAAGATCGCGGACACGCACGGTCAGCGTATTCGTCACGCGGTAGCCGGTGATGCGCGGCTTTTCCTCGCCGTTGTTGTTGTTGGGATAGACATATTGCGGATCGATGGACAGCCCGCTGGTCTGCAGATCGCGCGCCTCGATCCCTTCTTCCTTCAGCGCCGCGATGACGGCGGCCATGGCCGCGTTGTTTTCGTCCATCGCCTCACGCGCGGTCTCCCCCTCGCGCATGACGGCGAGCGCGATGATCGCCATATCCGGGCTGATCCGCGCCTCGCCCTCGCCGGTAACCATGATCTTCGGCCTGAGGTCGGGCCCCTGCGCGGCGGCCGGCAGCACCGCCAGCGCGGAAACCGCAAGGACAAGCGGGACGAAAAAACGGCTCATGACAATCTCCTTTGTAGATGATGCGCACTAGCAGTAAGGAGCGATTATGAAACGATTGCGGCACTCCTGTCTTGTGCCCGGCCATGAAACCCATTAATTCAGCCGCACCGGGCCTGTAGCTCAATTGGTTAGAGCCGGCGGCTCATAACCGCTTGGTTGGGGGTTCGAGTCCCTCCGGGCCCACCAGGACACTTTTTGTTCAATGAAATCAATAATTTAGCAGGAAATTCCCGGGATTCGAACGTCTGTTTGGGGGTATTTTGCTGTTAAATGGACCTATCCGCCGCATTCAATGATCAGCCCCCACTGTCGCAGTGCCCACTGCGCAGAATGACAACGAGTTTGATGCTATGAGTCCGTTTGAAATTCTTATTCGAAGGATTTTGGTCGCATAAAGTGAATAGCGGGGACACAGCAGCGTGAAGCCACTAACTGCTGAAAATCTACCTGAGATTGGGAGAACGAAGGTCGATGCTGACGAGATGGCAGCATTCGAGCGAGAAGATGATTTCACGGGCCTCGCTGTTGATCTCATGATCGAGACCGGCAGTTGGGTCTGCGTGGCTGCATCTACATTCGGCGAAAAGCCGGTATGGGACAGGGATAGAGCCGCGATCTGCGGGAACATGGTTCGGCTATACAAGCTGGTCCACACAGTGCTCGATCAGACCACGCAAAAGCGCCAAGAGTCGGCATTCATTTTTGCGCGCCTTGTTTTCGAGACGCTGGTCAATATCCGTTACATGGTTCAGCACTTCGAGCCGACACTGATCGACGAATACGTCAAATACTCCCTCCGTCATGAGCGAAAGTTGCGCGATCGAGTGTTGAGCAACGTCGCGGCCCGCAATGGCGTCATGCTTCCGATCGAAGACCGAATGCTCAAGTCGATCGAACGCGCGGCGACCGTAGCGCAGGTCTCCCTGGATGATGTTGACTTGGAACAGAAGGGTCCATGGGGAGGCAAGAATCTGTTTGATAAAGCGGAAGCAGTGGGGCTCGGTGATATCTATCTAGGCGCGTTCGCTGGTCCGTCACACAGCGTCCACGGCAACTGGCACGAGATTTACTCCAATCATGTTGAGTGGGACGGAGAGGGTGGCTTTACACCGAATCTCGAATGGCAGTATCCCAGACCACAGGTTATCTTTGCCCTATGCACATTGATCACCGAGACTCTGGCAATCTATTTCGAGTTCATGTGCGGTGAGCAGTGGGAGGAACTCTTTGGCGAGCCTCTTGCGGACCTGCTCGATCGTATCGATTCAGCGTCTAATGCTCACGAAGCCTATCTCGGAGGGAAACAATGGCCTGAAATCTGATGGGCTTTCCACGTCGCGAAAAGATGGAAACTATCGTCTTGAACAGATCAAACGGTCCTAAAAGCGCGAGAACAGGACATGAACACTATGGGGGTAACGATGGGGTAATGCACCCTCAACCCCGTAGAATACAAGGGTTCATGGACGGCTCCGAGCCCACCATAACTCTTTAATTTCAAAAGGTTGCAAGGTGGTTGTAGCCGGTCAGCGCGTTTTGCAATTTTGACACCGGGTTTTGCGGCGAACGTCATCTCGTCTGAACTTAGCCGTACTTGCCGAATCCGAAACGCCGACTACTTGCTTGATCCCATAGTGTTCGACCCGCAGTGATGTCGCAGCTGGCGGGCCGCTTTGATCGCCGTGTGCAGTTTCACTGTTTCCAGTACGCGTTGTTGCCGCGCAGGAGAGGCCCCTTTGCTACAACAGCGATCCGCAGAAACGCCCCTGACAATGTCAGGGGCGAAGGGGAGTCGGTGCTTGGGAGTGGTTTAGTCTAATCGCAAGGCTTGGCATCGCCAAGCAGGATGGGTTCTGCCCTCCTCTGTTTCTCCTGAGATCGCATCCGTTATGACAGTTCGGATTGCTCTAAGGCACAGCAGAGGAGATATGCTTTGAATGTTTCCCCGGCGTGTCTCCGCCGGGAAAACAGCTTCTGGCGTTCGCACCTCGACGGCCCGAAAAAGCCAGGGAATCCGGACACGCCCTTATTGGGACGTGCCGGTCGCGGGCTGATCCGGTGCGGTTTGGTTCATGCCTGTACCGGTTTGCGGTGCAGTTTGGTCCATACCCGTGCCGGTCTGCGGCGCGGTGTCCGTTGGCGCAGGCTCCATGCCCGCACCGCCCTGCGGCGGCGGTTCACCACCGCCATCGCAGCCGGCAATGGCAAAAAGAGTCAGGGCTGAGGCCGAAGCGATAAGTATCCTTTTCATCTTTCCCTCCTTTGTTGTGGGACGGTCATCCGCCACTGATTGCGGCGAATTCTTCCGGCGAAAGCTCTCCGCTTCCATCCGTATCGATTGCCCGGAAAGTCTCTTCGTTAACGTTGGGAACAACCGCTTGCAGCTCTGCAAGACTGATCGTTCCGCTCTGATCGGCGTCGACAGACTCGAAGGTAATGGCCTGTGCGAATGCAGGCGCTGCAAATGCGGAAGCGAGGACCGCTGCGAGCAATTTTTTCATTCGGTAAACCTCCATATCAGTTTGAATGGCGCCCGGTTGTGGCGCTTTCGTTCGCCCCCCATGCCCAAAGGTTGATCTTCCTCAGTTGAATTGGCTCGGCTGCGGACTTGACGACGCCGGTTCGGCCGGCTGCTGGATGCCGAGCGCGCCATCTGCCGCTATCGATTCGCCTTGGCCAGGAGCGGTCGTCGGTGGTTGTTCGATGAAGCGGCCGGGTTTGACGGCGTTGCGTACCGTCTCTGCAATTTGCGTCCCGTCATCCTCCGCATCGTTGGTCAGAGCGTAGGCAAGAGGTCCTTCAGACCAGTAGTGGACTGAGACATCACCCTCACGGATGTGCCGCATAGCAGTCGAATTCGCGTTCTGGCGGAGGCGCATAAACAGATTCATCGTCCCGCTGGGCGAGCGATAGACAAGGCGCACCATCTTCTGTCCCGACACGGTAACAAGGCTACGCTCGGCTAGAGAGAAACCATAGACGCTTAGGTCGGGCGCCGGCACCTCGATCAGCACATCCTTGGAGGGGTCGGGCAGCAACGCACCACCCCCTCCGCTGCTGCTGGTCATGCTGACGGCTGTCTGCGTTCCCGGCTTGGTGTGCTGGCTCGCCACCGCCTGCAGCAACTCCGACGAAACGTCTGTGACATCGGGTTGCTGGCCCACGAACCAACCACTGCCCGCCGCCAGGATTGTAAAGAACACGCTTGCAGCGATCGCGGCCGACCTGCGCTGATCTCTTCGCGCCGGTTCGCGGACGGTGCGTAGCAGCCACTGCGGAACCGGTCGCCCGAGTTCGGCTGCATAAAGCTCTCGGATCGCCAGGTTGTCTTCGATAATGGTTGCCACGCGGGCAGCCTCGGAAGGATGGGACTCAAGATACGCCTCCACGGCGTTCTTGCGAGCGGTATCACTTTCGAGAAGCCCGTCCGCGTAGGCCATCAAGTCGATTTCGCGAATGTCTTGCGGGATGCCTTTCATTTGACCATCCTCAGCTTGGCTGTCCGTCTGTCGGGCGGCGCGGATTCGCGGAACAGACGCAGCGTCTCGCGCGCTCGTGACAGGCGCGAGCGCACCGTGCCCACAGGAACGCCTGTGATCTCGGCGATCTCGTCGTAGGGCAGCCCCTCAAGCGCCGCTAAGAGCACCACGGCGCGCTGTTCCGCCGGCAATTGTTCAAGTGCCTCGGCTATCCTGAGGCAGTCGACGCGCATTTCCTGGTTTGCGGGGTGGGCCACTGCGTTATCGATTACACCCGCCTCGGCCGGGATCGTGTCGAGATGCGAACGGCGATAGTGCTCGATGCTCTGGCGATAGAGGATCCGAAACAGCCAGCTTCGGATGCTGCCGCGACGCGACCACAGATGCCGCTTGCGAAGCGCCCTTTCCAGGCTGTCCTGCACGATTTCGTCGGCTGTCTCGCGGTCGCGGGTGAGCGCAAAGGCATATCTGCGCAGATGCGGAATCTGCCGTTCAATCATCCACTTCAGTTCGTCTGACATGCCGCTCCGGACCACGGTCAAAGGGTTTCTCTCCCGCCTTGTTCTGGAAAAAGGACGGGGCGTAGCGTTGGTTAGTTCCGAAAAAAATTTCCGTTCGATCGTCCGGCACGCGGGGAACTCATCGTCTCCTGCACCCGTCTGTGAAACGAGTGTCGCGTGTGCGGCGCTCCGATTGCGAATGAGCGCCGACTATTCCGGCGGCGCGCAACAGGAGAAACAACGCAATGAAGTTCCCCCCTAAAACCTTGGCTGCCGCGACTTGCTCCGCCGCCCTTTTGGCGCTTGCACCAGGCGTCACCTCGGTTCAGGCACAACAACAGACCCAGCAGCCGGCACAGCAGACGCAGCCCCAGGCAACCCCCGAGTTGGACGACGGCACGATCAGGGCGTTCGCCCAGGCCTCGCTCGAAGTCCAGGAAGTGGCGGACAAATGGAAACCGCGTATTCAGGATGCCGAGGGACAAGAGGCCGAGCAGTTGCGCAATGAGGCCAATCAGGAGATTGTCCAGGCGGTTCAGTCGAACGGACTGGAGCTCCAGACCTACAACCAAATCTTCCAGGCTGCCCAAGCCAATCCGGAAGTGGCAACCAAAATCCGGCAATACTGGCAGGAAATGGAATAACGTCAGGGGCTGCCGGCCAGGCGCCGGCGGCCCTTGCACCTGGGCTGAAATACGAACTGAGCCGCTGCCGTTTTTTCTTGGTTGGCAAGCATCTCAGTTCAATCGCCCGACAGCCCGATCAGCGACTGCCTCTCGCGCAGAATCGCGGCGAGCATGACCTTCTGGCTAGCCTGGTTGGCCTTCGATGCCGCGAAAGCGTGTAGCTCCGAATGCGCCTCACATTCTTGCCTTGCCGGACCAAGCGGCTAATTTTGCGAATCACAGGCAACATCTGATCAATCGAGGTCTGGAGATCCGCAAATGAAGAAGAAAATCGGCATGTTGTCTGTTGTCCTCGGGGCATCCCTCATGGCGTCCGGATGCACGACCACCGAAAAGACGATCACCGGTGCCGCGGTGGGTGGCCTCGGCGGCGCCGTGGTGGGCGATGCGATCGCCGGGACCGGCGGTGCGGTCGTCGGCGGCATCGGCGGTGCGGTGGCCGGTGGCGCGATCGGGCGTAACCTCTAGCGCACGTCGCCGGCCGCGCGGACGGCCGGTCTGCCACGGGTGGCGCGGGACACCGGGAAACCAACCCGCCCCTGGCGCGTTTACCGGACTGCAGCCCGGAGACCGCCATGGCGCCGCGCCCCTATTGGAAAGGTTATCTCAAGCTCTCGCTGGTCACTTGCGCCGTCTCGCTCACGCCGGCCACGAGCAGCCGCGAGAAGGTGCGCTTCCACACCGTCAACGCCAGGACCGGCCACCGCGTGCGCAGCCGCTATGTGGATGCCGAGACGGGAAAGCCTGTCGCCGACGAGGACGAGGTGAAGGGTTACGAGACCGAGGAGGGCCGCCACGTCATTATCGAGGACGAGGAGTTCGAAGCGGTCGCGCTGGAAAGCACACGCACGATCGACATCGACCAGTTCGTCCCCGCCGACAGCATCGAATGGATCTGGTACGACACGCCCTACTACCTGATGCCCGACGACGAGGTGGCGCAGGAGGCTTACGCCGTCATTCGCGAGGCGATGGCGGCGACCGGCAAGGTGGGCATATCGCGGCTCGTCCTTTCGCGGCGCGAGCGGGCGGTGATGCTCGAACCCCGCGGCAAGGGCATCGTCCTTTGGACCCTGCGCTATGGGGACGAGGTGCGCGACGGGAAGGAGGTCTTCGGTGACGGGGAAGAGAAGAAGGCCGAACCGCGCCTGGTCTCGCTCATTTCGACGCTGATCGAGGACCTGACCCAGCAATGGGATCCGGCGATGCTCGGCGATCCCGTCCAGGAGCGGCTGAAGGAGATCATCGCCAGCAAGCAGAAGAAGAAGACGAAGAAGCCGTCAAAGGCCGGGAAGAAGGAAGAACCGGAGACCCCGGGCAACGTCGTCAACATCATGGACGCGCTGAAGAAGTCGATCTCGCAGGAAAAGAAGCGGGGCGGCTAGGGGCAGCGGACACGCGTTGCGAAACGCCCCTCTCACCAATTCTGGTGATTGGCGGGAACGGTGTTGCGGAGCGCCCGCGGGGGAGAAAGCAAATTCTCGGGCTTAGCCGAAGGCTAAGTCGGTAGAATTTGCAAGAGAGGGGGCCAGCGCTGCAGCCCATGTTCTGAAACCCGACACACCCTTCAGCAATCAGGCCGCCCGTTTCGCCCGGCCGTCGAGCGGTACCGCCGCCTTCCAGAACTCCTCCCACGGGTCGATCTTGAGCGCCGCGAGCCGCGGCAGCACGTTCTCCACCGTGAAATAGGCGGGACCGACCGCCGGGCTGAGCTCCTCCCAGTCAAGCGGCATGGAAACGGCGGCGCCCGGCCGCGCGCGGGTCGAATAGGGTGCCACGGCCGTCGCGCCGCGCCCGTTGCGCAGATAGTCGATCAGGATCTTTCCCTTGCGCTTCGCCTTGGTCACCGTGGCGACATAGCGCTCCGGATCGTCGGCGGCCATCGCATCGGCGATGCTCTTGGCAAAGGCCTTCACCTCGTCCCACTGCGCGCGCGGCTTGAGCGGCGCCACCACGTGGAGCCCCTTGCCGCCGGACGTCTTGACGAAGCTTGCAAGCCCCGCCTCGCGCAGCCGCTCGCGCACTTCCTGCGCCGCCTCGATAACGGCCTCCCAAGGCACGCCGGGTCCGGGATCGAGATCCATATTGATCAGGTCCGGCTTTTCGAGATCGCCGAGGCGCGCGCCCCACGGATGGATTTCCAGCGCCCCGCCCTGTACCAGGCCCAGGAGCCCCGGCAGCCCGTCGATGGCGATGATCGGCTGATCACCCGCCTCCTTGGGATCTCGCGCCTGCAAGATTTCCTTGGACTGGCCACGCCAGGCATGCTTCTGGAAGAAGCACTGGCCGTCCACGCCGTCGGGACAGCGCACCAGGGCCAGCGGCCGATCGACGACAAAAGGCCCCATGCGCGGCCACACCTCGGAATAATATTCGGCCAGCCCCTGCTTGGTCACCCCGGCGTCCTTCCAGTAAAGCCGATCGGGATGGGTGAGCCGGATGGCCGGCATTGCCTTTTCGGCCGGCGCCTTGCGCTTCGATTCCCGCCGGACCTCCTCCGGCTTCTTGTCCTCGCGCAGGCCGCGGAAGGAGGCATGCCTGATGAGATCGTCGGCCGTCCAGGTGCTGAATTCCACCTCCGCCACAAGCTCGGGGCGGACGAAACGTGCCTGCCGCGCCTCTTCCGCCGTCAGCTTCCCGGCGAACGGACTCTGTTTCTGTTCGAGCTTTTCCAGCCGCTTGAAGAGATCTGCGGCGACCTTGTGCGTGTAGCCGGTGCCCACCCGCCCCGCATGCAACAGCTTGCCCTTTTCGTAATATCCGAGCACGAGAGAGCCGATCGCTTTGCGGGAGGTGGTCGAGGGTACGAAGCCGCCGATGACGAACTCCTGCCGTTCGGAGCATTTGGACTTGATCCAGTCCTTGCCCCTGCCGGAACGGTAGGGCGCCTCGCGATCCTTCGAGATGATGCCTTCGAGGCTCAGCCGGCAGGCATGTTGCAGCACCACCGCGCCGTCCTCCTCGAAATGGTCGCTGTAGCGCAGGACCGGCGCCGCGTCGCGCATCAGGGCCTTGAGTGCCGCCTTGCGCTCCACCAGGGGTGCGGGTCGCAGATCGTGCCCGTCGAGATAAAGGAGGTCGAAGGCATAAAAGACCATCCGGTCCGTCCTCCCGGCGGAAAGGTCCGCCTGCAGCGCGGAAAAGTCGGAGGCGCCGCCGGCACCCTCGACGACGAGCTCGCCGTCGATGATCGCTTCCCGGGCCGGCAGGGCCGACAGGGCCGCGGTCAACACCTCTCCGAACTCGTCCGTCCAATCCAGTCCGCTGCGGGTATAGAGCTGCGCCGCCCGGCGGCCGATATGCGCCTGCAGCCGGTAACCGTCGAACTTGATCTCGTGCAGCCATTTTCCCGATGCCGGCGGAGCCGGCTTCAGGGACGCCAGCGCCGGGGCGATGAAACCGGGATAGCCGGCCTTTTTGGCCTTCTTCGGAAGGGACGGCTCGGGCCTGTCGATCCTGCCCGTCCGCGACGACCATCCTGGCGCCTCGCCCGCGACCTCCTCGACCACCCGCCCCGTCTTCACCGATTCGGGCCGTTCCTCCAGGATGTCCGGATCATCCTCGCCGCGGGCGAAGTCGTCGTCGCCCTTGATCAGGAGCCAGTTTTCCTTCTTCTCGCGCAGCTTCTTGCCCATCCGCACAAGGTGCCAGCGCCCGCCGAGCTTCTCGCCGTGAAGCTCGAAATCCAGATGCCCCTTCGCATAGCCCTTCTGCATATCGCCGATGGGGGACCAGCGGCCGGCATCCCACACGATTACCGTCCCGCCCCCGTATTCGCCCTTGGGGATGGTTCCCTCGAAACCGCCGTACTCCAGCGGATGGTCCTCTACGTGGACGGCCAGGCGCTTTTCGCCCGGCACGAGGCTCGGCCCCTTGGTGACGGCCCAGCTCTTCAAAACGCCGCCCATCTCCAGGCGCAGGTCGTAGTGCAGCCGGCGTGCCGCGTGCTTCTGGATCACGTAGCTGTCGCCCCCCGGCGCTTTGCGTGCCCGGCCGCGCGGCTCGGGCGTGGCCTTGAAATCCCGTTTCTTGCGGTATGTCTCGAGCGCCATCCAGCGGGCCCTAACCGGCCTTGCGCCGCTGCGCCGGCTCGGCCTTCTTCCGCTTGCCGCCGCGTGCCTTCTTCGCCGCCTTCTCGGATGCCGCCGCACTCTCGCGCAGGGCATCCATCAGGTTGACCACCTTGGTCTCCTTCGGCGGCTTGGGAGCCTTAATCTCGCGCCCCTCCATCTTCGCCCGGATCAGTTCGGCCAGCGCCTGGTCGTAACGGTCGTCGAAGGCGCGTGGATCGAAGTCGCCGGCCTTGGTGTCGATGATGTGCTTGGCGAGATCGAGCATCTCCCCCTCGATCTTGAAGTCGGGAAGCTCGTCGAAGATTTCGGCGGCGGGACGCACCTCGTAGTCGAAATTCAGCGTATTGGCGACGAGGCCCGAACCCTGTGCCCTGAGGAGCAGGGTGCGCACCCGGCGGAAAAGCACTGCGCGGGCAAGCGCTGCCACCTTCTTGCGCCGCATGCCCTCGCGGATCACGGCGAAGGACTCGCCCATCACCCCGTCGGAAGGCGCCAGGAAATAGGGCTTGTCAAAATAGACCGTGTCCACGTCCGTGCAGGGAACGAAGCCTTCGATGCGGATGGTCTTGTCGCTCTCGGGCACGGCCTCGGCCACTTCCTCCGGCTGAAGGATGATGTATTCGTCGTCACCGATCTGATAGCCCTTCGCCTGTTCGTCGCGCTCGACCGGCTCTTCCGTCTCCTCGTCGAAATATTGCCGGTGCACACGGTTCCCGGTCTTGCGGTTCAGGATGTGGAAGGAAATCCGCTTCGACGTCGTCGCGCCGGCATAGAGCGCCACCGGAAAGGCCAGTTCCGACAGCTTGACGTACCCCTTCCAGGTTGCCCGCGGTGCCACTTCGATACTCCGTACAAAGGCGTTGAACGCGCACGGGGTCCGGATGTTCCGGCGGGCACCTGTGGAACGGCTTTGCTGGCGGCGGCCGGCGACCGCAGGCGGCCTCAGTTCACGAGAACGGCCCTGCCGCACGCGGCGCCCGTCACCCGGACATCCGCCTCGCCGACCTTCACGCCGAGTGTGGTGAGGAGCGTGGACAGCAGAGTGTCCAAAGGACCGGCCACTTCACCGAGTATCTCAGCCAGCGTGTCCGCGAGAAGGTCCGGGGACGAGAGACCGAGTTGAAGCGGCCCGAGCTTGAGGTCCACATCCAGATCGAGGTCCTTCAGGAGGGAGCGGACCAGCGGCTGCGCGATATCGTGCGTGTGAACGCTTCTAACGGCACCGCTGTCGATCTCGGCACGGCTGAAATCCAGCCGTGTCGGAAAGCGGTTGCCCGAAACGGCATGTGCTTCTCCGGTGATCCGGACCACTTTCAAATCGACGAGCTTCGCCGGACGCAAGGCGGGTCTCGCGTCGAAATATCTGAGCTGGTCCGGATCGATCTCCCCGACCCACGCCTCGACGATCCCCGGCCGGGCATCGATGGCCACGCCCGTCACCTCGCCCCGGGAGCACGAGATCCCATCCAGCTTGGCCTCGGCATAGGCGACTTCGAGGTAAAGCGGCAGCCGGATTACTTCACCGAGCGTCCCTCCCGGTCCTTCGACTTCGATGTTCAGGAAAAGCCGCGTCTGCGCCGTGCGCACGATCTTGCCGGCTTCACCGACGGCGAACCACGGCAAACCCTGCGGCGGCTCGCCGATGGCGATGTCGAGCGTGAAGGACGCTAGGCCGGGAAGATCCAGTGTGCTGGCCATATCGACCAGTGTGTCGTGATTTGCCACCGCCGCGCTCGCCCCGAGCAGGTCCATGACGCCCACGACCGCTTCGAGGCCGGCAGTCCGCTCGCCCAGCGCGAGCTGGCCGAGACTGCCGATGTCGAGCAGCTTGCCCATGGGCACGTGCAGGTTCGCCAGTCCGGGAGCATTCGCCAGGGCGAGCAATGCGAGACGCGCATCCTGGTTTTGACCGGCGGCAACCGACAGCGCGCGCAAGATGTCGCCGATCGCCGCTTCCGCCGCGATCACGTCGTTGTACGTGCCGGCTGTCAGGTCGATCTCGGCGGCAAGCGCGTCCAGAAAAGACAGCACCTCCACATCGGCATCCGCCAGGGCGCGATAGTCCATCGCCTTCAGCGAGACATTCGCGCCAAGCAGAGCCCCGAGCAGATTGTTGAGTACGCCTTCATCGAGGCTGGCGAGCCGCGAGCCGACCGAAAAGGCCGCCTCTTCCGTCGTGGCTGCGATCGCCGTGGTCCGCATCGAAGGCGGGTCCATCAGAAAATGGGCGAAGTGCAGCGCGCCCGTCTTCGTGTAGGTCACCCGGGCGGCATTGGCCGGCGTCGCGTTCGCGGTGAACCGCACCGCCGGATCCACCGCCGGATCGGCCACATACCGCCCGGTCTCCACCTCCAGCCTCGGTGCCGCGTCCGACACGACGATCTCGT
Organism: Chelativorans sp. M5D2P16; assembly: GCF_034427935.1. Taxonomy (NCBI): domain Bacteria; kingdom Pseudomonadati; phylum Pseudomonadota; class Alphaproteobacteria; order Hyphomicrobiales; family Phyllobacteriaceae; genus Chelativorans; species Chelativorans sp. M5D2P16. The sequence goes on along the minus strand of NZ_JAXQNM010000025.1, from coordinate 279,310 downwards.
CCGGTTCCTCGCCCGATTCATCTTCGCCCGCCGAGACACCGTCCTGGCCGTTGTCGTTCATGGCCAGAACCGCGGCAGCTTCCGCCTTGTCCAGATTGCCTGCCGCGGTGATGGCGGCGAGATCCGTCAGCGCCTGGGCTTCCCGGCGTTCGAAATACAGGGAGCCGAAATCGATCGCGATCGCGGCAGCCATGAAGACCAGGGTCATCATAAGCGCGCTCATGACCGCGATGCTGCCTCCCCGATCCGTGAGCCACCGCGAAATCAGGCGCCTGTAGAAGAAAACACGGTACGTCATCAGATGCCCCCGATCCGAATGGTCGATGCGCGCTCGATCACCTTGCCCGGCAGCGACAACCCGTCCCAAAGCCCCCAGATGGGAAGATCACCGGCATCATATTGAAGAGAAACGACGAACTGGGTTCCGTCCGCGGAATCGGCCACGTCCACCGCGATCCGGTCCGCGGTGATGAAGGGATATCCGCTCGAATGATCTTCGATGAAGCGCCGCGCGAGCAACGTCCTTTCCGTTTCGTCCAGGCCCGGAATGGACGCGCGCGCCGCGTCTGCGGCCAGTTGCTGCATGGAATGCATCGCCCCGAAATAGATGCCGTAGGCGATCATTCCCATGAACAGAAACAGAAAGACCGGCGCGATCAGTGCAAACTCTATCGCAGAGACGCCGGCCTCCGAACGCACGAAGGCAACCGGCATCCGCCCGCGAAACACACGACCCGGATTTAAACTTGAGTATCCAAATCTAGAATTAGCTTTGTCTACCGTGTACTTTCCATCCATACCGCCCCTCCTGGATGAAACTGCAGATTCTCTGCGCATGATGCGCACATATATTAAAGAAACAGAATGTGAATCACGCACTTACGTTGAATACTTCTTCCAAAGTCGGTTAACATACCTAGAAGGTTGAGCTTCGCTTTGTATGAAAAGGCAATATTCAGATGCGGAGCTTCGCATCCGGTTTTGGCCGCCGCCACGCGGCAGAGCTCGGGGTAGACGGCAGAGAGGGCACGATGCGCAACGTCACCACCCAGCCTGCGGCAAAACCCGAATGCCCGCACTGCCTCCCGGCGGCGATGCGCCTTTGCCTGGGCCTCATTCTCTGTCTGATGCTCACGGCGGTCCCCGCCGCCGCCGAAAAGCTCGAGCGGACTGCACTCATCGATCGCGTGTGCAATCTCATAGAGTCCCACGCCAAGCGCAACGCGCTGCCGGCGGATTTTCTGGCGCGGCTGATCTGGAAGGAAAGCCGGTTCGACCCGAACGCCGTAAGCCCCAAGGGCGCGGAAGGGATTGCTCAATTCATGCCGGGAACCGCCGCCCTGCGCGGCCTGAAGGATGCGTTCGACATCGGCCAGGCGATCCCAGCCTCGGCGGCCTATCTCGCGGACCTGGCGAAGAAATACGGCAATCTGGGCCTGGCGGCGGCCGCCTACAATGCCGGCGAGGGACGGGTTTCGCGCTGGCTCTCCGCAGGCGGTTTCCTGCCGCTTGAAACGGAAGACTTCGTGCTCGACATTCTCGGCGAGCCGGCAGACCGCTTCGCCGAGGGAACCCACTCGCACACGATTCCGCCGCTCAAGCCCCATACGCCTTTTGACGAGGCTTGCCGCGACCTCCCCGCGTCCGGCGCGGTCACCATCGCCATGGCGAACGTGCCGGTGAAACCGTGGGGCATCCAGGTGGCCGGCCATTTCCGCCGCGACGTCGCAGTCCGGCAATGGGAGCGGTTGCGGACGCGCCACCAGGCGTTGTTGGCGGGCCATGAGCCCGTCGTGAGCCGCATGCGCTCGCCGCGCGGGCGGCGCGGGATCTATGCCGTCAGGATCGGCGCCAACAGCCGCGCGGATGCCGACGAGATTTGTGGCCGGCTGCGGGGCGCAGGCGGCTCCTGCATCGTGTTGCGAAATCGCTGAAAGGCAATCGGACATCCGGCGGGCGCAAGCGCCCGCCGGACGGGATCACGGCTCAATGCCGTTGTGCGACGGCCTCGTCCTCGCTGAAGGATTTGACCAGCGGCATAAGCTGCCAGAGCGCCGACAGTCCCACCAGGATGTAGATGATCCGGGAAAGAAGCGCCGCCTGGCCGCCGAAGATCGCCGCGACGAGGTCGAGTTGGAACAGGCCGATGAGCAGCCAGTTCAAGCCGCCGACGATGATGAGCAGAAGGGTGATGATATTCATCGCACGCATTGGACAACCCTCCCAGGTTTTCCAGATACGCTTTCAACGCATATCCGCGTCTGGAGTTCCCGCACGCGTTGCGCAAGGGGGCCGTGCCTAAGACAGCCAAGCTGGCGGAACGAAAAGAGGACGGGTCACACCCGCCACGGGCGTCATCCCGGAAGCCGGAGCGACAGCGCAGGCTGTCCGGGATCCATTCCGGAACGGTTCGCGCCAGGCCAAGGCATCTCGGAATGCATTCGCTCCGTTCGGCCGGGATGACGCCCACGGAAAAAAGTCGCAGTGGGCTTGCCGACCGTTCCTCCCACCTTTGAACACGCCTCAGCCGATCGGCCGAACCTCGGTATCCGTCTCTTCCAGAACCGCGTCCGGCACGAAGAAGTCGCCGGCGAGCGGTCCCGTGGCATCCGGCGCGTATCGGGAGAAGTCGCTGACACCCGCCGCGCGCAACACGCGTTCGTCAATGAAGAAATTGCCGGTGGTCTCGCGCGCGGGCCGGGAAAGGATCGCATGGGCGGCGTCGGCCACGATTTCCGGCGAGCGGCTTATCCGCGCCAGCGCCTCGCCGCCGAGAACGTTGCGCACCGCCGCCGTGTCGATGGCCGTCAGCGGCCACAGCGAATTGACGGCGATGCCGTCTTCGGCGAATTCCGCGCTCATGCCCAGCGTGCACATGGACATGCCGAACTTGGCCATGGTGTAGGCGACGTGATTCTTGAACCACTTCGCCTGCATGTCGAGCGGCGGCGATAGCGTGAGAATATGCGGGTTCTGCGCCTTCTTCAGGTGCGGGATGCAGCACTTCGACACGAGGAAGGTGCCGCGCGCATTCACCTCATGCATCAGGTCGAAACGCTTCATCCGCGTCTCCAGCGTTCCGGTGAGCTGGATGGCGCTCGCATTGTTGACGCAGATGTCGATGCCGCCGAAAGCGTCCACCGTGGCCGCCACGGCGCGCTCCACCTGCGCCTCCTCGCGGATATCGCAGACAACCGCCAGCGCCCTGCCCCCGGCCGCCTCGATCTCTTCCGCCGCCGTATGGATGGTGCCCGGCAGCTTGGGATGCGGCCTGTCCGTCTTGGCGGCGATCGTCACGTTGGCCCCGTCGCGCGCGGCCCGAAGCGCGATCGCCAGGCCGATGCCCCGGCTGCCGCCGGAGATGAAAAGCGTCTTGCCCGCAAGCGACATCGTATCCTCCAAGACGGAACCGCGAGTGCAAGGCCGGCGCGCGCCTACCCGCGTGCCTTTCCTCGCCTTCGATGACGGAGCTTAACGGCTTTTACGTCAACGTCAATCAGACGCCTTCGGCAATTCCGCGATACCGCCATGCGCGGCCGACCATTCGAGCGGCGCCTTGAGGAAACTCTCCGCCTGGTCCAGTGCCGCATCACCGAAGCGGCCTTCCTTCCGGCACACCTCAAGAATGTCCCACCACGTGGTGAGGTAGTGGAGCCGCATGCCCGCCGCCTTCAGCCTGTCCGGCGTGTCGGGGAAGATGCCGTAATAGAAGACGGCGAAGGTATCGGTCACAGTGGCGCCCGCCGCGCGCACGGCCTCGGCGAATTTCAGCTTGCTGCCGCCGTCTGTGGTCAGGTCCTCCACCAGAAGCACCCGCGCACCTTCCGCCAGATTGCCCTCGATCTGCGCGTTGCGGCCAAAGCCCTTGGGCTTCTTGCGCACGTAGAGCATGGGCAGGCCCAGCCGGTCGGAAAGCCACGCCGCGAAGGGAATGCCGGCCGTCTCGCCCCCGGCCACCGCGTCGAACTGCTCGAAACCGGCATCACGCAGGATGACGGAGGCGCCGAAATCGATCGCCGCCGAGCGGATCCGCGGATAGGAGATTAGCTTGCGGCAGTCGATATAGACCGGGCTGGCCAGCCCCGAGGTGAAGGTGAAAGGCTCGTCGGCACGGATGTGGACGGCCTCGATCTCCAGAAGCATCTTCGCGACGGTCTCGGCGATCAGCGCCTTGTCGGGAAAGGTATTGGCGAACATGGGCGGCAGGCTCCCTGTTATGATATTTTCTCGCTAGCAGGGCGAGGCCCGCTAGGTTCACGGTACGAATTCACCGCCGCGCCCCATTCGTTCCGGCCGTCATCCCGGCCAAGGGAGCGCCAGCGACCGCGAGCCGGGATCCATTCCGTGACTCGTCCATGTTCCGGAATGGATCCCGGACAGCCTCCGCTTCGCTCCGGCTTCCGGGATGACGGGGGCATACCCGTTCTCGGGCGCGACTGTTCTCATTTCCAACGCACAACTGCAATACTTCTAGGAAGCGTCGTCCTCGTCTTTCCAGTGGATGGGAAACATCGGATCGAAGACGGTGATCTCGTCCTGTCCGGCCCTGATCTTGCGCTGATATTCCACCGGCTCGTCGGACCGCACGAGGCGGATTCGCTTCTCGTTCGGCGGCAGGCGGTAGAAGGCCGGCCCGTTGAGCGAAGTGAAGGCCTCCAGCCGGTCGAGCGCGTTCTCCTCCTCGAACACATGGGCGAGGCAGGCCATCGTGTTGGGCGCGTTGAAGACGCCCGCGCAGCCGCAGGCGGATTCCTTCAAAGGATCGACATGCGGCGCCGAATCCGTCCCCAGGAAGAACCGCCCCTCGCCCGAAATTGCCGCTTCGCGCAGGGCCAACCTGTGCTTTTCGCGCTTGGCCACCGGCAGGCAGTAGTAATGCGGGCGGATGCCGCCCGCCAGGATGGCGTTGCGGTTGATGATGAGGTGGTGCGTGGTGATGGTGGCGCCGATATTCTCGCCCGCCCCGCGCACGAAATCGACGCCGTCCTTGGTCGTCACATGCTCCATCACGATCCGCAGCTCCGGGATCCGCCGGCGCAACGGCGCAAGCACACGCTCGATGAACACCGCCTCGCGGTCGAAAATGTCGATCTCGGGATCCGTCACTTCGCCGTGCACGCAAAGCGGCATGCCGATCTTCGCCATACGCTCCAGCACGGGATAGACCGCCTCGACGTCGCGCACCCCGCTCTGCGAATTGGTCGTCGCCCCGGCCGGATAAAGCTTCACCGCCGTCACCAGCCCGTTGCGAAAACCCGATTCGATATCATCGGCTTGGCTGGCCTCGGTAAGGTAAAGCGTCATCAAGGGTGTGAAACCGCTTCCCTCCGGCAGGGCGCCCAGGATCCGCTCGCGATAGGCCGCCGCGTCTGCGCTGGTGACGACGGGCGGCACGAGGTTGGGCATGATGATGGCGCGGGAAAAATGCGCCGCCGACCACGGCGCCACCGCCTGGAGCACGGCGCCGTCGCGCAGGTGGAGATGCCAGTCGTCCGGCTGGCGGATGGTGAGCGTCTTCATATCGGAGCCGACTAGATAGCCGGATTCGGCGCCCATGCAAGGCCAAAGCGCTCGGACGCGCCCTCCCCGGCCCTCGTGACAAAAATCTCGACCGCACCTGTCGGCTTGAGGCATTGTCGGCCGTCTTGCAAACGAACGAGGTCAGTCAATGCTTTATGCCATTCTGTGCTACCACGACGAGGACGTGGTCAATTCCTGGTCGAAGGAGGAGGACGACGCGGTGCTCGCCAAGCGCCGCCGCATCCAGAAGGAATTCGTCGAAAAGGGCAAGATGGGCCCGGCGATCCGCCTGATGCCGACCTCGGCCGCCACGACGCTGCGCACCTCCGGCGACGAGCAACTGGTCCTCGACGGTCCGTTTGCCGAAACGAAGGAGCAGCTTCTCGGCCTCTACATCGTCGATTGCGCCAATCTCGACGAGGTCGTCGATTTCGCCAACCGGCTGAAGGAAGGCGAAACCTGCACCTTCGAGATCCGGCCGATGCAAATTTTCGAGAAGGGCGTATTGCCCGAGGAAGTCAAAGTAGGAACATGACGGATATTGCCTGGATCGAGACGGCGCTGACCGGTGCCCGCCCGCAGGCCATGGGCGCGCTCCTGCGCTATTTCCGCGATCTCGACCGGGCGGAGGAGGCGTTCCAGGAGGCCTGCCTGCGCGCCATCAAGACCTGGCCGGTCAAGGGGCCGCCGCGCGACCCCGCGGCCTGGCTCATCTTCGTCGGCCGCAACGCCGCGCTCGATACGGTGCGCCGCGACAGCCGCAACACGGCCCTGCCCGAGGACAGGGCCATTTCCGACCTGGACGACGCCGAAGCCGACATGGCCGAGCGGCTCGACGACGCGCACTACCGCGACGACATCCTGCGGCTGATGTTCATCTGCTGCCATCCCGACCTGCCGGCGACCCAGCAGATCGCGCTGGCCCTGCGCATCGTCTGCGGCCTGTCGGTACGCGAGATCGCCAGCGCCTTCCTGGTCAACGAAAAGGCCATGGAGCAGCGTATCACCCGGGCCAAGCGCCGCGTCACCGCCGCCGACGTTCCCTTCGGAGCGCCGGGCGCGGCCGAGCGGGCCGAGCGGGTGGCGGCCGTTGCGGCCATGATCTACCTGATCTTCAACGAGGGCTATTCGGCCAGCAGCGGCGAGGTGCATGTGCGCACGCCGCTGTGCGAAGAGGCGATCCGGCTCGCCCGCCTGCTCCTGCGCCTCTTCCCCGCCGAACCCGAGATCATGGGCCTGCTCGCGCTCATGCTGCTCCAGCACGCGCGCTCGGCCGCACGGCTCGACGCCGATGGCAACATCGTGCTCCTGGAGGACCAGGACAGGAGCCTCTGGAACCGCGACAAGATCGCCGAAGGGCTGGCGCTCGTCGACAAGGCAATGCGCCACCGCCAGCCGGGTCCCTACCAGATCCAGGCCGCGGTCGCCGCCCTCCATGCGCGCGCCGCCACGCCCGAGGAAACCGACTGGCAGGAGATCAATCTCCTCTATCAGATGCTGGAGCGTTTCCAGCCCTCCCCCATCGTCAGGCTGAACCGCGCCGTCGCGGTGTTCAAGGCCCAGGGGGCACAGGCAGCCCTTCTGCTCATCGAGCCGCTCGCCGACCGACTCTCCGGCTACTTCTATTTCCACGGCGTGCGCGGCGCGCTTCTCAAGGATCTCGGCCGCGACGCCGAGGCGCGCACCGCCTTCGACCGCGCCATTGCCCTCGCCCGCACCCCGGCCGAGGCCGCCCACATCCGCCAGCATATCGACCGGCTGACAGGCGACGGCGAGGCGAACATGGCGGCGAGTTAGACAAAAAATGTCGGATGCGCACGTCGCCCGTGCGTCCTGCGGTCGCATAGTCCCTGTCTTAAGGAGAACACCATGCGATATGTATGCCTGGTCTATGGCGACGAAGCGGAGCTTCAGGCTCTGTCGGACGAAGACAGCCTGAAGCTCACCCGCGATTCCCTCGATTATGACAGGGTCCTCGAAAGCGGCGGCCATCTGGTCGTCGCGCACGCGCTGGAATCGCCCGCCTTCACGACCGCCTTGCGCACCAAGGGCGGCCAGGTCGTGGCGACCGACGGTCCCTATTCGGAAACGAAGGAGCAGTTGCTGGGCTTTCTTCTGATCGAGGCGGATGACCGTCAAGAGGCGGTCGCCCTTGCTTCCAGGGTGCCGATGGTCGAGCACGGCCATATCGAATTGCGCGCCATCCACCTGCTCGAAGGCGAATAGGTCCGCCCCGCCAAAAAAATGTCGGAGCCGCGTCGGCGTGATCGTCCTTCGCGTGCACAACGCGAAGAAGGAGCAAACGAATGCGCTATGCCTTCCTGATCCATACCGACCAATCGGCCATGAAGTCCTGGCAGGAGGAGGATATGTGGGAATGCCTCCACAAGGCCGACGAATACGAGGCTGCGCTCAAGCGCAGCGGCCACTTCATCCTCTCCCATGGCCTCGAATGGTCCTCGCAGGCAACCGTGCTGCGCAAGCAGAGCGGCAAGGTCGTCAACACCGACGGTCCCTTTGCCGAGACCAAGGAGCAGTTGCTGGGCTTCCTTCTCATCGAGGCCAGGGACAGGGAAGAAGCGATCGCCCTGGCCGCGGGGCTGCCCATGCTGGACGACAGCACCGTGGAGGTCCGTGCCGTGGAGGAATTCGAGAACGAGGTGCCCGAAAATGTCGGAGAGCCAGCCGCTCGCCCGTCCTCGGGCGGTCAAACCGGCTGATCACCACAGGAGGAGACAATGCACAATCAGGTCGTTTCCCGCCAAGAATGGCTCGCCGCCCGCAAGGCGCTCCTGGAAAGGGAAAAGGAAGCCTATCGCCTGCGCGACGAGATCGCCGAGGCGCGCCGTGCCCTGCCCTGGGTCAGGATCGACAAGAACTACGTCTTCGACACGCCCGCGGGGTCCAAGACGCTGGCCGACCTTTTCGAAGGCCGCAGCCAGCTCATCGTCCAGCACTTCATGTTTCCACCGGACTGGGAGGCCGGCTGCCCCGGCTGCTCCTTCGAGGCCGATCATGTCGACAGCGCCCGGCAGCACTTCCTGCACAAGGACGTGACCTTCGTCGCCGTCTCCCGCGCGCCGATCGAGAAGATCGAGGCCTACCGCGAGCGCATGGGCTGGACCTTCCCCTGGGTCTCTTCCGGGCGAAGCGACTTCAACTACGACTTCCAGGTCTCATTCCGGAAGGAGGACATCGAGACCGGCAAGGCCTTCTACAATTTCGAGCCTCTCAAGGAGGATCCCGGCGTCGAGGATCTTCCGGGCATGAGCGTTTTCTTGAAGGATGCCGAAGGCGCGGTGTTTCACACCTACTCGACCTTCGCGCGCGGCGGTGAGGAGGTTCTGGGTGCGCTGATGTATCTCGATCTCACGCCCGTCGGCCGCAATGAAAAGTCGCCGCTCGACTGGATACATCGTCACGACGAATACCCGGCCGAGGAGCCCAGAGCCTCCTGACACGAGGTTGACAGGAGAACTGTGCGAAAAGAATTGCGGTGATCGGCCGCCGCCCTCCTGACCGGCGGCCGTTCCAAACCATCCGATTTTGCTGCGCCGAGCGGCCGCCGGCCCCGGCTCGACTGAGAGGACTTTGCAATGAACAAAGCTCCGGAGATGCCCCGCGCGGGCCGGCGCGAGTGGATCGGCCTGGCCATCCTGGCGCTGCCCTGCATCCTCTATTCCATGGACATGACCGTGCTCAATCTGGCCGTCCCGGCCTTGAGCGAGGACCTCAAGCCTTCGAGCGCCCAGCTTCTGTGGATCGTCGACATCTACGGGTTCATGGTCGCCGGCGCGCTGGTCACCATGGGCACCCTGGGAGACCGCATCGGCCGGCGCAGGCTGCTTCTGATCGGCGCCACGGCCTTCGGCCTGGCGTCCGTCTTCGCCGCCTTCGCCACCAGCGCCGAGATGCTGATCGCGGCCCGCGCCACCCTGGGCATCGCCGCGGCGACGCTCGCCCCTTCCACACTCTCGCTCCTGCGCAACATGTTTCACGACCCGAAGGAGCGCACCTTCGCCATCGGCGTATGGATCGCCAGCTATTCCGCCGGCGCGGCGGTCGGCCCCATCATCGGCGGCATTCTGCTGGCCTATTTCTGGTGGGGATCGGTCTTTCTCATCGCCGTTCCGGTGATGGTGCTGCTGCTCGTCCTGGCGCCTATCCTGCTGCCGGAGTTCCGCGATCCGCAAGCCGGCAGGCTCGACATCCGAAGCGCCGTCCTGTCGCTCGCCGCCGTGCTCGCCGTCATCTACGGCGTGAAGCGGATGGCCGAGCACGGCCCCGGAACCGAGGCCTTCCTCTTTGTCCTGGCCGGCCTTGTGCTCGGCACCATTTTTGCGCGCCGGCAGAAGCGCCTCGCCGATCCGCTGATCGATCTCGCCCTGTTCCGCAGGCCGGCTTTCAACGTCGCCCTGCTTACCAACATCCTGAGCCTCTTCGTCGCCTTCGGTTCGTTCCTCTTCGTCGCACAGTACCTGCAGCTGGTGCTCGGGCTTTCTCCGCTCGAAGCCGGGCTCTGGTCGTTGCCCTCCGCCCTCGCCTTTGTCGTCGGCTCGATGCTGACGGGCAAGCTCACGGCGCTTGCACGGCCGGCCACGGTGATGGCGGCCGGGCTCCTGGTCGCCGCGATCGGCTTCGCCGCCGTCGCGTGGGCCGCGCTCGACGAAGGTCTGGTCGCGCTGGTCGTCGCGATGACCATCTTTTCGATCGGCCTGGCGCCGGTCTTCACGCTCACGACGGATCTCATCGTCGGCGCGGCGCCGCCCGAACGCGCCGGTGCCGCATCCGCCATCTCCGAGACGGGCGCGGAACTCGGCGGCGCGCTCGGCATAGCGGTCCTGGGCAGCATCGTCACGGCTGTCTACCGCAAGACGATGCAGGCCGATTCCTTAAGCGGCGTTCCCGAGCCCCTTGTCGAGGCGGCGCGCGACACGCTGGGCGGCGCGCGCGCCATCGCCGGCCAGTTGCCGGAAACCGTCGGCACTCCCCTCCTGGCGGTCGCGCGCGAGGCCTTCACCAGCGGCCTGGTGCTCGCCTCGCTCATCAGTGCGGCGATTGCCGTCCTGACGGCGGTGCTGATCCTCGGCATTCTCCGGCGGGCCGGCACGCCCGATAGCGAAGGCGAGGAATCCCTGCCCGCTACCGTCGCCTGATCTTGCCGCGCGCCGGCGGGATATCCGGCGCAGTTTTTGCATGCGAGAAAATCCGCACCGCTGTCGGATTTCTCCCGCCCCCCGCGTCCTTTGCCCAAGCCCGAACGGCTCAGGTCCAACAAGGAGAGAAAAAATGTCGGCAATTGAACTGGCGCCCGGAGAAACCGGCGAACCGCGCGGAGGCGTCATCGCCTATCTGATGGTCGACGGCACGACAAGGGCGGCGGAGGTCTATGAAAAGGCCTTCGGCGCGAAGGAAGTCGCCCGTCATCCCGTGGACGAAAAGGGGCGCACAATGCACCTCCATCTCTACATCAACGGCGGTTCGCTGATGATGAGCGATCCCTATCCCGAATACGGCCACAAGATCGAACAGCCGGCGGGCTTCTCGCTCACGCTTTGCGTCGACGACGTGGATTTCTGGTGGAAACGCGCCTCCACCGCCGAAGGCATGGAGGTGACGATGCCATTGGAGAAGATGTTCTGGGGCGACCGTTACGGAGAGGTGCGCGACCCCTTCGGCGTGCGCTGGGCCATCGTCGGCAAATAACGGCGGGACCTGCCGGCGGAAAATTACGTTCCGCAAGGGGTTTACATCTCACACACATGTCCTACTTTTCTCCGGAGAGGCTGCGGCGAACGTATGACGCGGCCTTTTCGTCGGTGCGGATGGTTGCGAGAAAGCGAGGACCCGCGCCAGATTGTCACCCGAAAACGATTGAGAGCCCCATATGAGCCAGGCGAAGACGGGCGACGTCGTCCGCGTCCATTACAAGGGAAAGCTGACGGACGGCACGGAATTCGATTCCTCCGAGGGTCGCGACCCTCTGGAGTTTCAGCTCGGCGGCGGACAGATCATCCCCGGTCTTGAGAAGAGTGTCGAGGGCATGGAAACCGGCGAGAAGTCGACCGTTACGATCCCTGCCGACGAGGCCTACGGCCCGCGCGACGAGCGCCAGGTACAGACGGTACCGCGCACCGCGTTTCCGGACGACCTCGACCTGAAGATCGGCGCCAGCCTCCAGGCCACCACCCAGGACGGACGCCAGATTCCGCTCACCGTGGTGGAGATGGACGACCAGGAGGTGACCGTCGACGCCAACCACCCGCTGGCGGGACGCGACCTCGTGTTCGATCTGGAACTGGTCGAGATCGTCGGTTCCGAACAGGGGCAGAAGTTCGGGCAGTAGCCCGCCTGCCCTCCGGCCTCCGGCACCTTGCCGGACGGGCTCGGATCATTTCACCGTTTCGCCGAGACAACGAAATGATCTGAGCGTTCGATGTCGCGTGGCTTCGGACGGATAACCGGCATCCCTTCCCGCAACTGTTTCAGTCCTGCCTCGGCAAGGCGCCGTCCTCGTACTGGGCGGCGAATTCCGCCGTCGGCGGGATCGGTTTGATGACATCGATCAGGACGCCGTTCGGGTCGCTCGTGATGAAGTGACGCTGCCCGAACGCCTCGTCCCGCAATTCCTGCAGGATGGGCAGGCCCGCCGCCTTTACCCGCGCATATTCCCCGTCCGCGTCCTCCACCTCGAAATTCAGGATCAGGCCCGAGACCCGGCCCCGCGCCGCCTCGGGCACGGTCTCGTGCCGGCCGTCGAGCACGGCGAGATTGACCGTCTCGTCCTCGCGCGACTGCAGATGCACGTACCAGTCGCTCTCAAAGAGCGGGGCAAAGCCGAAATGGCTGCAGTAGAAGGCGGCGGTCGCGCTCACGTCGTCCGTCATGATGACGGGATAATAGCTGGTGCTCTTCATGGCTTTTCTTCCTGGTTCAAGAAACATACACTCTGCATGTAATCTGAAATAACATACAGGCTGCATGTATGCAACAGGATCCTCCTCGCCGCTCGAACCGGGAGCGTTCGCAATCGACCCGCGAAAAGCTGATCGCGGCCGCGCGGCGCCTTTTCATCGACAAAACCTACGCCGAGACGGGCACGCCGGAGATCGTCGCCGCGGCGGGCCTGACGCGCGGCGCGCTCTATCATCACTTCGCCGACAAGCAGGCGCTCTTCCAGGCCGTCGTCGAGCGGGAGGCGCAAGCCGTGGCGGCGGAAATCGAGCGCCGCGCCGACACCCTGCACGATCCCCTCGAAGCGCTCATCGAGGGTGGCAACGCCTTTCTGGCAGCGATGGCCGCGCCGGGGCGCACGCGTCTTCTCCTGCTGGACGGTCCCGCCGTCTTGGGCCGCGCGGCAATGGACGAAATCGACAATCGCCACGGAAACCGCACATTGCGCGAAGGCCTCGCCGCCGCCATCGAAACGGGGACGATCCGGCCGCTCCCGCTCGAGCCGCTCACGGTGCTGCTTGCAGCCGTCTACGACCGTGCCGCGCTGGCGCAGGAGACCGGTGCTGATCCGCAGGATTACCGCCGCACGATTGCCGGCATGATCGAAAGCCTGGGCGCGGCCGCCGGCCTCAGCCGAAGAGCGCCTCGCCCTGCTCGTCGATGATCTGCTTGCCCTTGCGCACAGCCTGATCGGCGGCGAGATCGGCGCTCGGGAAGCGGTCGGCGCGGATGAACTTGTGCTCCTTCCTCGCGCCGTCGATCTCCTTGGAGATGATACCGCAGGTCTGGTACTGCCCGTCCTGCGGAAAAGGCGTGGCACGGATGGTGAAGCCCTTGTGCGCGACCGGCTCGCCGACCACTTCGGGCGCCCCGCCCTCTGCTCCCGCGGAACCGCCGAAAAGCCGTTTCAGAAATGACATGCTTCTTCTCCCTTGGGCCAGCCAATCTAGCGCGCAAGCACGGCCACGACCAGCGTTCCGCGCGCCCCTGTTTCTTCTTCAACGGCGAAGTCGAAAACGAGGACGCCGCCCTCCTTGGCCAGGAAGGGGCCGACGAATTCCTTGAAGCTCCTGGGCCGTTTGCATCAATGCCAGGGTCGGAGTTTTGTGCGCGCAAGACCTCTCCACTTCGTCATCCTCGGGCCCCGACCCGAGGATCCATGCCTGAACATCGACACGTCGCCGGCGGTTAAGGTTGAGCGCCGTTGACAAAACATGCGTTCGCTCCAATCCCGGCCTAAAGGTGCGGCGCCGCCACACCGGCCACAGTTGGAACTCGAGCGCCCTACCCCAGATGCAGCACCACCTCGCGCCGGTGCGGCCGGGAACGGTGCTCGAACAGGTAGATGCCCTGCCAGGTGCCAAGCGTCATCCGCCCCTCCGACACCGGAATTCCGATGGAAGTCTGCGTCAGGGCCGCCTTGATGTGCGCCGGCATGTCGTCCGGCCCCTCCATCCTGTGGATGACCCAGTTCATCGACGGATCGTCCGACGGCGGCACGAGACGGTCAAAGAAGGCGTCGAGGTCGCGCCGCACGTCCGGGTCCGCATTCTCCTGGATGACCAGCGAGCAGGAGGTATGCCGCACGAAGACCGTCAGCAGACCGAAGTCCACGCCGGCCTGCTGCACGAAGCGGGCGGCTTCCTCCGTAAACTCGTAAAGGCCGGGCCCGGACGTCGGAACCGGGAGGATCGTCTGTCGCATGCCCCGGTGGTGCATCCGCGCGCCCGGCCTGTCAAGCACGCCGCAGAGTCCATCGCGAATTGGTCAGGCCGAGGCATGTAGCCCGGCCTCATCAGTTTCGAGGCGGACTCTCAGCCAAGCGACCGGATGATCTCGCGATAAGCCTCCTCCGGGAAGGCCTTCAACGTCCGTGTACGCACGTTTCCTTCGGCGCCGAGCGTCAGCGCGAAACGCGCCGCGACGGCATCGTCGGGCGCCTCGCAAACGGCGACCATGTCGCAATCACCCATGGTCAGGTAGAAGGCCTTGAACTCTCCGCCCATTTCCTTGAGCAGCGCCTTCGCGTCGTCCAGCCGCCGCGGCGACTCGCGCACGGTCCGCATGCCCTGCTCGGTCCAGTTGACGAGGACGATATAAGTGGTCACATCACACCTCCCCCGGCGCCGTGACACTCGCGCATTCCGCCGGCGCCGGACCATGAAGCCCCACCGCTGCGTCCAACTATGCGCCCCGGGCGGCGGCGCTGCAAGATATCCGCGCACGGGGACCGGTCGCGCCGGAAAACAACGCCAGCATGCGTGCCGTCAATCGGCGCGCAGGATAAAGCGGCGATTCGGCGCGCGGATTGGCCGGGCGTTGTGGGAATAGAGCGCCGTGAACCTGGCGATATCGGCCGCATCGACCTCGATCGGCTCCACCGCGATCATCCATTCGACATCCTCGCTGCAGGGCGGCGTGGTCAGAGACCCTTCATAGAGCCAGTAGTCGAGCGAATCCGGCAGAAGGCCCGTCAACTCGACCTTGTGAAGAGACACTTGCTCCCCTTCGTGGGCGGGAAAGGCGGAAGCGAGGTCGGCAAAGGCCCCGTTGGCCTCGCCGGGCACGAAAAACACGCTCAGCACACCCAGAATGCCGATTTCCTCGTCCTCGTGCACGAAGTGCACCTCCATCGGAAAGGCTTTCCCCTCGACGCGATGCTCGCTGGGCGCATGAAAGTGGAACTGCTTGAGCCGGAAACGTTCATCTCCCCTGATAAGCGTGCCGCCCTCGGCGAGGTCCACCTGGATCGTATGGCCGTTGTTGGCCATCGTTCCGCCACCGCTCTTCCAGCGGATCTGAAGGCTCGGCAAATCCGCCTCGATGGTTTGGGCAATGTCGACGGGCGACTGCTGCGAGCCGGATGAGCAGGGCAGGTTATGTCCGTTGAGTTCCGCCCAATGCTCGGGCCCTTCCCGGCCAGTATAATCCCACTGCTCCGCTGAAGCAGCCAATGCACAAACGGAAGACAGGAAAATGCCGAAGAGATACACGATAAATTTCTTATGAATCATGATAATATCTCCTGATAGAATACTTTTGAAAAATAGAAAATGAAATGTACAGATTCAGAATGAGTATCCAATCCGGGAAAAATATGACATTCCGACCGAAAACGGCCACAAAAAAGGCCGGGCGCAGGCCCGGCCTTCAATGACAGAAGCCATCGTTCACGATTAACTGTCGAGGAAGCTTCTCAGCTTGCGGCTGCGCGAGGGATGCTTCAGCTTCCTCAGCGCCTTCGCCTCGATCTGACGGATGCGCTCCCGCGTGACCGAGAACTGCTGGCCCACCTCTTCGAGCGTGTGATCGGTGTTCATGCCGATGCCGAAGCGCATGCGAAGCACCCGCTCCTCGCGCGGGGTGAGCGAGGCCAGCACCCGCGTCGTCGTCTCGCGCAGATTGGCCTGGATCGCCGCATCGATCGGCAGCACCGCCATCTTGTCCTCGATGAAATCGCCGAGATGCGAATCCTCCTCGTCGCCGACCGGCGTCTCGAGGCTGATCGGCTCCTTGGCGATCTTCAACACCTTGCGCACTTTTTCGAGCGGCATGGCGAGCTTCTCCGCCAGTTCCTCCGGCGTCGGCTCCCGGCCGATCTCGTGCAGCATCTGGCGCGAGGTCCGCACGATCTTGTTGATCGTCTCGATCATGTGCACCGGAATGCGGATCGTACGTGCCTGGTCGGCGATCGATCGGGTGATCGCCTGCCGGATCCACCACGTCGCATAGGTGGAGAACTTGTAGCCGCGGCGGTACTCGAACTTGTCGACCGCCTTCATCAGGCCGATATTGCCCTCCTGGATGAGATCCAGGAACTGCAGGCCGCGATTCGTGTACTTCTTGGCGATGGAGATCACGAGGCGCAGATTGGCCTCCACCATCTCCTTCTTGGCGATCGCCGCCTCGCGCTCGCCCTTCTGCACCTGGTTGACGATGCGGCGGAACTCGCCGATGGAAATCGCGGTTTCCTGAGCCAGGTTCTGGATTTCCGAGCGCAGTGCCTCGATCGTGTCGGCCTCGCTCTTCGTGAACTCCTTCCAGCCCCGCTGCGGCAGCGCCGCCACGATCTCGGTCCAGTTCGGATCGAGCTCGGATCCCTGATAGGCCTTGAGGAAGTCCTCGCGCTTCACGCCGTAGCTCTCGGCAAGGCGCAAAAGACGCCCCTCGTTCTGAACCAGGCGCTTGTTGATGTCGTAGAGCTGCTCGACCAGCGTCTCGATGCGCTGGTTGTTAAGCGAGAGCGACTTGACCGCCTTGATGAGCTCGTCCTTGAGCTGCTTGTAGCGGCGCTCCTCGCCGGCCGACAGGCTGTCGCCGTCGGCGAGCCGGCTTTCCACCTGCTGGTCCTGCAGCTTGCGCAGTTTTCCATAAGTGGCGGCGATGAAGTCGAGCGTCTCCATGACGCCGGGCTTCAACTCCGCCTCCATGGCGGCCAGCGAAAGATTCGCCTCGTCTTCTTCGTCGTCCTCCTCGTCCGCCTGGGCATCGCCGCCGACATCGGTGATATCGTCGTCGCGCCCGCGCTGCGGCTTCTGCTCGGCGGACGTCTCCTCTTCGGCAGGACGCGTCACCACCGGCGCCTGCTTGGCCTCCGGCCCGGCGTAAGTGGCTTCGAGATCAATGATCTCGCGCAGCAGGATCTTGCCTTCGTTGAGCTCGTCGCGCCAGATGATGAGCGCCTGGAAGGTGAGCGGGCTTTCGCAGAGGCCCGCGATCATGGTTTCGCGGCCGGCCTCGATGCGCTTGGCGATAGCGATCTCGCCCTCGCGCGACAGAAGCTCCACCGAGCCCATCTCGCGCAGATACATGCGCACGGGATCGTCCGTACGGTCCGTCGGCTCCTTCTTGGTGGCCGTGGCGGCGACGGCGGTGCCGGTCTGCTCGGCCAGCTCGGTGCTTTCCTCCGCCTCGGCGACCTCGGTGACCTCGCCTTCCTCGCCGACCTCTTCGTCCTCGACGACGTTGATGCCCATGTCCGAGAGCATCGCCATTGTGTCCTCGATCTGCTCGGAAGACACCTCGCCCGAGGGCAGGACGGCGTTCAGCTCGTCCATGGTCACATAGCCGCGCTTCTTCGCGGCCTTGATCATCTTCTTGACCGCGTCGTCCGAAAGATCCAGCAGCGGGCCGTCAGTGCCCTCGCGTTCGGTCTCGACCTCTTCTTTTTCCTTCGTCGCCATACCTTGCCTTCTCCAACCGGTCCCGGTCGCCGGACGCCCGACCACGCCGCAGCTTTCGCGTGTACAACAGGCCCTAGCCGCCGCCGCGTTAATGCCTAATTAACCCTGACACTTATAGCGGATCTTCCGCCCGTCCATGTCATGCGCTAATCTTGCACGGTGCCGACCCTGCGGCTTCCACGTCGAATCGAACCTGATTCCTTCTATTCCGGCCGAGGTCAAGTCGCTGTGCCATGATTCGCGCCAAAAAAGCGAATCATGTGTCCATCGTTGCGCCCACCTCACGAGCGGTCGGTACGTCCCGAAAGTAGCCCGAAGCCCTCGATGAGCGCTTCCGTTGCCTGCACGTTTCGCAACTCCGCCTGGATCTCCACGAGATGCCGGTAGTTTCCGTCGGTCGGTTCTTCGGCCAGTGCCTGCTCGGCCGCTTTGAGTTCCTTATGTAGAAACGCGGCGCTACGGTGCAAGTGCAGAGCCTGCAGAAAGGCCTCGCGGGCATCCTCGAACGCCGCCTCGGGCAGAGCCGGCCAATGATTGGCCCGCCGCACCAGAGCTTCCGCCCGCTCCAGCACATCCCCTGCGCCGGAGGCGGCGATCGCATCGATGAGCGTTTGCCGATCCTGCGCCATGCCGTTGGCAACGGCGTCAAGAATGGCGCTGCGCAGGCGCAAAAGGTCCGGGCTTTCCAGATGCAAATGGTCCACCGCGTCGAAATAGGGATCGAGCAGGGCGGGATGATTGACCAGCGCGACCATGATGGAGGCCTCGCGCAAAGGCATGATGCCGCCGCCGAACTTCAAGAGCGACGACCGCGCCAGGCTCTCCGAAACCGCCAGCCGGCCCGATGCAGCGCCGGGCCTGCCCTGCGGCCTGCCGGCATAGCCGCCCCGTTCGCCGCGCCGCCCCTGCTGCGGGGCACCGAAGAAGGCCTGCACGCGCTCCCGCAAGGCCTGCGCATAGTGCCGGCGCACGCTCTCGTCGCGGATGAGCCCGGTGAGCGAGCGCAGCCTCTGTTCGAGTTCCGCCCGCCGCTCCGGCGTGTCGAACGACCGGCCGGCAGTCTCGCGCATCCATATAACGTCGGCGAGCGGCCGCGCTTCGGCAAGCAGCGCGTCGAAAGCCTGGCGACCCGACTCGCGCACGAGATCGTCGGGGTCCCTGCCCTCCGGCAGAAGCGCAAACCGGAGGGACCGCCCCGCCCGGACCAGGGGCAGGGCCATGTCGGCCGCCCGCCAGGCCGCGCGCAGGCCGGCATCGTCGCCGTCGAAGCACAGCACCGGCTCGCCCGTCATGCGCCACAGAAGGTCGAGCTGGTTTTCCGTCAGCGCCGTGCCGAGCGGCGCCACCGCGTTCTCCACGCCGGCCTGGGCGAGCGCGATGACGTCCATATAGCCTTCGACGGCGATCACCGTGTCGTCTCGGGCCGCCTTTCGCGCCCGCGCGTAATTGTAGAGCACGGTGCCCTTGTGGAAGAGCTCCGTATCGGGAGAGTTCAGGTATTTCGCCGGCACGTCCGCCGACAGCGCCCGTCCGCCGAACGCGATCACGCGGCCGCGCGCATCTTCGATGGGAAACATGACGCGCCCGCGGAACCGGTCGTAGGAGACCGCAATATCCGGTCCGCTGACGACCAGCCCGCACGCTTCGATCTGTTCCTTCGCCACGCCCTTGCCGGCCAGATATTCCTTGAGCGCGTTGCGGCTGTCGGGTGCGTATCCGAGCCGGAAGGCCTGCTGCGTCGCCGAGGAGATGCCGCGTCCACGCAAATAGGCGCGCGCCTCCGCCCCCGCCTGCCCCTGCAGTCCGTCCTGAAAGAACCGCGCCGCCATCTCCATCACGTCGGTGAGGCTGGCGCGCTCCTTTTCCTTCTTCTCGGCCTCGGGATCGCGCGCCGGCATCGGCACGCCGGCCATCTCCGCCACCCGCTCCACCGCCTCGGGGAAGCTTAGGCCATCGAGCTCGGTCAGGAAGCGGAAATGATCGCCCGAGACCCCGCAGCCGAAGCAGTGATAGCGCCCCTTGCGATCCTCGCAGTGAAAGCTGGGCGTCTTCTCGCCATGGAAGGGGCAGCACGCCCAGTAGTCGCCACGCGCGGCATTGGTCTTGCGCTTGTCGAACGTCACACGGGTGCCCACCACCTGCGAAATAGGCACGCGGTCGCGAATCTCGTCCAGGAAGCTGGTGGAAAAACGCATGGGCTATGGTTCTCTCGTCCCGACCCTATACTCGACTTCGCGCCGCCCCGCGACCCGCCGATGGCCGTCATGCCCGCTGTTCACAGGCCGAATCTGCGGATTTGAAGCTGAATCGTCGGAACCCACGCCACCCGACCCCGTTCCTCTTCCCGGACATGAGGAAGCCTGAGGAGGATCAGATGAAAATCCGCATTTTGACGGCCACTGCGACGGCGCTTCTACTTGCATCACCGGCTTTCGCCGACTGCCAGGAGGAGATCTCCAGCATCGAGCAGGCGGTCATCGCAGCGGAAACGGGCGCCGACGCGGCAACAGGCACGGTTGCGACCGAACACCAGGAGCAGGTGCTGAGCGAAGAAGAGGCCCCGGACGACACGGCCGACACCGGCGCCGTCACCACCGGCAGCGTCGAAGCCGCATCGCCTCATCAACTCGAGGTATTGAGGGAAATACCGGATGAGGACCGCACGCAGGCCAGCGAGGTCTTGAGCGAGGCGCGCGACTTGGCGGAGGCCGGCGACGAGCAAGGCTGCATGGACAAGCTGCAGGAGGCGAAGGGCATGCTTGGCCTCGACGATGAGTAGGTCGGAAACACACCGCCGCACCGCTGACCATCATACCAACGGCCCTGGAGCTTTGCCGCCTTTGTGCGGGTGGCAAGGGAAGATGCCTTGACCGCGATGGTCCGGGGCCGTTTTGGCATGGCTTTTCGGGAGCAGCCCGAGCAGCGACGCATGACCAGCGCACCGATCCACGGCAGGGCTGCGAACGGCGATTGCCCCTACTCCCCCTGTTCACAGCCGCGGGGACGTCAGTCGGACCGTCGTCATCAGGCCGCGGTGGCCGTTTTCTCGTCCCGTGAAATCCCGAAGGATTCATCGACCTGCTGAACGGTGACGGGATGGGAAAACAGGAAGCCCTGGAGTTCGTCGCATCCGATGCTTTCCAGGAAGGCGCATTGCTCGCTCGTCTCGATGCCTTCTGCCGTCGTGTCCAGGCCCCGCGCGTGGGCGAGGCTGACAATCGCCTGTACGATCGATTCATCGCCGCCGGATCGTCCGATCCCGCAGACGAAGCTCTGGTCGATCTTGATCCTGTCGACCTGGAGCTTCTGCAGCCGGCTGAAGGTCGAGAACCCCGTGCCGAAGTCGTCCAGGGCGACGCTGACGCCCGCCTTCCGCAGCCGCCCGACGTTCATCTCGCAGACCTCAGAGCTTCCCGAAAGCGCGCTTTCGGTCACTTCCAGCTCGAGATTGTGCGGCGGAAAGCGATAATTCTCCAGCATCTCCGCCAGCCTGTCGGCGAAGCGGGGATTGCGCAACTCGATTGCAGAGACGTTGACGGCCAGCCGCATCGCGGGCCAGGCGGAGGCGGCGTAGCAGGCCTCGCGCAGTACGCGCCGGCCCAACGCCTCGATCAGGCCCGTCTCCTCGGCCACCGGCACGAACACATCGGGCGAGATCCAGCCCCTGGCGGGATGCTTCCAGCGCGCCAGGGCCTCCACCCCGGTGATCCGCATGTCCCCCGCCCTGTAGAGCGGCTGATAGTGGACCTGGATCTCACCCTCCGATGCAAGTGCCTTGCGCAGGTCCCGTTCGATCTCGCGGCGCTCCTGCACCTTCAGGTCCATGGCCGGCCCGAAGATCGCGTAGCCGTTCCGGCCGGCATTCTTGGCCTGATAGAGCGCGATGTCCGCCTTGCGTGTCAGTTCGGTGCGGCTCGCGGCATGCTCGGGCGCCACGGCCACCCCGATGCTGACGCCGACGAAAACCTTGTTGTCGTGGATGTCGAAGGGCTTGCGGACAGAGTCGATCACGCGCCGGCACAGCACTTCGGCCCGGCGCACGTTGTCGAGCCCCGGAAGGACGATGATGAACTCGTCCCCGCCGATGCGCGCCACGGTGTCGATGCCCCGCGTCAGGGCGCACAGCCGTTTTCCGAATTCCTGGATGAGCGTGTCCCCGGCCGGATGGCCGAGCGTGTCGTTGACCTGCTTGAAACGGTCGAGATCCAGATAGAGGACGGCCACCGATTGCCGTGTGCGCTGCACCTCCCCCAGCGCACGATCGAGTCTCTCGCCGAACAGGGCCCGGTTGGGCAGTCCCGTGAGCGTGTCGTGCAGCGCCAGATGCTTCATCTGCGCTTCGCTGGCATGGAGCCTTTTCGACCGCTGGATGAGAACGAACAGGAGCACGGAGATCACCAGGAGGATCAGGCAAAGCGTCACCACCAGCACCGGCGCCACCCGGGAAAGCATCGCCGACCCCGGCTTGTACGGCTGCCAGATGAAATAGCCGACCACCTCGCCCGTTGCCGAGGTCAGCGGGAGCGCCGACTCCGCCTGCGCCGCGACGTTCTTCCAGGCATAGCGTATCCCGGTGAACAGATATTCCCGCTCCAGGTTTTGAAGGAACGTCCCGTCGAGATAGCGCACCGCGACATGCACGTATTCCTCGCCGGGTGTCTGTTCCAGTTCGCCGGTGTCGGACACGATCGGCTTCACGCTGACCACCGCCGGGTGGTCCTTGACGACGAGCAAATCCGCCGCACCCGGCGAGAGCATCCGCCCCTCGGAACCCTCGGTGTCGTCGACGGACATCTTTTCGCGAAGTTCCTCCACGAGAGGTAGCACCTGGTCGGCCATCCCGGCAAAGACCGCCGCGCTGTCGGCACCGTCGCTGGAAAACCCATGTACGAGCTTGTTGGAGGCATCGAGCACGAAAGCACCGTTGTGGCCGAAATACTCGTGCATCCAGCTTCCCAGATTGTTGTCGAGCCATTCGGAATCGCGCGCCCCGCGCACGGCCTCGACGGCGTCGTCCCACACCGTCACGCTCTCCTGGTTGTGGGCGACGGTTTCGCGCAGTTGTGAGATGACCAGATGCACCAGCGCCTGTTGCCGCGCGACCGCCACGTCGTCAGCCTCCTTGCCGCCCCAGAACAGGAGGCTCACGGCGAGGATGCTCATGCCGAGCGCACATGCGAGCACCGGCACCACGGTCCATGCGGCAAAGGATCGAAGCAAAATGGAGCCCCCAGAATGCATTGCCCTATCTTTCATTGCGGCGACAACGTTCTGCGGGAAATACTTCGCCTCCGTTAATAAGTCGCCTCATTTTTGATTTTGCTGGGATGTCCCGGACGACTCTTCTCGCATCCGCGGTACAAATACACCGTCAGGAGGCGCGCAAGCAAACCGGAAACATCCGGATATCTCTACTTGATACGACAGTACCGGCCGAGATCGCGCACGGTGTATGCGGCCGCGCGCCGCCAGGCTTCGTCCGTGTCGCCGCGATAGGTCAGAAATCGATCGCAAACAGGTGCATCCTTGTCGAGGTCGAGGACGGCGAACCGCACCCAGCCGACCAGCGTGCTCATCTTGTGTACCTCGCCGACGAGCAGATAACGCGCTTCGGCCCTCCTGGCCCGTTCCGCCAGCGCGCCGATCCCCTGTGCACCGATGGAGCAGGCGGCCGGTCCGCAATCCAGGGCAACAGGCGTAAACGCCCCGCTGTCGCTCAGCTCGCTGCGCAAGATGGCGTTGAAGGCCCGCAACCGCGCGGCATGCTCGGCACTCTGGTCCCTCGTTTCACCGGACGTATCGCGGAAAGAAAAATCGGAAACGGCGAAATCCGCGCGCTCCTCCGCCATCGTCAGGCCGGCCAGAGCCAACAGGACAGCGCCCGAGAGCGCAAGACACAGTGTCCGCATAGGATTGCACCGCAGCCGTGAAAAGATCCCTCTTGCATCAAGGAGTACACCGCGCGCCCGCGGCTGTCTATCGGCCTGGAGGGCGGCACGGTGCGCGCTGCGGCCGCGGCCCGGACGGACACCATTCTTTGATGGTAATCACACAATGTTATGGATTGAAATGCAGGTTTACTATATTCTGAATTGAATGATTGGTGCGGCGTCGGCCGCCCATATAGGGGCTGGAAGTCCTAGGAATGGAAGAAGTTGTTCGTGCGGACGGTTCACGCCGTCGGTCGTCCGTAACACGTCGCCTTGCGGCTGCCGCGGCTGCACTGCTCCTGCTGGTGGGCATTGCGGGTGTGATCGCCGTGCAGACCGTGCCGGAGTTCATCCTGTTCAACAAACGGCTGGCGCTGAACCTTTATGAATTCAAAGGCAGCATTGATTTCCAGCCGCTGGACCTGAAGACGTATGACGGCCTTACAATGCGCTCCTGGTACTACCCGCCAGCGCCCGGCAACCCGGTCATCGTCTATTTCCCTGGAAGGGACGGCGACCTCGTCCGCAAACCGTCTCATCTTTTTCAGCTTGCGGAGCAGGGATACGGCCTGACCCTCGCCGGCTATCGCGGCTATGGCGGGAACCCGGGAAACCCGAGCGAATGGTTGCTGTACCGCGATGCGACAACGCTCCTCGGCACACTGGCTGACGAACGGCTCGCCCCCGACGGTGTCGTGATCTACGGCTATTCCATGGGGACCGGAGTCGCAAGCTATGCGGCGACGCAGGTACAGCCGCGTGCACTTGTCCTCGAGGGCCCCTTCACCTCGCTTCCCGATGCTATACACCGCCAGGTGCCCTCGGTCCCTTCCTGGCTGATCCGCAGCCGCTTTGACACGGAAGCACGAATTCGAGACATCCACGTGCCGATTCTGCTTCTGGCCGGCGAAAACGACATGGTGACGCCACCGACGTTCGCCGAGGCGCTCGCCGTGTTGAGCAAGGGGGTTTCCCAGTTGCAGATTCTCTCCAACGCCAGCCACCTGGATATGTACCGGCACGGGGCTCTGGACGCCGTGGCGGACTTCCTGCTCCGTCTGACGGGAATGTCGGACGCCGGAACGGCAGCAGGGCCGGAGTTGTCCCTTTAAGCTCAATCAAGGCAGCGACGGATACGTACCCGTTTGCAAGGGCGATGCCTTCCTGGCCGCTCCCGCCTGTGTTCAGGATCCGTAATCGCCACGGTCGATGCGGCCGTGAAAAGAAAGACCCGCCGTGTCCGAAATCGGCACAGCGGGTCTCGAAAGCGGATATCAGGCGGCCTTGGCCACCGCCGGGCCGGTCGCCACGCCCGCGAGGATGGTGGCGGTGGCGAGCACGAGGACGGTGCCGCTGGTCAGGAACACGCTCTCGATACCGCTCGTTTCCAGCACCACGCCGCCGACGGCGGCACCGGTCGCGATTGCAAGGTTGATCGCCGCCACCAGGAGCCCGCCGGCGCTTTCGGCCTCGTCGGGCAGGGAACGGGCGATCCACGCCGACCACGCGACGGGAACGGTGCCGAAGGCAAGCCCCCAGAGCGCGATCATCGCCAGGTCGGTCGCGAACGTCCCGCCGACACCGGCAAGCAGGAACGCCAGCCCGCCGATTGTCAGCGGCATGATGGCGAGCGTCAGCCGCAGCGAGCGGGCGACCAGAAGACTGCCGAGATAGTTGCCGAGGAAATTGGCGATGCCGAAAGCGAGCAGGGTTACGGAGATCCCCGTCACGCCGATCCCGGTCACGCCCTCCAGAAAGGGCCGGATATAGGTGAAAAGCGACATGTGACCGGTAAAGACCATCAGCGCCGCCAGCATGGCGAGCGCGATTTCCCGGCGGGACATCAGCTTGATCAATGTGCCGAATTGCGACCGCCCTCGCGGCGGCAGCGAAGGCAACGTGGCGAACTGGATCGCGAAGGCGATCACGCCGAGCCCGGCAGCACCCGCGAACACGGCGCGCCAGCCCCACAGGTCCCCGACATAGCTGCCTACGGGCGCCGCGAAGATGGTCGCGGCCGAAACGCCGGAGACGACGATGGACAGCGCCTTGGGCACGCTCGCCGCCGGAACGAGCCGCATAACCATGGCGGTCGACAGCGACCAGAAACCGCCAAGTGCCGCGCCGAGCAGAATGCGGCCGAGGAGCAGCACTTGCACATTGGCGGCGAACGCCACGACGAGATTGGACAGGACGAGCAGCACAGAAAAGGCCAGCAGGACGCGGCGGCGGTCGATCCCGCGCGTCAGCGCGGCGACCGTCAGGCTTGCGACCAGCCCCATGGCTGCGGTCGCCGTAACGGCCTGACCCGCCATGCCTTCGGTGACGCCCAGATCGGCCGCCATCGGCGTGAGCAGGCTGGCAGGCAGAAACTCGGCGCCGACAAGCCCGAACACACCGAAGCTCATGGAAAAGACGGCCGCCCAGACCGGCGCGGAAGAAGCTGCCGGATGTTCGGCGGCAGCGGTGTTACCATTCATCTCAGGATCCCCGTTTGTGGTGAAGACCGCTGTCAGATGGGTGGCTTTTCCAAACGATCTATGACAGATTTCCTGCAATGCTTGATCGAACGTCCGGAACTGACAGATCCCTGAATGCCGACCCCGTCAGCGAATTGCTGCTGGGCATGCGGCTGCGCGGCGCGAGCTATGGAAAGCTGCGCTTCTCACCGCCCTTCGGCGTCGGCTTCCCGCATTCGCCGGACGCACGCTTCCACTTCGTTGCAAGCGGGAATGCGCTCCTCAGATCGCCGTCAGGCGACCTCATGTCGCTCTCGTGCGGTGACGCGGTCCTGCTGCCGCGCGGCGAGGAGCACGCCATCGTCTCGGATTCGGCCGCCAAGGTTCGTCCCCTCGACAGCTTTGAAACCGTTCCCCTGTGCAGCGGCGTATGCGCGATCGATGCGCATTCGGAAGAGACATGCCGCTCCAGGGACGTCCTTGTCTTCACCGCGCGCATGCAGTTCGAACTCGACACCATGCACCCGCTGGTCGAGTTGATGCCGCAGGTCCTGTTTGTCGGCTCTCTGCTCGGGCGTCAGCCGGAAATCCGTCCGCTGCTCGATGCGATGGAACGCGAGATGACGGCGGTGCGCGCGGGCACGGCGGGCATTCTGGCGAGGCTGGCCGATGTCGTTGCCGCCTCGGTCGTCCGCGGCTGGGTCGAATGCGGTTGCGGCGATGCCACGGGCTGGGTCGCCGCGCTGCGCGACGAGCGTCTCGGCCGCGTTCTTTCGGCGCTTCATCGCAATCCGGGTCACGATTGGACTCTGGCCGAGATGGCCGCTCAGATGGGAAGCTCGCGATCGGTCTTCGCCGAGCGCTTTGCCGCCGCCACCGGCACGACACCCTTGCGCTACGTAAGCACCCTGCGCATGCGGCTCGCCGCGCAATGGATAGGCCGCGACCGCGTGCCGATCGACCAGGTAGCCCGCCGGCTCGGCTACCGCTCGCAAGCCGCCTTCAGCCGGGCCTACAAGCGCGTCACGGGACACCCGCCCGGGCAAGCACGGAAACTGCGCGATGAGACGTCCTGAGGTGCGCTTCGCGAGCGCCCCCGCCGGCGCCAATCACCGCCCCTTGAAAATGGGCAGGAACGCTATCGCGAGGCGCCTATCTCCCCTCGAAGGAGGCGGGGGAGTTCCCTCGACAAGCTCGGAACCAAATTCCTGGGCTTGGCAAGCAAGTTCTTAGACTTTGCAAGAGAGGGGCCTCTCCGGCTGAACGCCCCTACTGCAGCATGTTCTTCACAATGCCGCTGGCCTTGCCCATGTCCACGCGGTCCGGGAACTTCTCCTTCAGCGCGTTCATGCAGCGGCGCATGTCCCTGAGCCCGCCGGCCCCGACTTCATGGACCACCTGCTCGCAGGCCTTCTTGATGTCGTCCTCGCCGAGCGGCTTGGGCAGGAACTCGGCGATGATACCGATTTCCTCGCGCTCCTGCTCGGCAAGTTCGAGCCGGTTGCCTTCCTCGAAGCCGCGCGCCGATTCCTTGCGCTGCTTCACCATGCGGACGAGGATTTCCATGATCTCCTCGTCGCTGACCGGGTCCTTCCCCGCCCCGCGATTGGCGACGTCCCGGTCCTTGATGGCTGTCTGGATGAGGCGCAACGTGGAAACCCGCCGCCTGTCTTCCTGCTTGAGGGCGTCTTTCAGCGCCTGGGCGATCTTCTCGCGCATGGCATTCATCTCCCGTCGCAGCGGCGAACCATAACGCCGTCTGCATTGCGACGCAAACCGATTCTGGGTGAGCAAGTCATTGAAATTCTTATGTTATGTCAACATAAGCCTTTTCCGGAGCGGTAATTGACCGCCGATTGGCCTTCGATTATTGTCCACGCCCTGCATGGACATTAACTGTAGCAGGTGCCGGGACCAGGATGAACCGCCCCGGCACGTTCGCTGCGCGATATTGCGCAGGGCCGGCCACTTTTCAAGGCCTCCTGTTAGATGGAGATTACATATGGCGACGACAAGCGCCCCCTGGACCGAAAGCAAACCGACGGCGCTCTTGGTTCTCGCCGACGGCACGGTGATTGAAGGCAGCGGGCTGGGGGCGACCGGCTCGGCGGTCGGCGAGGTGTGCTTCAACACCGCACTCACCGGCTATCAGGAGATCCTGACCGATCCCTCCTATGCCGGCCAGATCGTCACCTTCACCTTCCCCCATATCGGCAATGTCGGCGCCAACGAGGAAGACATCGAGGACTTGACGCCCGCCGCCCGTGCCGGCGCCGTGGGGGCGATCTTCCGCGCCGATATCACCGATCCTTCCAACTATCGCGCCGGCGAGCACCTCGACCAATGGCTCAAGCGCCGCGGCATCGTCGCACTTTCGGGCATCGATACACGCGCCCTCACTTCGCTCCTGCGTGAGAAGGGCGCGGCGAACGCTGTCATCGCCCATGCGCCGGACGGCCGATTCGACGTCGAGGCGCTGAAGGCCGAGGCGCGGGAATGGGGCGGCCTGGTCGGCCTCGATCTCGCCAGGGAGGTCACCTCCGGCCAGTCCTCCACCTGGAAAGAGACACCTTGGGTCTGGGACGAAGGCTACGGAGAAGCCGGCGAGACCACGATGCACATCGTCGCCGTCGACTACGGCGTCAAGCGCAACATCCTGCGGCTTTTGACGAGCCTCGGCGCCGAGGTCACGGTCGTGCCGGCCACCAGCACCGCCGAGGACATCCTCGCCATGAAGCCCGACGGCGTCTTCCTGTCCAACGGCCCCGGCGACCCGGAAGCCACCGGCGAATATGCCGTGCCGATGATTCGCGACCTTCTGAAGAGCGACGTGCCGGTCTTCGGTATCTGCCTGGGGCACCAGATGCTGGCGCTGGCCCTCGGCGCCAGGACCGTGAAGATGCACCAGGGGCATCACGGCGCCAATCACCCGGTCAAGGATTTCACCACCGGCAAGGTCGAGATCGTCTCCATGAATCACGGCTTCGCGGTGGACGGAAAGAGCCTGCCGGAAGGCGTTGAAGAGACTCACGTTTCCCTGTTCGACGGTTCGAACTGCGGCATCAGCCTCGCTGGCAGGCCCGTCTTTTCCGTCCAGCACCACCCTGAGGCCTCCCCCGGTCCGCAGGATTCGCACTATCTCTTCCGCCGCTTCGCCAACCTCATCCGCGAAAGAAAGGGCGAACCGGCGCTGGCCGAGCGGTAAGGGGCCGAGGCCCCTCAAGCCGGGTGCCCGACTCCGGGAACGGACGTCAGAGCCGCACGAACGCGGTCCTGCGCACCGATAGGAACGCGCGCCGATAGCCCGTGTCGAAATTCCGTCACGCGCCTGTCATCGAGGTCCGGTAGCCCCTTGCCCAATGGTGCAAGGGGATTCGCCATGACCGACCTATCGGCCGATATCGGCCTTTCTTCCCGCCGCCGCATCGGCAACGCCGTCTACCAGAGCCGGGCGCTGAGCAAGGCGGGCCTGTCGGAGCGCCTGTTCGCGCTTCTCTTTTCCGGCCTCGTCTATCCGCAGATCTGGGAGGACCCGGAGGTCGACATGGCGGCGATGGCGCTGGGCGAAGGCCATCGCGTCGTCACCATCGGCTCGGGCGGCTGCAACATGCTCGCCTATCTCACCCGCTCGCCGGCCAGGATCGACGTGGTCGACCTCAACGCCGCCCACGTGGCGCTCAACCGGCTGAAGCTTGCCGCCTTCACCGCCCTGCCCGGCCACGCGGATCTGATGCGCTTCTTCGGCGCGCCGGGAAATGCCGCCAATAGGCATGCCTACGACCGTTTCATCGCCCCGAAGCTGGATGCGGCGAGCCGCCGCTACTGGGAAACGCGCGACCTTTTCGGCCGCCGGCGCATCAGCGCCTTCGACCGCGACTTCTACCGCACCGGCCTGCTCGGCTTCTTCATCGCCATGGGCCATCGCGTCGCCCGCCTGCACGGCGTCGACCCTTCCGACATCATGCGCGCGGCCGATCTGCGCGAGCAGCGGCGCTTCTTCGAGGAACGGCTGAAGCCGCTTTTCGAAAGGCGCCTGGTGCGCTGGGCCACCTCGCGCAAGGCCTCGCTGTTCGGCCTCGGCATTCCGCCGGCACAGTATGACGCGCTGCTGACCGCCGGCAGCGGGTCCATGGCGGACGTGCTTTCCGCACGGCTCGAAAAGCTTGCCTGCCACTTCCCGCTGAAGGACAACTATTTCGCCTGGGCCGCCTTCGCACGCCGCTACCCCCGCGAGGGCGAGGCCGCCCTGCCCGCCTATCTCCAGCGCCGGAATTTCGAGACCATCCGGGAAAATGCCGGCGGGGTGAAGGTGCATCACACCAATTTCGTCGAGCTCCTCGCCGCCAAGCCCGCCGCCAGCGTCGACCGTTTCGTGCTCCTCGACGCGCAGGACTGGATGAACGACCATCAGCTCGATCTCCTGTGGAACGAGATCACCCGCACCGCCGCGCCCGGCGCACGCGTCATCTTCCGCACCGCCGCGCAGGCCACGCTGCTGCCCGGCCGCGTATCCACGACGCTGCTCGACCAGTGGCACTACGAGTTCGCCCGTTCGCGCGAGTTCTCAGCCCGCGACCGCTCGGCGATCTATGGCGGCTTCCACCTTTATGTGAAGAAAGACCCATGAGCACCGCCGACAGTCCGGTCCATGCCCAGCTGATGGACGGTGTCTACCGCCATCAGCGCCACATCTACGATCTGACGCGGAAGTTCTATCTGCTGGGCCGCGATCGCCTGATCGACGGTCTGGCCGTTCCGCCAGGCGGCACGGTCCTGGAGTTGGGCTGCGGCACCGGGCGCAACCTGGCGCTCGCCGCCCGGCGCTACCCCGATGCCCGCCTTTTCGGCCTCGACATCTCCCGTGTCATGCTCGAGACGGCGCAAAGGCGGATGCGCCGCGGGACGATGGGCATGGCGGCCTTCCTGGCCGAGGGCGATGCGTCCGCCTTCGAAGCACGGGCGCTTTTCGGCAGGCCCCATTTCGACCGCGTCTTCCTGTCCTACGCGCTGTCGATGATCCCGCCCTGGCAACGCACCGTCGCTGCCGCGCTGGACTGCACGGCGCCGGGCGGCGCGCTGCACATCGTCGATTTCGGCCGTCAGGAGAACCTGCCCGGCTGGTTCCGCGCGGGCCTGCGCCGCTGGCTCGCCGCCTTTCACGTCAGCCCGCGTGATTCATTGCGTGAAGTTCTTGAATCGGAATGCGCGAAACGCGGCGCAAACCTTTCCTTCGATTCGCCCTTCGGCGGCTATGCCGTCCACGCGGTGATCACGCTTCCCGGCCGCGGGGACGTCAATCCTCCCTCCCGTCGAGCGCCCTGACCACCGCTTCGACCAGCGCCTGCGGTTTGTAAGCCAGAACGGTGGGCGTCAGCCCCATCCGCAGCACGACGAGCCGGCGCGAGGGAATGACGGTGACGGTCTGCCCGTCATGGCCGATCAGCCAATAAGCATCTTCCGGCAGGTCGAATCCGTCGTCCTGGTGCCGGTCCATCGGCGTGGTCACGCGAGGGCCCTGCATCCAGACACCGCGGCCGTATTCGCCCCCGGAGGCCCGCGTCGGCGTGCGCATCCATTCGGCCCAGCCCTCCGGCAGGACCCGTCGGCCCTCCCACACCCCGTCCTGCAGCAGAAGCTGCCCGAAGCGCGCCCAATCGCGCGCCGAGGCATACATGTAGGAGGAACCGACGAAGGTGCCGCGCACGTCGGTCTCCATGACGGCCGTATCCATCCCCAGCGGCGCGAACAGCGTACGATACGGCCACGCCAGTGCCGCCGCGTCGCTGTCGAACGTGTTCTGCCAGACCCGCGACAGGATCACGCTCGTCCCGCTCGAATAGGCGAAGTCGGTTCCCGGTTCGTAAAGCAGCGGCTGGTTCGCGGCGAAGGCCGCCATGTCCGGCTCCAGATAGAGCATGCGCGTCACGTCGGCCACGCCCGCATAAAATTCGCGAAAGGAAAGCCCGCTCTCCATCCCCAACAGATGCGCGACGGTGATCTCCGACCGGCTGTCGCCGGCCCATTGCGGCAGCAGATCGCCGTCGTCGGCACCGAGCCGCCCCGCCCCGACCAGCGTGCCGACAATGGCGGCATTGACCGCCTTCGTCATCGACCAGCCGAGCAATGGCTGCGCGGCGTCGAAACCGGCGCCGTACCGCTCGCCGATGATGCGGCCGTCGCGCAGGATGACGATCGCCCGCATCTTGGGCCCGGCCAGCGCCGGATCGTCCAATATGGCGGCGATCTCCGGCGGGCTCGAAGTTGCCGCCGCGCGCTGCACCGTCGCCGCCGGTACCGCGGTTTCGACCGTCGCCGCGTCCGCACCAAACGCGGCTTCCAGATCGCCGCCGGGAACGGCCGCACACCCCGTGCCCTCCCGAAAGACCGCGAGGCCGCCGCCGGACACGCCCAGAAGCCCCGCGCGCACCCTTCCCTCGGCTCTGTCGACCTCCACGCGCATGAACCGCAGAAGCCAGTGGCCCGGCGCCTGCACGTCTTCGGCCAGCACCTCTTCCGCGTCCCGGCCGGCCAGGAACACGTTCGAACAGACGATCTTCGCCGCATAATTGGACCCCACCCGGATGAGCTCCGGCGGCACGAGATACAGCCACAAGGCGAGGCCCGCCACAACGACGAGCAGAAGGCCGATGAGCCATTTGATGATGGAAAGAACGATGCGCATGGCCTATCCCCGGGTAACAATTGCACAATAGCGATTCGCTGCCGGGAGGGCTTTCAGAGAATGCGTCTGCCGATCGTTTTATTCGTGCTTGGGTTGCTCACCGCCTGTTCCACGATCAGCTACGACTTTTCCGACCTCGCCCCCGCCTCCTCCACCGGCCTGCGCTTCGCCGACAGCGACCCGCATGAATGGGAGAGTCGCGCGCCCTGGACCTACCCGGTCCACGGCACGGATGTGTCGAAATACCAGGGGGACATCGACTGGGCCGGCCTGCGGCGGGCCGGCATCGCCTTCGCCTTCATCAAGGCCACCGAGGGCGGCGACCGGCTGGACGAGCGCTTTCACGAAAACTGGCGCGGCGCCAGATCCGCCGGCATCCCGCGCAGCGCCTATCACTTTTTCTATTTCTGCCGCCCCGCGATCGAGCAGGCCCGCTGGTTCATCCGCCACGTGCCGCGCGATGCTTCCGCGCTTCCGCCGGTGCTCGACATGGAGTGGAACCACCTCTCCCCCACCTGCAGGCGGCGGCCGGACCCGAAGGTGGTGCGCGAGGAGATGAAGATTTTTCTGGACGCGGTGGAACGCCATTACGGCAAGCGCCCTATAATCTACACATCCATCGATTTCTTTGACGACAACGGCCTGTGGCGCTTCAAGGGCTATCCGTTCTGGTTGCGCTCCGTTGCCGGTCATCCGGATGAGAAGTATGGCAATCACCCCTGGGTCTTCTGGCAATACACGGGAACGGGCGTCCTGCCCGGGATCGAGGGCGATGCCGACATCAACGTCTTCCACGGCAGCGTCGAGGCCTGGCGCGAGTGGCTCGAGGCCCACACCGGCTAGGGTGCGGGGACGTTCTTGGCCGGCGGCGCGTATACCCTCACCGGCAAAGTCCAAGGGCTTGGCTTTGCCAAGCCCAGGAAATCGCCAAAGAGGGGCTTGATGTCTAAAGACCTTACCACCGTGCCCGCGAACAGATGAGGGAGTGAAGAATGCGTCTTGGCAGTCCGATCCTTGCAGCGGCGATAGCGCTGTCCGTCCCGTCCGCAGCCATCGCCCAGGAATGCGGCGGCGACTTCAACGCCTGGCGCGCCGGCGTCGAGGCGGAAGCCGCCGCCCAGGGCGTGGGGCAAACCGGGCTTGCCGCGCTTTCCCGCGCTTCCCTCGACCAGAGCGTCGTCAACCGCGACCGTGCCCAGGGCGTCTTCACCCAGACCTTCCGCGAATTCGCCGGCCGCATGATCAACGAGTACCGGCTGACCCACGGCCGGCGCAATCTCGAGCGCTATGCCGACACCTTCGCCCGCGCCGAGCGGGAGTTCGGCGTGCCCGGTCCCGTCATCGCCTCCTTCTGGGCGCTGGAGACGGACTTCGGCGCCGTGCAGGGCGATTTCTCGACGCTCGATTCGCTCGCCACGCTGGCGCATGACTGCCGCCGCCCGGAGATCTTCCGCCCGGAACTCATCGCGCTCTTGGAGCTGATCGACCAGGGCACCGTGCCCGCCGATGTGAGTGGGGCCTGGGCGGGCGAGATCGGGCAGTTGCAGATGCTGCCGAGCGATTATCTGCACAAGGGCATGGACGGCGACGGCGACGGGCGCGTCGATCTCAAGAACAGCGCGCCCGACGCCATCCTGACGGCCGCGCGGGCGATCAGCGACCTCGGCTGGAAGGCCGGCGAGCCGTGGCTCGAGGAGGTCCGCGTGCCCGAGAACATGCCCTGGGAAGAGGCTGGCCGTGTCAACAAGCGCCCGCGCGCCGAGTGGGCCGGGCTCGGCGTGACCCGCCGCGACGGCTCTCCGCTGCCCGCCGACGGCCTGCCGGCCGGCCTCGTCCTGCCCATGGGTCACAAGGGACCGGCCTTCCTGGCCTACGACAATTTCGACATCTATCTGGAATGGAACCAATCGCTGATCTACACCCTGACCGCCGCGCATCTGGCCGCGCGCTTCGCCGGCGCTCCGCCCTTCGATCCGCGCAGCCCCGAACAGGGCCTCGCGCCGGAGATGATCAAGCAGCTCCAGCAGAAACTGGCGGACCGCGGCCACGACGTCGGCGGCATCGACGGCATTCTCGGCTTCAACACCCGCGAAGCCGTGCGCCAGGAGCAACTGCGTCTCGGCCTGCCTGCTGACGGATGGCCGACAGCGACGCTGTTTTCGAATCTATAAGCACTGAATGGCTTAGGCGCGAGGGCGGTGCAAGGCGCCCATCTCTCTCCCCTTGCGGGAGAGAAAGCGGTTTCAACATCTTAGCCGAAGGCTAAGTGTTAGAAATCGCAAGAGAGGGGGGCGAGCGTCGAACGTCTACAGCTCCTAATCCGCCATCGTCTCCAGGCTCGCCATTCCCTCCGGTGCGGTCCCCTCGTCGAAGGGCGTCACCACCTCGACAAATGTATTGGGATAAAACCCGTTGAACCGCGTCCGCAGCGCCAGCGAGTAGGCGCCGATATTGCCGATCTCGATCCAGTCGCCCGTGTCCACCGTCTCCGGCAGCCAGAACGGACGCGACAGGATATCGACGGAATCGCAGGTCGCCCCGCACACGCGAAAGGGCACGACATTGTCCGGGTCGCCGTTGCGGCTGCGGATCGCGGGATCAGGGATGAAGCGGGCGGGAAGCGTGATCTTGCCCGTCCAGGAGTCCGATAACGAGGCCCAGATGCCGTCGTTGATATAAAGACGCCGCCCCTTGCGCAGGAGCACCCGCACGATCAGCGAAAAGGCGCGCGCCACGATCACCCGGCCGGGCTCGGCCACCAGCGGCAGGGTATCGAATCCCCACTCGGCGATGTCGCTGCGCAGCCGTGCCATCAGTTCGTCCAGCGAGGGCATCTCCGGCTTCTTGCGGTTGGGATTGTGGCCGTATTCGGCCGGAAAGCCGCCGCCGACGTCGAGCGCGGCCAGCGGCACGCCCGCCCGGCCGCGCACCCAGTCGGCCGAAGCCAGGGCACGCTCATAGACGTCCGGGTCCTCGATCTGGCTGCCGACATGAAAGCAGATGCCGACCTTGTAGCCGTTGCGGTGAAGCCGCTTCAAAAGTTCCACCGCATTGGCCGGCCCGGCACCGAACTTCTTCGAAAGTTCATAGGCCGCCTGCCCCTTGGTCTGGATGCGCACGAAAACCGTCAGCGTGCCCGGATCGATGTCGAGCGCCCGCACCACGCGGGTGAGCTTCGCCACCTCGTCCTCATGATCGACGGCGATGACGCGGATGCCGTAGTCTTCCAGCGCCAGGCGGATATCGGACTGCGCCTTGACCGGGTGCATGTAGAGCATCTCCGCCTCAGGCGCGACGGCGCGCACGGCGGCGAACTCGGCCGGCGAGGCGACGTCGAAGGCACCCACCCCCGCCTCCGCCAGGGTCCTGAGCACCAGTTGCTCGCCATTCGTCTTGACTGCATAGGCCGTCTTGCCGGGAAACATCGCCATGAACCGCCGGGCATCCGCCTTCAGGACTTCCGGGCGAAAACAATAGACCGAATCGTCCGGCCGCATCTCCATCGCGGCGTCGCGCGCCGTCTCGAATCGCTGCATCTCGTCCTCCGGTTTGCCGGCTGCAAGGTAGTTCGTGCTCGCGCCCCTGGGAACCGGCCTTCTTTCGCATCAGTTCCGCAACGCCGGATGGCGCGCAGGAAACGGGTGTCGGCCGCAACCGCGAATGCTAAAGCTCACCTCTCGCCGGGAGAATTGCATGGCTGTGGAAACGAAGATCGGCGCGTCGGCCCCGCCGATGTCGATCAGGGACTGGACGCTCCTCGTCCTGCTCGGGGCCATCTGGGGCGGCTCCTTCTTCTTCGCTCGCATTGCCGTGGCCGAGAT
Source organism: Chelativorans sp. M5D2P16 (assembly GCF_034427935.1). Classification (NCBI taxonomy): domain Bacteria; kingdom Pseudomonadati; phylum Pseudomonadota; class Alphaproteobacteria; order Hyphomicrobiales; family Phyllobacteriaceae; genus Chelativorans; species Chelativorans sp. M5D2P16. The sequence continues at coordinate 242,761 of NZ_JAXQNM010000025.1, read as the reverse complement.
CGCGCCGCTGGCGCTGGTCATGTTCCGCGTGTCGATCGCCGCCGCAGTGCTGCAGTTGTGGCTTCTCCTGCGCGGTCCGAGCTTCCGGCTGGCCTTCCCCTTGGCCGGCAGCTTCTTCGTCATGGCGACGCTGAACAACATCATTCCCTTCTCCCTCATCTTTCTCGGCCAGACGGAGCTCGGTGCCGGCCTCGCCTCGGTGCTGAACGCCACGACACCCTTCTGGACGGCGATCCTGGCGAACATGCTGACCCAGGACGAAAAGCTCTCCGCCGCCAAGATCAGCGGCATTCTGTTCGGCATCGCCGGCACGGCGGTGATGATCGGCCCCGGCCTGGTCGCCGGCCTCGGCGGCCCGATCTGGGCCAAGTTCGCGCTCATCGGCGCCGCCATCTCCTACGGCTTCGCCTTCATATTCGCCCGGCGTTTCCGCGGGGTGCCTCCGCCGGTCGTGGCCACCGGACAGCTCACCGCCTCGACGGTGGTGATGATCCCGCTCGTCCTTCTGGTGCACGGCCCTGCCGGCCTGTTTGCGGCCAGCTTCGAAGTCTGGTCGGCCGTCATCGCGCTGGCCGTTCTGGCCACCGCGTTCGCCTACATCCTCTATTTCCGGATCATCGCCTCAGCCGGCGCCACGAACGCCTCGCTCGTCACCCTGATCGTGCCGATGAGCGCCATCCTGCTCGGCACGCTTTTCCTCGGAGAACGTCTGGAGGTCTTCGAGATCGCCGGGATGGCGCTCATCGGCCTCGGGCTCGTCACCATCGACGGGCGCATTTTTGCCGCTGCGCCGAAGCCGTTCGGTCGGTCACATGTTAATAGAATGTGAATGCGCGCATTTAAGCAGGAATTTCAACCTGCAAGGGATCGGCGCAGCAATCCTTTTTCACATCCGTGCTGCGATGCAGCATAGAAAGCGCTTGGCAAGCGTCTGAGAAAACATAGAATCCGGCCCTCCAGTCTGTAGAGGAGGCTATCGCTTATGGGACTGACACGGCCACTCAACGCGCTCGTGATCTGTGCCGCCTTCGGCATAGTCGGTGCACTGATCATAGGAGTCCTTCCGTAAGCAGAACAGATGGCACAGCCAGATAGCAGACGAGGAAAGGCCGGGGAAACCCGGCCTTTCTGTTGTGTGGGCCGTCAGGCGGCGGCGGGACGCGCATTCGACCGCTCGGCCGACGGCCTGATGCCGATCAGATGGCAGATGGCGAAGGGAAGATCCGCCCGGTTCATGGTGTAGAAGTGGAAATCCTCCACTCCGCGCTCGATGAGGTCGAGCACCTGCTCGGCCGCAACGGCCGCGGCGACGAGCTGATGGGTGACGGGGTCGTCCTCGAGCCCCTCGAAGCGCTCGGCCAGCCACGCCGGCACATGCGCCCCGCAGCCGCCGGCAAAGCGCATCATCTGCGCGAAGTTGTGGATGGGCAGGATGCCCGGCACGATCGGAATGTAGATGCCGGCCCGGCGCGCCCGCTCCACATAACGCTCGTAAACGTCGTTGTCGAAGAAGAACTGGGTGATGGCGCGGGTCGCGCCGTTGTCCACCTTGCGCTTCAGCATCTCGATATCGGTGGCGAAATCCGGGCTCTCGGGATGCTTTTCCGGATAGGCGGAGACCGAGATGTCGAAATCGCCCCGGCGCGCCAGCGCCTCCACCAGTTCGGCGCCGTTGGTGTAGCCCCCCGGATGCGGCCTGTAGGCGGCGCCCACCCCTTCCGCGGGATCGCCCCTCAGCGCCACGAAGCGCTTTACGCCCATCTCCGCGAATTCGCCGATCACGGTGTCCACCGCCTCGCGGTCCGCGTCGACACAGGTCAGATGCGCGGCCGCCGTGAGCGGCGTCTCCTCCAGGATGCGCCGCACGGTGCGCGCCGTGCGCTCGCGCGTCGAGCCGCCGGCGCCGTAGGTCACGGAAACGAAGGCGGGCTCGAGCGGCCCCAGACGGGTCACCGTTTCCCACAGACGTTCCTCCATCGCGTCGGTCTTCGGCGGAAAGAACTCGAAGGAAACGCGGAGTTTGGCGCCGTTTTCGGTTCGGCGGGAGAACCGGTACTGGGACATCATGCAATCTCCTCGTGCGCCTGGGTTTCCGCATCACCGCCAGCGACCAGGATGCGCCGGTCGCGCGCCAGCCATACCTTGACGGTAAGGCCCTCGGCGGCTTCACCCTTGGGCGCAAAACCACGGATGTTCGAGATCTCCAGATCCGCCTCGGCAAACCAGTCCAGCATCTGACGGTCCGCGAAACCGAGACGCAGATGCGCATGCTCCTCGCGCAGGAATTCGTGACTGTGCGGGGCGAAATCCACGATCAAGAGCCGCCCGCCCGGCCTGAGCAGCCGCGCCGCCTCACGAATGGCCGCTGCCGGATCGTCCAGGTAATGCAGCACCAGATGGATCGTGACCAGATCGTGCATGTCGCGCTCGACCGGAGGCGCGTACACGTCGCCGAGGCGCACCTGTGCGTTCGTCACGCCGGCCCGTTCCAGATTGGCCCGCGCAACCGCGAGCATTTCGCGCGAGCGGTCGATCCCGACGCCGCGCCGGTAAAGCGGAGCGAAAAGCTCGAGGAGGCGGCCGGTGCCGGTGCCCAGGTCCACCATGGACTGGATCCGACCCTCGCCCACCAGTTCCTTCAGTCCCGCCTCCACTGCCGCGTCCGGAACGTGCAATGAGCGGATCTGATCCCAGCTCGCCGCGTTCTTGTCGAAATACTCCGCCGCCCGCTCCTGGCGCCGCTGCCTGATCGCCTCCAGCCGCTCGAAATCCCTGTCGGAGGCCGGGTCCATGGGATCGATGCGCGCGACCACGCCATCGACGAACTCGCGCGCCGCCTCCTCCTCCGACAGACGGAAGAGCGCCCAGGAGCCCTCCTGGTGACGCGCGATGAGGCCCGCATCGAGCAGCAGCTTGAGATGACGCGAGACGCGTGGCTGCGACTGGCCGAGGATTTCAGTAAGGTCGGAAACCGTCAGGTCCGTCCGGGACAAGAGCGCCAGAATGCGCAACCGGCTCGGCTCGGCCGCCGCCTTCAGAATATCCACCATCGCCTCGAGCCGGATCGCTGGACCTGTTTGCATGCATCACCCCCGTAAAACATATAAAGATATGTTTATATGAACCTCCACCCTTTGGCAAGGGCACCCCTTGCTGCAATGGCGATACCGCGTCAGTTTCGGGGCGAAGGCAAACGGGAGTTGCGGCATGAGAGTTTCGACAGCCCGGCAGCGCGCGGTGGACAAGGCGCTCGGCGTGCTCCTTCCCTATGCGCCCTATGCCGACACGAAAAAGATCCGCGCCCTCGCCAACGACCGGAAACTGCGCACCCTGCCCGCTCCGATCGCTGTCTGGCTCGCCACGATCACCCATGTGCGCCATGAGCACAGCGAATACGACGCGCTCCTGACCGAGGGCTACGACCGCGAGGCGGCGCGTTTTTTCGTCCTCGACCAGATCAACGCCGTGCTGACCGGCTGGCGCGCCACGCGGCTGCTCGAACCGGACGAGGATGAGATCTAGGGCATCTTGCAGCCAAGCGGAATCACTTGGCGTGATGCCCCGCAAGGCGAGGGCGCAAAGGGGTGCCGGAAGTTCCTCTACGGCTGCCGCCGCCGTTCCCGCGCAACCGCCCCTCTTCCGCGGCGGCGGAACGGAAAGGCCAGAAGCCTGAACAGGCCGAACCCCACAAGAAGGCCCGAAGCCGTCCAGGCAAGGCCGTGCGGCGTCAGCGGCACCGCCGGCTCGAAGTCGTCCATGGCCCCTTTCAGCACCCGCCCGTCGGGGTCCACCAGAACCGCCATCGGGCGCAGAAAGTCCGGCAGTTCGACCAGCCGGGCGGCCTGGCGCTCCAGGTGCTCGAACCGCGCAATGACCACCCGGATCGATTGCCCGCGCTCCTGCAGGAACGGCACCTCCGCGCCGTCATAGACCGCCAGCGCCTCCTCGCGGTCCAGTGCGTGGCGTGCCGCGTCCGCTTCGAAGTCCGCGACCACCTGCCTCAACTCCTCGAGCGCGCCATTCAGCCGCTGCCGGTACTGCTGTGCCAGTTCCGGCGCCTGCGACGCCGCGATCCCGCCGGTCAGAGAAGCCAGCAGTGCGAGCATCCGCCCAGCCTTCATCATGCGGGAAAGCGCCTTCCTGCCGGCGCGCGCCGGCGATCGGCAAGCGAAGCACTCAAAGGGGCCCGTTGAACGTGTCGCAATCCGTCACCCGTCCGCTCTCGAGCCCCCGCGCAAACCATGTCTTCCGCTGTTCGGACGTGCCGTGGTTGAAGCTTTCCGGCACCACATGGCCCTGCGTGCGCCGCTGCAGTGTGTCGTCGCCGATCTGATTGGCCGCGTTCAGCGCCTCCTCGACGTCGCCTTGCTCCAAAAGACCCTTTTGCGCCGTGTAGTACGCCCAGATGCCGGCGAAGCAGTCCGCCTGCAGTTCCACCCGGACTGACATCGCGTTGGCCTCCGCCTGGCTCATGCCGCGCCGCATCTCGTTGAAGCGCGGCAGGATGCCGATCAGGTTCTGCACGTGATGGCCCACCTCGTGCGCCACCACATAGGCCTGCGCGAAATCGCCGGCCGCGCCGAAGCGCCTGGCCAACTCGTCGAAGAAGTCGAGGTCGAGATAGACCTTCCTGTCGCCGGGACAGTAGAACGGCCCGCTCGCCGAGGAGGCGAAGCCGCAGGCCGAACCGACCTGGCCGCCGAACAGCACCAGGACAGGCTCCTGGTAGGTCTCGCCCTGCGCGCTGAAAATGTCGTGCCACACATCCTCCGTCTCGGCCAGCACGACGCCCACGAAGCGGCGCATCTCGTCGTTTGCCGCGCTCCGCTCCACCGTCGTGCCGCCGGATTGCGGCCCTTCCGCCAGCATCTCCAGCGGATCGATGCCGATCGCGCGCAAGCCGAAGAAGAGAACGACGAGGATGATGATGGTCGACAGCGACAGCCCGCCGCCCGACCGGCCTCCCGGCAGGCGGATGGGAACGCCGCGGCCCATCCGTCGGGGAAAGGGACTGCGCGCCCCGCGCCGATCCTCGATATTGCTGCTTTGACGACGGCCTTTCCAGCGCATCGGTGTTCCATGCTCTTCAGTACCGCCCCCGCGGCGGAAGCGGAGGTTAGCTCAATCGCCGCACGAAGTCATGCCGGACGTTGCGCGCCGGAAAGCCAGCGGAACGCCCGCTTCAGCTCCGCCGCGCCGTCGCGCGCATACCAGCGTCCATGCGCGATGATCACGCGCTCTGGGTTCCACGCGATCATCCTGTCGACCGCAGCCTTCAACTGCGGCCGCTGCTTGGAGAAGGTCAGGCGCATGTCGCGTGGCATCATGCCGTCGGGATCGAGGACGCCGCCGGCCCTGGCGAGCCAGCGCCACGGCCACGCAAGCTTTTTCGGCTCGAAGTTCTCGATGAAATCCGTGAGCACCAGAGTGCGGCTTTCCGGATGGAAGAACGCCACCTCCGTCATGAAGCTGCCTTCCACCGGCAGCGTCAGGAGATGATCGTCCCATGGATAGCCGCTTTCCGCCGAAAGCTCCCGGGCAGCGAAGTCGATTCTGCCGCCCGCCTGCTCGCCGATGCGCGGCGCAAGCCACACATCGGCCTCCGGATATGCCGTGCGCCACTCGGGAATCCACCAATAATGGATGCGGTTCGGCCCGATAATATGGCGCACCTTGCCGATCTCGGCGATCTCCGCCTTGAGATCGTCCGTCAGCGGCGTCGGCGAATGGACGAAGAGAGTCCCGCCGCCCAGCCGGATGATCGTCATCCGCGTCGAAAACGGCATCTTCGGCCAGGGCATGCCGAAGCGGATGGAAGGCCCGTCGACGATCCAGACATTCTCGGCGACGGGCTTCAATGTGTTGAGCGGCGGATACGTCACCCTGTCTCGTGCATCGGCCATGGGCCTTTGTGTAGCAGAGGCCGGTGTAGAGAAGGTTACGCGCGCACAGCCGCCGTCCTGCCGGTCCGCTGCCGGCTTGCCGCGAGTACCACGAGAGCGATCAGCGGAAAGACCGCCGCGACGAGCCCGAGATCGGTGGCGTCGCCGAATTCCAGCACGCGCCCGCCGATGAACGTGCCGAATCCGATTCCGAAATAGATCGCCGACGCGTTGAGCGCCAGCGTCAGATGTGCCACGTCGGGAGCGCTCGCCACGAGGCGGCTGGCCTGGGCCGGCGGAAAGGTCCAGCCGACGACGCCCCACGGCACCATCAGCCCGACCACCAGCGGACCGGCGGCGGCGTCCGGAACGAATTTCGTGACGAGGGCGAAAGTGGCCGAGAAGGCGATGGCGCAGAACATCGAGAAGACGACCACCCGCCTCGCGCCCAGCCGATCCGCCAGTCTCCCGCTTGCATAGTTGCCGGCGATCGCGCCCGCACCGAAGGCAAGCAGCATCGCCGGAAGTATGCCGTGCGGCAGCCCCGCCCCCTCCGTTGCGATCGGCCCCAGATAGGAGATGATCACGAAGGCGCCGGACAGATACAGGAACGTCACGAGCACCGCCGGAAGGACACCCGGCCGCCGGACCACCAGAAGCCGCTCGGCAAGCGTGGAAGGTGCGGCCGCGAGATCGCGCGGCAGGCGCAACCAAAGGGCGGCCAGACAGAATGCGGCGACGAGCGCCAGCGCGCCGAACGTGCCGCGCCAGCCCAGCAGATGCGCGAGCAGCGATCCGGCGGGCGCCCCCAACGCCACGGCGAAGGTCGTCCCACCGACCACCACGGCAATCGCCGCCGCGCGCCGGTCCGGTCCCGCCAGGAAGACCGCCGTTGCCTGCGCCGTGGCCGCGAAGAGTCCTGCCGCCATGCCCATGACGATCTGTGCGGCGAGCAGTGTCGGCACGCGCCCGCTCAGCGCCGCGGCAAGGTTGCCCGCAACGAAGAAGACGAGCGCCAGCGCGATCACGCGCCGGCGGTCCATCGCGCCCGTCAATGTCGAAAGCACCGGCGTCCCGATCGCATAAGCCAGCGAGAAGGCGGAGACGAGATAGCCCGCCTGGGCCACCGTTACGCCGACATCCTCGGCGATCAGCGGCAGGAGGCCCGCGAAGACGAAGGCGACGGTGCTGGTCGCAAATGCACCGAGCGCGAGCAGAAAGAGACGCTTGTCCATGGACTGGCTTTCATTGTTCAAAAGTCATTGAACTATTGTCCGAAACCCTTCCCGCCGTCAACACCTCCCCGCCCGTTCCTGCAGCCTCCTGCCAGGGGCCTGCGAAACACGCGTAGACTCCATACAGGCCTCGTACCCTTCCAGCCGTTGACTGCCCGCCTCAAAAGGACAACCGCTGGCGCCGAAGCAAGCGGCCGGCACAATCTCCCCTTGAAGGCAGGGCTACGCTCATGGAAATTTCGGAGAGCGCGAGGAGCGGTGCCTTCTCCGCGTCATCCCGGCCAAGCGGCGCCAGCCGCGCCAAGCCGGGACCCATTGAGCGGCGCGGCCGGTCTCCGCAAAAAGCACTGGCGGTCCCGACACGTGCAGTCGGATGACTCAAGAGGCCGCGTCCCACGAGGCGCCGACCAATAGGCCCCGGATAAGCCTTTGTCTTTCCGGGGTGACGGAGACGTTTGCGCGTCAGCGCGGCAGGGATCCTTCCACATGCGATAGCCCGTCCCTGAGGGAGGGATGCACGGCAGTGACGAGGGAGAGTCCGAAGGGCGCCAGGCCTTCAAGCAATTGCTCTGCCCGCTTGCATCGCCCGCGCGATGGATTACTTTCGAGGCACTATGCTTTCGCATCCGCCCACCGAAGAGATCAACCTCGCCACGGTCCTCGCCGTCCTTGGCGATCCCACGCGGCTTGCCATCCTCGGCGACCTGGCGCGGCAGGAGGGCAAGGCGCTCACCTGCTCGCATTTCCTCGGCCTGACGTCGAAGTCGAACCTCACCTATCACGTCGGCAAGATGCGCGAGGCGGGCATCGTGCGCGTGGAGCCGCGCGGCACCTCGCGCCTCATCTCGCTGCGCCGCGCCGATCTCGACAAGCGCTTCCCCGGCCTGCTCGATTCGATCATCGCCACCGCGATAACCCTGCCGCCACCGGGCAAGGGCGCGGTCGGCGAACTGTCCGGAGCGTAAGGGCCCGCCGGTCCGCCTTCCTGGCGCGGAAGCCTACCGTTCCACCAGTTCCACGCGCCGGTTCTCCGCCCGCCCGGCCTCGGTCCGGTTGCTTGCGACCGGCGAGAGGAAACCCGCGCCGGCGGGGCTCAGGCGATCGGCGGCAACGCCGTATGCGCCGGTCAGTTCCGCGACGATGGCCTGCGCCCGGCGCATGGAGAGGTCCAGATTGTAGTCCATGCTGCCCTGGTTGTCGGTGTGGCCGACCACGAGGATGTTCAGCTCGGGCTTGTTCTTCATGAGCTCGGCGATCTGGTCGAGGGCGGGCCTGCTTTCCGGCTTGATGTCCGCTTTGTCGGTGTCGAACAGGATGCCGTAGATGGCGATCTTGCCGGTGTCGGAGATGGACTGCGCCATTTCCTTGGCATCGACCATGCGGTCTTCCATCGCGCCGGTCTCCACCACCATCACCTGGTTGAGCACCTCGCCATTGTTGATGCTGACGAGGATCGCCGCATAGACGGTGGGATCGCCCCTTTTCACCGCGGCGATATAGCGGAAATCGCCGAGATCGACGGTCATCGCCGGCGCCGGCAGCACCTCGGTGCCGTAGTAGCGGAAATTGTAGCCGCCGCACTCCTTGTCGCGGCAGGTGTGGAGGATTTCGTAACCCGCTTCCGTCAGCCGGTTCTCGTAGTTGCGGGCGACCTCCAGCACCGACGGGTCGGCGGGCACCCGGTAGCCGATGCGCACCACGCGGCCTTCGAGCATGGTGCCTTCCCCTCGCTCGGCCTTTTGCACGGGCCCCGTTGCCAACCAGTATTCGTCGAAATCCTTGACATCGTAGCGCGTGATCCATGCGCCTTCGAAGCGGCCGATATCGGGGTAGTCGGCGCTGCCTTCCACGTCGGTCCCGGCCGCGAACGCAGCACCCGGCGTCCATAGAGACACCGCCACGGCCCAAACAACCAACCCTGCGGCAACGGCCGCAAACCGAACTGCATGCATGATGGTCCCCCTCGAGGCTCGCGCCTGCCCGCCCGCCGTGCGGCGTTCAGGCCGCTGCGCAGCTATGCGGATGCAGGGTAGCCGAAGTTCGGTCCGGGAAAAAGCGTGCTGCACGGAACCACCGCCGCCCATCCGGCTGTGCCCAATGCATTTTCGGGGTTCCGTCGCCCGTTTTCCTTGCCTATAAGGCCCGCCTAGCCTCAAATCGTATTTCCACTGACCGCCATGCAATCTTGCAGGGTGGACGCAGGCCCGAGCACGAACGGACATTCCATGCCCAAACGCACCGACATCAAGTCGATCCTGATCATCGGGGCCGGCCCCATCATCATCGGCCAGGCCTGCGAATTCGACTATTCCGGCACACAGGCCGTGAAGGCGCTGAAGGCGGAAGGCTACCGCGTCATCCTGGTCAACTCGAACCCGGCCACCATCATGACCGATCCGGAGTTGGCCGACGCGACCTACATCGAGCCGATCACGCCGGAGGTGGTGGCCAAGATCATCGCCAAGGAGCGCCCGGACGCGCTGCTGCCCACCATGGGCGGCCAGACCGCGCTCAACACGGCGCTGTCGCTGCGCCGCATGGGCGTGCTGGAGCGCTACGGCGTGGAGATGATCGGCGCCAATGCCGAGGCCATCGACAAGGCCGAGGACCGGGCGCTGTTCCGCGAGGCCATGGCGAAGATCGGGCTGGAAACGCCGAAATCCATGCTCGCCAACGCCACCGAGGCGAAGGAGGCCGACCGCAAGAAGCACGAGGCCGAACGCGCCCGGCTGCGCGAAAAATATGCCGGCGAGGAACTCGATGCCGCCCTCGACGCGCTGGAGACCGAATGGCAGCTCGGCGAGGCCGACCGCAAGCAGCGCTACATGAACCACGCCATGGCCGTCGCCGCCCAGGCCCTCGACGAGATCGGCGTGCCGGCCATCATCCGCCCCTCCTTCACCCTCGGCGGCACGGGCGGCGGCATCGCCTACAACCGTTCCGAGTTCTTCGAGATTGTCGAGCGCGGCCTCGACGCCTCCCCCACGACGGAAGTCCTCATCGAGGAATCGGTGCTCGGCTGGAAGGAATACGAGATGGAGGTCGTCCGCGATCACGCGGACAACTGCATCATCATCTGCTCGATCGAGAACATCGACCCGATGGGCGTGCACACGGGCGATTCCATCACCGTCGCCCCGGCGCTGACGCTGACCGACAAGGAATACCAGCTGATGCGCAACGCCTCGATCGCGGTGTTGCGCGAGATCGGCGTTGAGACCGGCGGCTCCAACGTCCAGTTCGCCGTCAACCCGGCCGACGGCCGCATGGTCGTCATCGAGATGAACCCGCGCGTCTCCCGCTCCTCGGCGCTGGCCTCCAAGGCGACCGGCTTCCCGATCGCCAAGGTCGCGGCCAAGCTCGCCGTCGGCTACACGCTGGACGAGCTCGAAAACGACATCACCGGCGGCGCCACCCCCGCCTCCTTCGAGCCTTCCATCGACTACGTCGTCACCAAGATCCCGCGCTTCGCCTTCGAGAAGTTCCCCGGCTCCGAGCCGGTGCTGTCCACGGCCATGAAGTCCGTCGGCGAGGTGATGGCCATCGGCCGCACCTTCGCCGAATCCCTGCAAAAGGCGCTGCGCGGCCTCGAGACGGGGCTCACCGGCCTCGACGAGATCGAGATCCCCGGCCACGATCCCGACGGCGACCCGTCGGAAAACAAGAACGCCATCCGCGCCGCCCTCGGCACGCCCACGCCCGACCGGCTGCGCATGGTCGCCCAGGCGATCCGCATGGACACCTCGCTCGAGGAGGTGCACCAGATATGCCGCATCGACCCCTGGTTCCTGGAGCAGATCGCCGCCATCGTCGCCATGGAGGAGCGCGTGCGCGAACACGGCCTGCCCCAGGACGCCGGCAATTTCCGCAAGCTCAAGGCTTTCGGCTTCTCCGACTCGCGCCTCGCCTCGCTTGTGAGGAAAGAGACCGAAGAGGTTCGGAAGGTTCGTCAATCGCTCGACGTCCACCCCGTCTACAAGCGCATCGACACCTGCGCGGCCGAGTTCGCCGCCCCCACCGCCTACATGTACTCCACCTACGAAACGCCCTTCGCCGGCAAGCCCGCCGACGAGGCGCAGGTCTCCGACCGCAAGAAGGTCGTCATCCTCGGCGGCGGCCCGAACCGCATCGGCCAGGGCATCGAGTTCGACTATTGCTGCTGCCATGCCTGTTTCGCGCTGGCCGACGCCGGCTTCGAGTCGATCATGGTCAACTGCAATCCCGAGACGGTCTCCACCGACTACGACACCTCCGACCGCCTCTATTTCGAGCCGCTGACGCCCGAGGACGTGCTGGAGATCCTGCACGTCGAGCAACAGAAGGGCGAACTCGTCGGCGTCATCGTCCAGTTCGGCGGCCAGACGCCGCTGAAGCTCGCCGACGCGCTGGAGAAAGCCGGCATCCCGATCCTCGGCACCGCGCCCGACATGATCGACCTCGCCGAGGACCGCGACCGCTTCCAGAGGCTCTTGACCAAGCTCGGCCTCAAGCAGCCGAAGAACGGCATCGCCTTTTCCGTCGAGCAGGCCCGCGTCGTCGCCGGCGAGCTCGGCTATCCGCTGGTCGTGCGCCCCTCCTACGTGCTTGGCGGCCGCGCCATGCAGATCATCCACGACGAGACGCGCCTGCAGTCCTACCTGCTCGACACCGTCCCCGGCCTCGTGCCCGAGGAGATCCGCCAGAAATACCCGGCCGACAAGACCGGCCAGATCAACACCCTGCTGTCCAAGAACCCGCTCCTCTTCGACACCTATCTGACCGAGGCCATCGAGGTCGACGTCGACTGCCTGTCCGACGGCGAGAACGTCTTCGTCTCCGGCATCATGGAGCATATCGAGGAAGCCGGCATCCACTCCGGCGATTCGGCCTGCTCGCTGCCGGTCCACTCGCTCTCCCCCGAGATCGTCGAGGAGCTGGAGCGCCAGACCGCCGCCCTTGCCAAGGCGCTCAACGTCGGCGGCCTCATGAACGTGCAATACGCCGTCAAGGACGGCGACGTCTACGTGCTGGAGGTCAACCCGCGCGCCTCGCGCACCGTGCCCTTCGTCGCCAAGACCATCGGCCGCCCGATCGCCAAGATCGCCGCGCGCATCATGGCCGGCGAGAAGCTGGACGCCGCCTTCGCCCCCTACGGCGACAAGCCCGATCTGCGCGCCCTCAACCACATCGCGGTGAAGGAAGCCGTCTTCCCCTTCGCCCGCTTCCCCGGCGTCGACACCCTGCTCGGCCCGGAAATGAAATCCACCGGCGAGGTCATGGGCCTCGACCGCGACTACGCGCTCGCCTTCGCCAAGTCCCAGCTCGGCGCCGGCGTCGACCTCCCCCGCGCCGGCACCCTCTTCGTCTCCGTGCGCGACGAGGACAAGCCGCGCGTCCTCCCCGCCGTCCGCCGCCTCTCCGACCTCGGCTTCAAGATCCTCGCCACCGGCGGCACCGCCCGTTTCTTACGCGAAAACGACGTCCCCGCCGAAAAGATCAACAAGGTCCTGGAAGGCCGCCCCCACATCGAAGACGCCATCCGCAACCGCCAGGTCCAGCTCGTCTTCAACACGACGGATGGGCAGAAGGCGGTGTCGGACTCGAAGTCGCTGAGGCGCGCGACGCTGATGCAGAAGGTGCCGTATTACACGACCATGGCCGGGTGTGGTGCGGTCGTGGAGGCGATTGCGGCGCTGAAGGCGGGGAGCATGGAGGTGCGGCCGCTGCAAGGGTATTTTTAAGACTTTTGTTCCCCACACAAAGCGGTACTATCGAAGCGTCTCATACCTTAACGGGTGCGCTCGTATGACCAAATTCGATGATGCGACAATAGAAAAAATTTTTGGCGCTGACGACGCAGAAAATGAGAACACTGAACGTTTCAAAGAATATTTCTACCGAAACAAGGCATACGACTCCTTAATAGCAGATTTATCTGCTCGTATTCTTGTTGGTCATAAAGGTATCGGAAAAAGCGCGCTACTGAAGCGCGCATTTATCGAAGATCAGGAGAACCGTCAACCAACTGTATGGCTTCGCCCCAATGACATAGTGGATATCAGAACAGCCGCAGCAGCACAACCTGATTTTATATTACGAATAGAGGAGTGGAAAAAAGGACTTCTTCTACAGATAATTGACCTGCTTTTTTCCGAATACTACGGGCCAAGCTCTCGCGCGGTGGTTGAAGAGATCTCTTCGGCCAAGCCAAGGGACTTGATTACGGTATTGCACAGAGTGCTTGAAGAGAAAGTAGAAGGAGAACCAGTAACTATATATATCGACGATATTGATCGCGCGTGGACTGCATCACAAAACGATATAAGAAACATTTCTGCCTTGTTGAACGCAATTCGAGACATTGGCGGAGCCTCTTCTAAAATTCGATTTCGTATCGGCCTCCGGAGCGACGTTTATTTCCTTGTAAGAACATCTGATGAGTCGACAGACAAAATTGAAAGAAACGTCATCTGGTTGCGCTGGACTAACGATGAGATTCTACGCCTCGCCGCAAAAAGAATAGTTTCCTATTTTGGCATGCATTTTAGCGACAAGGACATCGAGCGCCTTTCACAGAAAAGCATATCCGAGCAGATACTTTCGCGGGTCATCACCCCACGATACCAAGGAAGAGGAAGGTGGGAAGATAAGCCAACCTACTCCATCCTAATGTCACTGACCCGCGCTAGGCCCCGGGACCTTATAAAGCTCTTTCACCTTGCCGCGCGGAATGCCTACGCTTCCGGAAACGATATAATATCCACGGCGAACTTAGCGCGTTCATTGGAGCCGTACTCGCAAGAGCGGCTTCAGGACATCATCAACGAATTCAAGAGTGAGCTACCAGAAATAGAAAAACTACTTCTAGAAATGCGGCCGACAAAGCGAGAGAGAACAACAGCGGAAAGTTTTCAATTCACAACAGATAAACTGCGGGTGAAGCTTAATAATGCGATGCGCCATGCAAACCTGTCTTTTACGAACAGCAGGACCGTGACATCCGGGAGTTTAATTCAGTTCCTGTACAAGATCGATTTCATCACCGCGAGACTCGAAACTCCTCAAGGGATTGAGCGCAGATATTTTAACGAAGGCCGTTTTCTCGCACCGGAATTTGCCGATTTCGGCTATAGTTGGGAGATTCATCCAGCCTATAGGTGGGCCCTACAGCCACAGGATATCCATTCGATATTGGATGGGATCGCCATTTAAATGGTATGGAAGAGCCGGAGCGGAGGATTAACTTGGAGTACGGTTCGTGCTCTGGGGAACTCTGGGCCTGCTAGAATTTCGTTATTGATGCCGTTTGTTGGCTACATCATCGTATTCAATGACTTCTTTCAGAACGTGATTTGGATGCACACGCCCGCTCCGATCACAGGCGAACGGGCGATTCAAATAAACTCGCACTTATACCTATTTTATTTCGGATTGCTGATATTCAGTATCGGATCCATTACGTATCAGGTGTTCTGCAGCAGAATAATAAAAGAATATAGCGATCACACGTCTTACATCGACAAGCTGTCTTCCAAATTGGCCGATATAGAGCTTGCCGAGATATGCAATAACCTTTTGGAATTGAAAGGGAGATACACTGATATTCCGAAGATCCAATCGATAAAGGCCATACTTGAGTCGACGGGAATAGCTACGGAAAAATCAATCAGGTATGTACTCTTTTGCTATTACAGAGAATTGGACGAAAGAAGGAAGCCAATGATCATAATTACCTGGGCATCTTACACCGGAGGGATCGTTCTTTTATTGGTACCGACGATTTTAACTTCCATTAGGATCATGAGGCTTGCGTGGTAGACCGGCATTTCGCGCCCACACCATAGCTTCGGCCGCCACGGTGCCAAAGAACGGCCCTCCGGCAAGTCCCTACAGCGGCTGAAAGCTTAAAGTTACATTCCGAATGCCGCGCGGCGCGCCATTCCACACCACGGCAGGCACGTCACCTCCGTTCGCGGAAGAAGCGCGCCGGCGACCGTGCCCGGCACAGCCTCCCCTTTCGTCATCCCAGGGCGGAGCAGCCGCGAAGCGGCGTCGCGCAGACCCTGGGATCCATGCCGTTCCCTCCCCATTCACGCCCGACGTTTCCAGCACCAGGCTCCCCGAACCGGAAAGGTCGGGCGCGGGCGGAGGAGAAGGCCGGCGCTTCGATCCAACCCCCTCGGGAAAGCGTGGATGAAATTCTCACGCCCTCGAAAAAACTTCCTTTCCAAAACAAAGGCTTGCATTTTCCCTTCACTCCAGCCCCCAAATCTTATCCCCGCCCCCTCGCGCTCCCGTACCATCCTCCCCATCGCCCTTACGGGAACCGGATGCGCACCGGGTGTTCGGGAGGGCGGCGGCAGCCTCCCCCTTCGGCGTCGGTCACCGAAGGTCTGTGAGGGCCCGCAGCAGGCCGGAGCCCTGCGTCAGCGGCGCCGAGGGGCGCTCGCAGGACGCAGGCGCGCGGAGAACCCGCGGGGCAAGACGCATCATGCGCCGCGCCCCTTGACCGGCCGACCGCGGGACAGCGGCCGGCGGGGCGCGTTGTACGCGCCACCAAAACCAACAGAGAGGCACGGACAACGCGCCCCCCTTCCCGGCACCACCACCCTCATGGTGAGCCTGTCGAACCATGTCGATGGCGAACCAAAAGGCCAGACGGTGAAGACCGGGCGTGGCGAGGACGCCGCGCGCCCAGCCGAAAGGAGACGAAGATGGACGAAGAAAACCCGCTCGTGACCGAAGCGCTGAACAGGTTCGAAGCGCTCCTGAAGAACACGCCGGAGCCCGCGCTGGAATGCCCCTTCGCGCCGCCGCCTTGGCCGCGCGCGGAGATGGACGTGATGCACCGCATGCTTGCCGGCGAAATGGGCCTGCCGGAGCGCTGTCCCGACCGGCGGTGCCGGCGTTCCGGGCGGTGCAGGGGCGGGATCGGCGGCAAGCCCGGCGCCTGCGCGGACCTCTGGGATGACGCCGGGAACGAGAGGCTGCGCGCCGCCTGTCTCGCCCTCGTGCTGGGCTGGATGACCGAGACCCGCCGCCTTTGCAGGCGGGAGGACATGCTTCTGCCGCCCGACATCCCCGCGGGTATCGAAACGCCGGACGAAAACATGCCGCAATGCGGCTGGTGAAGGCACGGAACCCCGCCGCCCCTCCCCTCGTTCGCCCCTTGAAAGCAAGACCAGGGGAGACAAGACCATGGCCCGCTCCGACGAGCGCAAGACCGAGGTTCTGGAGGAAGGCGACATCTTCTTCCTTTACCGCCCGGCGGTGAACGAGGACGAGCCCCATGGCATGGGCGACGTGCAGCGCTTCGAAATGGTGCTGAGGCCCGTCGGCGGCGAGCATGTGCGCCTGATGATCGTCGGCCGCAAGCGCCTGCCCGATCCCGAGCGCCACGAGCGCTTCTGGGGCTTCGTCGAGATGGTCGCCGACTCGGCAAAGAAGATCGAGCCCGAACTGCGCGGCGAAGAATACGGCACGAAGACGCGCGGAAAGCAGGAGCAGCCCGCCGCCCGCCCCGCCGGCGAGGGCGTCTACGTGCTCTCGCTCGAAGACGGCCAGATGCACCTTTCCTATAAGCTGGAACTGCCGGAAAAACCCGGCGAGGTGCAGAAGGCCTTCCGCATCGCCCCCGAGGCGAGCTTTGCGCTGTCCATCAAGAACCCGGAAAAGGGCAGCCCCGCCAATGCGGGCCTTTCCGAAGACGACGAGGCGGACTATCCGAAGAAGTTGCAGGAGGAGTTCCGCGGCCGCCGCTTCGCCCGCGAGGACGCACACCTGCTCGACTACGAGGGCGCGGAGTTCATCCTGGTCGGCGCGCGCACCAACCCGGAAGCCGAATACGACGTGGAACTGGAGACCGACGAGGAAGACTACGAGCACGCCGAGGCGATCCGCCGCCTGCGCATGGTCCGCTCCCGCCACCCGGTGAAGCCGCTCTTTAAGGGCGGCTGGGCGTGAGACGCGGGATGAGATCGGCTGTTCCGTCCCCACGCGCGTCATCCCGGCCAAGGGAGCGCAAGCGACCGCGAGCCGGGATCCATTCCGTGACGCCTCGGCCCAACGCAAACCGCTCCGGAATGGATCCCGGACAGCCTGCGCCGTCGCTCCGGCTTCCGGGATTGACGGCCGTACGTGTGACCCGTTCCTATTTCATCTCGCTTCGCGACCGGCGGAACGGGTTCTTGAAAGGGCTGAGGGCCACTGTCGGAGAGGAATCAGCTCCGCAGCCCGGTCTCTTTGAGCAGCCCCTTGCGCTTGGCGTCGTAATAGTAGCCGCTGGCGTAGAAGCTCACCGCGCGGTCCTCGTTGCCGCCGGCGGTGAGGTAGGCCCCGCGCAGATATTTCACCGCGTATTTCAGGTTCGTCTCGGCGTCGAGCAGGCCGCTCGCCGGCCCGCGATAGCCCATGGTCTGCGCCGTGTCGTGGCGGATCTGCATCAGGCCCCAGTAGATCCTGTTGCGCGCGGCGGGGTTGAAGTTGCTCTCCCGTTTGACGACGCGGCGCACGAGCCTTTCCGGCACCTCGTAATGCGCCGCATATTTCCGGATCAGCGCGTCGAGCTCGGCACTTTGCGCCTCGACCGGGCGCACCGTTCCGTTTTCCTCGAAGGCCGTCAGCGCGGCCGGCCGCGCCTGGCCCGCCGCATAGGCTTCCGCCATCACGCCGCCCTCGTCACCGGCCGCTTCGGCACTTTGCTTGGAGGCCGGCCCGCCGAGCGCGGCGGTCGTCTTCGTGCCCGCCGCGCTGCACCCGGCAAGAAGTGGCGCGGCAAGAAGGGTACAAACGCTCAAACACTGCAGCAAAGTGGCCAAGGCTCACCCCTCCGGTTCCATTGCCTCCGCCCGATTGCTGCATAGCCGATTGCCGAAAACTGTTCAACGCACAGTTTTCTTCGGGAAATGTTCTTGATATGTACCAATTATCCGGGATAGACTGGTGTCGTCTGGTCCCCCGGTTGAAGGCAATGCCGCTTCATCACGTTTTCGAAACCGCTTTCGGGTTCTGCGGCATCGCCTGGAGCGAGGACGGCCTCTGCCGTTTCGTTCTTCCGGTCGAGGCGCCTGCGACAATCGAGGCTCGGCTGGAGAAGACGCTCCCCGGCTCCCGCGCCGCCACCCCCACGGGCGCCGCCGCCGCGGCGGTCGCGGCGGCCGAGCGTTATTTCCAGGGCGCGCGGGAGGACTTCTCCGCGCTCCCGCTGGACCTTTCCGGCACGGACCCGTTCCGCCAGGCCATCTATCGCGCCGCCCGCCGGCTCGGCTACGGCGAGACGACGACCTACGGCGCGCTCGCCGCCGAGGCCGGTTTCCCCAAGGCCGCGCGCGAGACGGGCACCGCACTTGGCCGCAATCCGCTGCCGCTCATCGTGCCGTGCCACCGCATCATGGCCGCCGGCGGCAGGCTGGGCGGCTTCTCCGCGCCCGGCGGCACCACCACCAAGCGCAGGATGCTGGCGCTGGAGCGCGCCGTTCCCCCGGATGCCGAGCCCGCCCAGGCTTCTTTCGGCTTCTGATCTGCGCGAGCGCCGGCTGCACCCTTGCACGGTGATTCGCACGCGCCATAATGGGCGGCGGGTTGATTCGCCCGCGCCGCCAGTACTTCCGCGTGTGCTGCCGCGTTTTCGGCATTGATCACGGCACGTCCGCTCAGGGGCCGGACGATGCCGAGCAGCCAGGGGGAAGATATGCATCATATCCGGGAAGACTGCATCAAATCACGCCTGACCGAGCGCGCGCATCTCACGCTCGCCGTCGAGAAGCTGATGGAAAGAGGCGTTCCCGAGGAACTCATTCCGGTCCACCTCGCCCGCGTCTTCTACGTCGACATGGACGAGCTCAACGCCGTGCTCGAGAAGATGCGAACCATGAAGGAAGCGCGCGAGAAAAGACCGTTGCGCGCCGTCGCCTGACGCTCGCCCCTACCTTCGGCGGCGCTGTCAGCGCCCGAGCATCGGCACATGGCCGGGGTCGGCCTCCACCCTTTTCAGCCAGGCAGAGACTGCAGGAAAATCCGAAAGGGTGAAGCCGCCGACATTCGCATCATGCGTGTAGGCGTAGAGCGCGATGTCGGCAACACTGAGAGCCTCGCCCGCCAGGAAAGGCGTGCGTGACAACTGCCGCTCCATGACGCCCAGCGCCCTGTTGCCGCCCTCGAGCGTCTGCGCCATCCGCTCGGGCGTGGCCATCGCCGCCCGCTCGGGATAGGTGATCAGCGACCGCCGCACCGCAATGTTCGGCTCATGGCTGTACTGCTCGAAGAAAAGCCACTGATAAACCACCGCGCGCGCATAAGCATCACCGGGCAAAAAGCGCGTCCCCTCGGCCAGATAGAGCAGGATGGCGTCGGATTCGGAAAGGAACCGCCCGTCGTCGAGTTCGAGCACCGGCACCTTGCCGTTCGGATTCCTGGCCAGGAATGCCGCCTGCCTGGTCGTCCCGTCACGCGAACTGGTTTCGACATGGGTATAGGGGATGCCGAGCTTGGCCAAAAGCAGCCGCGGCTTGTAGCAGTTGCCGCTGTCCGTCATCCCGTAAAGCTTCATCACACCCTCCGTAACGCCTGTGCGATAGCGTGGGTGGTCTCCCCGCACCAATGAAAAATCCTGCAGGAAGCATCAATGGGATTGTTCGCAAGCCCGCTCAGGCCGGACGGCCCCCACGGTCGGAAAACAGCGACACCACCTTGTCGTCCGGCGCGGCGAACCGGTCGAGGCTCACCGGCTCGGTATCGAAGATCGTCCCGGCGAGCCGAGCCGGCCGGAGCAGGTCTCCGGACACGAAGTCCGCGCCTACCTCCAGCGCCACGTGCAGGTGGGACGGCGATTCGATACCCTCGGCAAGGACCTGCTTGCCCTCGCGCCGAAGCGCGTCGACCAGGGTAGAAAGGAGCCGCGCCGCGATCGGCACCTCGGCGATGCGCTGGAACCACAGTCCGTTCAGGCTGACCACGTCGGGATCGAGATCGCGCACGCGCGAAAGCGTCGCATCATCGACGCCGAAATCCGCGACCGCTACACCCAACCGGTGACGGCGCAGGGAAGCGGCCAGCTCAAGCTGGACGGTACCCTCGGCGTCATCGTCCACTTCCCAGAAGACGAGCATCGGATCCAGCCCCATCTGGTCCAGGCATTCGGCGGCCGCGTCCACGTGATCCAGGATGGACTCCAGATCGGGCGCCGCAAAAGGCGGTCGGCCCAGAAAGAGCGGCAGATCCTCCGCATCGGCGTTATAGTAGTTGCGCAGGTGAAGCATGCGACACAGACAGGAAATGAACCAGCGATCCTGCGCCGGCACGTCCTCCAGGAAGACGGCGTGCGCCACGGGCTCTCCGTCGCGGAAGACGCCGGTCAGCGCCTTGACGCCGCACGGAAGCAGGCCGGCATCCGAGCGCCGCAGAACCGGCCGGTAGAGCGTCTTCAGGAAATACGGTCCGTAGCGTCCGGTCTCGATCCCCACTTCATCGACCAGAATCGCATCCTCGATGCGCTCGGCGAGACTGTCCCCCTTGCTCATGGATCAGTCTCCGCGCCCCGCAGGGCAGGCCCGAGCGGCGACAATCTTCGGATCGAAGCAGCGAAACACCGACACCTTCCCTGTTGTTCTATCTATTGAATATTCGACAATGTCCCCGAAACTGCCACGAGAAGGATTGATCGCGCGTTAACAGGCCCATGAAGGCGGTGCCAGCCTTGCGATTCCCCGCGCAATACGCCAATAAGGCCCCTGTGCTCGCCGTGCCGAGAAAACGAAAATTCCCATAGGAGCGATCCTGCCATGGCCTTCCTTGCCGATGCCCTTTCACGTGTGAAACCTTCCGCCACCATCGCCGTGACCCAGAAGGCGCGCGAGCTGAAGGAGCAGGGCCGCGACGTCATCGGCCTGGGCGCGGGCGAACCCGATTTCGACACGCCGGAGAACATCAAGAAAGCAGCGATCGACGCCATCAATCGCGGGGAGACCAAGTATCCGCCTGTCTCCGGCATCCAGCCCCTGCGCGAGGCGGTCGCCGCCAAGTTCAAGCGAGAGAACAATCTCGACTACGACTGGAAACAGGCGATCGTCGGCACCGGGGGCAAGCAGATCCTCTTCAACGCCTTCATGGCCACGCTCAACCCCGGCGACGAGGTGGTCATCCCTACCCCTTACTGGGTCAGCTACCCGGAGATGGTGGCGATCTGCGGCGGCGAGACAGTTCTTGCCGAAACCCGACTGGAGGACGGCTTCAAGCTGCGGCCGGAAGCGCTGGAGAAGGCGATCACGCCCAGAACCAAATGGCTCATCATGAACTCGCCGTCCAATCCCTCGGGCGCGGCTTATACGGGCGGGGAATTGAAGGCGCTGGCGGAGGTGCTCCTGCGGCATCCCCATGTCTGGGTGCTGACCGACGATATGTACGAGCACCTGACCTACGGCGATTTCACCTTCCGCACCATCGCCGAGGTGGAGCCGCGCCTTTATGAGCGCACGCTGACGATGAACGGCGTTTCCAAGGCCTACGCCATGACCGGCTGGCGGATCGGCTATGCGGCGGGTCCCATCGAGCTCATCAAGGCGATGGATACCATCCAGGGCCAGCAGACCTCGGGTGCCGCGACCATCAGCCAATGGGCCGCGCTGGAAGCGCTCACCGGACCGCAGGACTTCATCCCGCGCAACCAGAAAATCTTCCAGGGTCGCCGCGATCTCGTGGTCTCGATGCTCAACCAGGCGAACGGTATCGACTGCCCGGTGCCCGAGGGCGCCTTCTACGTCTATCCCTCCTGTGCCGGCACGATCGGCAGGAAGGCGCCGTCCGGCAAGGTGATCGAGAGCGACGCCGATTTCGTAACCGAGCTCCTGGAGGCGGAGGGCGTGGCCGTGGTGCATGGCTCGGCCTTTGGCCTGGGGCCGAACTTCCGCATCTCCTACGCGACGTCCGAGGCGCAGCTGGAAGAAGCCTGCAAACGCATCCAGCGCTTCACCGCCGAATTAAAGTAGCCGCTGACCGCAGACGGATGCATCAGGCGCGCCCGCCTTCGCGCGTCATCCCGGCCAAGGGAGCGCAAGCGACCGCGAGCCGGGATCCATTCCGGAACGGTTTGCGCCGGGCCAAAGCATCACGGAATGAACCCCGGATAGCCCCGCTGACGCGCTGGCCTACGGAACGACAGGCGGTGGGCCGGATCCGGCGTTCGATCCGGCCGTCGGCCGAGATGCCTTGCGCTGGTGTATGGTCGCACCGTCGCTGGTGCATTCTTAAGTCGCTGCCGGGTTTTTGGGTGCGGCGCAGCATTCGTTCACCTGACTTAAAGGATTGCCCGTTTCTTCTTATCCGGGGTTCATAGGGATATTGGGGCGGTGGCGATGAAGATTCTTTCCACGATAAGAAGCCACGGGGGTCCGGTCTA
This sequence comes from Chelativorans sp. M5D2P16, assembly GCF_034427935.1. Lineage (NCBI taxonomy): Bacteria > Pseudomonadati > Pseudomonadota > Alphaproteobacteria > Hyphomicrobiales > Phyllobacteriaceae > Chelativorans > Chelativorans sp. M5D2P16. The sequence goes on along the minus strand of NZ_JAXQNM010000025.1, from coordinate 220,274 downwards.
CGCCGCGATCCAGGGGCTCTTGCTGACGGCAGCCGGTGCGGCTTCTCTGTCGACGGCCCTTGCGTGGCAGGACATCGCAGCGCCGTGGCTGATGCCGGCCGCCGCGGCCGCATCGGCCGCAGGGAGCGGCCTGCTCGCCTATCTGCGCCGAGCAATCACCCACCGCCTAGACCAAGCGGAAACGGCCGAAGCGAAGATGCAGAAGCTCATCGATACGGACCTGATGACCGGGACCATGATGCGCCACGTGTTTCTCGAGGCGCTCAATGAAAGTGTCGGGACGCTGACGCGCCACCGCAAGGTCACCCTGCTTCTCGTCGATCTCGATCATTTCAAGCGACTGAACGACAGCTTCGGCCACCATTTCGGAGACAAGGCGCTGACGCATTTCGCCGAATGCATGCGCGCCAGCTTCCCGGATTGCGATGTCGGCCGTCTCGGCGGCGACGAGTTCGGCATCATCATGCCCGGCAACGAGTTGAAACGGGCCGAAAGGCGCGCGCGACACCTGATCGAGAAGCTGGGCGCCGGCGTCGTTCACGAAGGGTCGGTGATCCCGCTGAGCGCATCGATCGGCATCGCCGCGGCCCCCCAGCACGCCACCACCGCCAAGGAATTGATGATCCTCGCCGACCTGGCCCTTTACGAAAGCAAGAGCGGCGGCCGCAGCAAGGCCACGCCCTTCGACGGAGAAATGCTCTCGGAGAAGCGCCACCGGCGCTACGTCGAACGTGAATTGCGGGCGGCGATCTATTTGAACGAGCTCGAGCTGCACTACCAGCCCGTAACCGACGCCGCCCGCTCCGCCATGGCGGTGGAGGGGCTGGTGCGCTGGCGCCATCCCTTGCGCGGCATGATCTCGCCGGCCGACTTCATTCCGATCGCCGAGCGATCGAGCCTCATCGACCAACTTGGCGAATGGGTCTTCCGCCGCGCTTGCAAGGATGCGCCGAGCATGCCGGACCGGCGCATCAGCATCAATGTCTCCGGCGAGCAGCTCAAGCGCGACGAGGTCGTCTCCATGATGCGTCGCGTCCTTCATGAAACGGGATGCAGCGCTGAGCGCTTCGTGCTTGAAATCACCGAAACCGTGGCGACGGCGGCCAGTCCGGAGATCATCGGCCGCATCGAGGCGTTGCGCGAAATGGGGTTCAGGATCGCTCTCGACGACTTCGGCACGGGCCATTGCGGCTTCAACTATATCAAGGCGCTGCCGATCGACTGCATCAAGATCGACCGCAGCTATATCCGCAATCTCGGCAGCGACGGCATCGCCCAGGTCTTCGTTTCCGCGCTCGCCCAGATCGCCCGCATCCAGGGCCTGACCATCGTGGCCGAGGGGATCGAGACCGAAGCGGAGTTCGAGTTCGCGCGAGCGGCCGGATGCACACGCTTCCAGGGCTTTCTGTTCGGAAGGCCCGAACGCTTCATCTTGTCCGGCGATGAGAAAGAGGCGCTTCTGGTCGCTTGACCCACGCACCGGGTCCGGCGGCTTTTCCCTCGGCCCTACGCCTTCCCCCTTGCCCGGCAGCCAAACCCGTGTGACGATACCGTGACGGCGGACGACCGGAGGTCTTCGCCGGCGCGACGGCCGCCCCAGGCCGGCCGCCGCTCGTGGGAGGACGCGTGAGAGGAGGTCGGCAAATGGGAGCACGCGCAGGAGAAAGGCACACCGGGCCGAAGTGCATCGCCATCCTCGGCCCCTTGGAAAGCGGCAAGACCACACTTTTCAATGCGATCCTGGCCCGGGCGACCGAAACGGATCCAGCCGCCGGCCATGGCTCCGCCCGGACGGCCGCCATGAGTGTGGAGGCCACCTTCGCCACCACGACCTTCATGGGCGAAAGCATCACCTTCGTCGACTGTCCGGGCTCGGTCGAATTCGTCGCCGAAGCCGAGCCGGTGCTCGCCGCGGCCGATGCGGCGATCGTGGTAGTCGAGGCCGACGACAAGAAGCTTTCCGCCCTGCAGATCATCCTGCGCCGGCTGGACGCGATCGGGCTGCCGCGCGTTCTCTTCCTCAACAAGATCGACAAGAGCAGCGCCGGGGTGCGCGAGACGCTAAAGTCGCTGCAGCCCGTCAGCCAGGCGCCACTGCTCCTGCGCCAGATTCCGTTGCGCAAGGACAGCATCGTGGTCGGCTCCATCGATCTGGCGCTGGAGCGCGCCTATGTCTACCGCGAGCACGCGCCAAGCGAGATCGCGCCCATACCGGACGACGAGAAGGCGCGCGAGGTCGAAGCCCGTTTCTCCATGCTGGAGACCCTGGCCGATCACGACGACGCGCTGATGGAACAGCTTCTTGAGGAAATCGAGCCGCCGCGCGATGCCGTTTTCGACGACCTGACTGCGGATCTGCGCGCGGGCGCCGTCACGCCCGTCCTGATCGGCGCCGCCGAGAAGGGCAACGGCGTGCTGCGCCTGTTGAAGACCATTCGCCATGACGTGCCGGGCGTCGCCACCACGCGCGAGCGCCTGGGACTCGAGAGCACCGGCGACACCGTCCTCCAGGTGATGAAGACGATCCATGCCGGCCACGGGGGCAAGCTCTCCATCGTACGGGTCCTTACGGGCGGTATATCGGACGGCATGGAGATCCCGGGGGCGGGCCGCGTTTCCGGCCTTTACGCGCTGACGGAACGCGAGCAGGCGAAGCGCGCATCCGCCGCCGAGGGGGAGACGGTGGCGCTCGGAAAGCTCGACGGCGCCAATACGGGCGATACGCTGACGGCCGGCAAAACGGCGGCGCACCAGCTTGCCGTGCTTTCCGCTCCCTATCCGGTGTTCGCCATGGCACTCGCCCCGCGCGAGCGCAAGGACGAGGTCAAGCTCACCACGGCATTGCAGAAGCTCATTCAGGAGGATCCCGCGCTCGTTCTGCGGCAGAACCAGGACACGGGCGAAACGGTGCTGTGCGGACAGGGGGAGATGCATCTGCGCCTGGCCAAGGAACGCCTGGAAGGCAAGTATCAGCTTTCGGTCGAAGCGCGTGCTCCCACGATTCCCTATCGGGAAACGATCAGGAAGCCCGTTACCCAGCGCGGCCGCCACAAGAAGCAGTCGGGCGGCCATGGCCAGTTCGGCGATGTCGTCCTGGAGATCCGCCCCCTGCCCCGCGGCAGCGGCTTTGAATTCACTGAAACCATTACCGGGGGAGTGGTGCCCAAGCAGTATATCCCGTCGGTGGAAACGGGCGTGCGCGAGGCGCTGAAAAAGGGGCCGCTCGGCTTTCCGGTCGTGGACATCGCCGTGAACCTGGCGGACGGCTCCTACCACTCCGTCGACTCCTCCGACATGGCCTTCCAGATGGCCGCACGCCTTGCCATGCGCGAGGGGCTGACGGGGGCAAGCCCGGTGCTTCTGGAACCTTTCCTCAAGGTGGAGGTCGACACGCCCTCGGACGCGACGGCGCGCGTCACCGCGATCCTGTCGCAAAGGCGCGGCCAGATCCTGGGTTTCGACACGCGCACCGATTGCCCCGGATGGGACCGGGTGGAAGCCATGATGCCCGAAGCCGAGATCGGCAGCCTGATCATCGAATTGCGCTCGGCCACAGTCGGTGCCGCGACCTACCGCGCCGCCTTCGACCACATGGCGGAACTGACGGGGCGTCTGGCGGAGGATGTCCTGAACGGCAAAGGCACGGGCAAGGCCGCCTGAGGCAATAGACAAGGCCCCAATAAAAAAGAGCCGGATCGAAAGATCCGGCTCAAGTATTGGAAGTGCCTGTTAAGGCGAAACCTCCAGAGGGGAACACTCACGGAAGCTAATGGGAGGAGAACGCCTCCGAGAGTGACCATGATATGAGCATCCATTGCTCAAATAACAACCAGGGCTTTTTGCATTCCAGCCATGCATTTTTGCATGAAGCTTGCGGGATTCAGTCGTCCGGGTGATCCGGCCAGTTCACCAGACCGGCCCGCGGCTGCGGTCTTAATCGCCCTTTTCAGAACGACCAGGTGCGCGATTTCGAGATGAGGAAATCCCTGAAAACCTGGAGTTTTGCCTGGTTCTTCATCGTGTCCGGATAACAGAAATAGGTGTCGAAGGACGGCACCGCCGTTTCCGGCAGAAGCTGCACCAGGCCGCTTTCGCCGCCGACCACGTAGTCGGGCAGCATGGCGATGCCCGCCGCCCGCTGCACGGCAAGCTTGATGGACAGGATGTTGTTGATCTGCAGCGGCACCTGCCGTTTCACGCCATCCGGCCGGCCAGCCGTTTCCAGCCAGTTCATGTCGCTCAGATGCGGCGGCACCGCCTCCCCGAAGGTGACGATCCGATGGCGATCGAGATCATCGATCGAGCTCGGCTTGCCATAGCGGTTGATATAGGCCGGCGAGGCGTAGAGGTGGAAATGCACCGTAAACAGCTTGCGCTGGATAAGGTCAGGTTGCTGCGGCTGGCGCATGCGTATGGCGCAGTCGGCCTGGCGCATGGTCAGATCCAGCTCCTCGTTGTCGAGGATGAGCTGAAGCTGGATATCGGGATAAAGCTCGCCGAACTCGGGCAGCCGTTCCGTGAGCCAGCCGGTGCCCAGCCCCACCGTGGTGGAAACCCTGAGAACGCCCGAAGGCCGGTCCTTCGTCTCCGACAGCCGCACCTTGACGCTCTCGAGCTTCATAAGCACGTCGTGCGCGGTGCGATAGAGGATTTCACCCTGCTCGGTCAGCACCAGGCCGCGCGCGTGCCGGTGGAAAAGCGGCACGCCGACTTCCTGCTCCAGCGCGCTCACCTGGCGTGAAATCGCTGACTGCGAAAGATGCAGCGTTTCCGCCGCATGAGTGAACGACCCCGCCGCCGCGGCGGCGTGAAACACACGTAGCTTGTCCCAGTCCAACGCCGAATTCCCCTCTTGATTTTTGGGGCGTTAAACGAAAAATCCGCCTTTATTCCGCCGCCTCGCGGCGCGTTTCCATTTCCGCCAGGTATTTCTCCGCCTCGAGCGCCGCCATGCAGCCGAGCCCCGCGGCCGTCACGGCCTGGCGATAGATATCGTCGGTGACGTCGCCGGCGGCGAAGACACCTGGCATGTCGGTGCGGGTGGAGTTCGGTTCGGTCCACAGATACCCGTTCGGCTTCTGCTTCAACTGCCCTTCGAACAATTCCACCGCCGGCGCATGGCCGATCGCCACGAACACCCCGTCGATGGACATTTCCCGGGTCTCGCCCGTCTTCACGTTCTGCACCCGAATTCCTGTGACGGAGGGCGGCAAGGGCGGCTTGGGCGTCTCGCCGGTGATCTCGTCCAGCACCGTGTCCCACATCACCTCGACATTGTCCTTCTGGAACAGGCGCTCCTGCAGGATGCGCTCGGCACGGAACTCGCCGCGCCGGTGGATGACGGTGACCTTGCGTGCCAGATTGGCCAGATAGAGCGCCTCCTCCACGGCGGTGTTGCCGCCGCCGATGACCACGACATCCTTGCCGCGATAGAAGAAGCCGTCGCAGGTGGCGCAGGCCGACACGCCGAAGCCCATGAAGGTCTGCTCGGAGGGCAGGCCGAGCCACTTGGCCTTGGCGCCGGTGGCGATGATCAGCGCGTCTGAGGTGTAGACCGTGCCCGAATCGCCGGTGAGCCGGAAGGGACGCTGCTTTAGATCGGCTTCGACGATCAGATCGCTGACGATCTCCGATCCGACGTTCTCCGCCTGCGCGCGCATCTGTTCCATCAGCCACGGACCCTGGATTGGATCGGCGAAGCCGGGATAGTTCTCGACGTCCGTCGTGATCATCAACTGCCCGCCCTGCTCCAGCCCGGCCACGAGCATCGGCTTCAGCATGGCGCGCGCGGCATAGATCGCGGCCGTGTATCCGGCCGGTCCCGAACCGACGATGAGAACCGGCGCATGGCGGGTGGTCATGGCTGCAAGTCCTTTCCAAAAGCCTCGAAGCCCGCCCGGAATGCCGCGCGAGCGTTACCGATCTAATTATTCCACACCCTCTGGCGCAAGGCGAAGAACGGTTTTCCAACAGCTATAGATTGTCGCGCGACATTCGTTCCCCAACGGCCCTATCGATAAAATCCCCGCACAAACCGGCAAGATGCTTGGCTATACGGGTCGCATAGCATAGGTTTTATTTCACGAACGCGACAGATTCATGCGCAAACGGAACGGGATCGCCTGATGCCGCTGAAGGCAGACTTGGACGCCATCGACTGGAAAATCCTCCGCGAACTGCAGGATGAAGGCCGCATCACCAATGTCGAACTGTCGCAGCGGGTGGGCATCTCCGCCCCGCCCTGCCTCCGGCGCGTCAAGCGGCTGGAGGAAAACGGCATCATCAAGGGCTACCGCGCGATCCTGAACAGCCCGGCGCTCGGCTATGACGTCGTCGCCTTCTGCCTGATCGGCCTGCACCACCAATCGGAGGTGGAACTCAAGACCTTCGCCGAGCGCACGCGCAACTGGCCGATCGTGCGGCGCGCCTGGATGGTCTCCGGCGATTCCGACTTTCTGCTCCATTGCGTGGCCACCGACCTTGCCACCTTCCAGAACTTCGTCATCGAGGAGGTCACCTCCGCACCCAATGTCGACACCGTGCGCACGGCGCTGACGATCCGCCAGGTGAAGGACGAAGGGTTGGTGGCGATCGACAGATGAGGCTCGCACGTGCTGTTCTTTCGGCAACACTCCCTCTCCTGTCGGATACGTGTATGATCCATATTTCCGCCCACCCGCCTGACGGATAGCCGCGATGAAAGCCTACGTCATCAATCTCGATCGCGATCGTGATCGCATGGCGCATGTCATCCGCCAGGGCGAACAACTCGGGATACCTTGGGTGCGCGTTGCGGCGGTGGACAAGTTGGATCAGCGCATCGCCGACAGAGCCGCCAAGGGGCGCCCCGGCCTGCTCGGCTTCACCATCTCGGCCGGCGCCATCGCCTGCTTCGAGAGCCACCGCAAGGCCTGGCGGCTGATCGTCGAATCCGAAGAACCGTACGGCGCGGTGTTCGAGGACGACGTTGTGTGTTCGCCCGATCTGCCGCGCTTCTTGTCTTCCGGCGACTGGATCCCGGCCGACGGCGACATCGTCAAGCTGGAAACCTTTCTCGCTCGCGCCACCGTTACCGCACGGCCGGCGGCATCCATCGCGGAACGAAAGATCGTCCGCCTGTATGGCCGGCATCTGGGTGCATGCGCCTACGTCATTTCACGAAAGGCTGCTGAACGGCTCTTGGCGGCCTCGGAGGCCTTTGCCGATCCGGTGGACGAATTCCTGTTCAACGTCCAGTCTCTGCAATTTCCGCGCCTCGTCCTCTATCAGGTTGATCCGGCGCCCTGCATCCAGGGAATGCTTCTCGGGCTCGACGGAGAGGAGGCGCATCTTAAAAGCAGCAACGACAGAAATCCCGAGCCGGAAAAGCGCCGGGTTGGCGGGGGCATGAGACGGTACCTTGCGCGCAAGGGTACACGGCTCTGGGAGAAAGGCTTGCTCCTTGTCGGGGGCAGGGAGCGGCGGGCGATCGCGTTCAGGTGAAGGTGACGAACACCCATTTCCTGTCGCTCACGGCGGCGCTCAATGGCCGCCAGAAAAGGCCGCCGAGCTGGACGAACGGGCGTTTCACCTCCCGCCAGGCCTTTGCCGTCCCGCGCGGCTTGTCCTCCACGCGTTCGCCGTGTAGGTCGCTGCCGAGCCCGAGTGCGACCTCCGGCTCCCTGACGACGAAATCCTGCACGCAGACGGCCGGCAAGAGCTGGTAGATCACGAGTGACGCCGCCGAGGGAAGCGCCGGGTCGAAGATGAACTGATCGACCGGGCTGTCGAAGCGCGCGCTCATGCGCAACAGCTTCTCCGCCCCCTTGCGCGTCACGATGTAGCCGCCCGCTCCCGCGTGCCTGCTTCGCAACCGGTGGAGTCGGCGGTCGCCGACGGCGCCTGCCGGCGCCTTATCGACGCGCGCACGCTGGAGCTTGGTCTCGATCTTCACGACATCGGCATCCTCCGGCACCCAGTCGCCATCCGCCAGAAGGGCTGACGCGCCGGCCCCCACGTGCAGATCGTCCTCGAAGACGGCGGCGTGGGGAAGTCCTTCCTCCAAGATCCGCCGCCAGCATTCCCGATGGCTGAGAAAGCATGCCGTCTCGCCCGCCCGCAGCGCGCGCGCACCCCGCCAGCGCTCGATCTCCGCCTGAGAAAGACGTGTGCCATCCACCGCGGGAACGCGCGTGAACGAAAGACCGAGTTCCTCGAAGAGGCTCGTCATGCGCCGCAGGCGTTCGGGCTGGCGGTCGAGATTGATGAGGAAGAGCTTCATCCGTCGTTCTGCCCGGGCCGCCCACTTTTCTGCTGCGGTATGGGGCAGGGACACGCCCTGCCCCACGTGCCGGTCGATCTCAGATCGGCTTCCAGTCCGGATCGATCTTGGAGGCCTCTGCCTTCCAGAGATCGCCATAGTCGACGTCCTGCCAGTCCTTGAACCACGGCCCGCCATTGGTGAAATGAATGGCGCTCGGCGTGCCGGTGGCCGGTTTTTCGCTCCAGCCTTCCAGCCAATTCCAGGTTTCCGGAATGCCGCCGATCTCCTCGTCCTTGGCCCACTGCATGCGGTGCAGATACGCGCCCGACTCGCGGTTGATGACGTCCGGGGTGAGCGTCCTGGTCGACGGGTGCTCGCAATTGAAGAGCATGAAGGACGACCAGTTCTTGCGCGGATAGGCGGTCTGAACCTTGCCGTCCATCTTGGTGGTCGCCTTCGGCGTATAGTCGTGCTTGACGCACAGGACCGCCTTGGAGGGGTCCCGGTATTCCAGGAGCTTGGCGACGTCGTCCAGGAACAGGAAATCGCAGTCGCAGAAAAGCGCCCAGCCCTTGTAGTCGGCAAGCCACGGCGTGAAGAAGCGCGAATAGGTGAATTCAGTGGAGGCGAGCGGATCGATCTCCCGCGTATAGGCTCCCTTGTCCACGAGGTCGGCAAGCTTGATGGCATGCACCTCGACCGGGATGCTGGCCCGCTCGATCAGGGTCTGTCGTGCGACGTCATAGGCAATCGGCTCGCGCGAATCCCAGCCGATGTAGATGTCGAGCTTATTTTCCATGGACAAGTCCTTCCGTTTCGTTTTCTCGCTTCCCGCCTTCATCCTCCGTCAGCCAGATGCGCATGTTGCGCTCCCTGGCCTTCTTCTCGACCCATGCGCGCTCGTCGGCCCATGTATGGCGGTGCCAGCCCTGCCAGCCGAACCCGGCGATCTCCACCTCCCACCGGTCGGCCGGAAGCCGCTCGAGCGCATAGCGGATACCCATATAACCGGTGCTCGGGAATGTGCGCCTTTCCAGCATGGTCGCGGCATCGGCCCCCAGTTCGAGGCAACTCTCCTCGTAGAAGGCGGGCGGGAGAACGGTGACCATCTTGCCCGCCGCGCCGTACATCATCAAGGATGCCCAGGTCCATTCCGCCCGCCGTCCCTTGAGCCGGGAAAAGAATTTCGGCTGAAGGCCGTATTTTTCGACGGCGATCGGATGCATCACCAGGAAGACCATTTCGGCCGCCTGGACGATCGGCGAGGTTGGATAGTCGCGATTCTTGAGCCGCCGCTGCATCGGCTTGCCGGTGTTGCACACGAAGAGCCAGTTCGTCTTCGTGCCGCTCATGCCGATCGACGCCTTCGGTTCGTTGAACCGGACCACATGATCGCTCGCATCGACACGTTCCGACATGTCATGGGGCAATGGGCCGTTGCCGACGATGAACAATCGCTTTTTCGCCATAGACTCAGTTCTCGCGGCTGGCCGTTGCTTCCGGGGGGCTGTTTAGAACATTGTACAGCCTCACCGCAAACCGATAGCGCGCGCGGTGAAGTTCGCGCGCAAGAATCTCGGGGATGGGCTTTGATTTCCCCTGCACCGTCGTCCCTCCAAGCTCGCCCGCCACTTCGCGGATGGCGACCGGCATCGCCGTCAGGACGGGCAGGCCGTGCAGCCACTGCATCTGGATGCTCGTGTCGACCGGACGGTCGAAACGCTCGGTGAAGGCCAGAAGCGCGCGCGCGGCATCACGGCCGACCAGTTGCGCCTGCATGCCGAGCCGAGGCGGGCGCGGCGCGACAATGCACGCGGCGGCCGCGCGCGCGACCAGCTTTCCACGCTCCCCCCGCGCCTTCTTCGGGAAGCGCACGATTTCGCCCCGGTCGAGGCGCGACAGGGCCAGGTCGAGCACCGCCGAAAACCCGTTGCCAAGCTCCACGTCGTCCTCGACGATCAGTCCCGCATCGAGTTCACGGACGACGATCTCCTGCCACGCCTTTCGGTGCGAGAGGAAACAGGCGATTTCGGAAAGGCGCAACGCGAACGGATAGCGCGGCCTATGGAGCCCCGGACGGTAGACTTGGGCAATCTGCGCTTCCGACAGCGCCTGCCCGTCGACAGCATCGACCACCGTCGCCGGCATGGGCAATGTCGCCTTCAGCCGCGCCACCTGCGGGGCACGGCCGTGCGCGCGTTTGAGATGGATGATGAAAGCGTCGGTCTTCATGGGCTGGTGGCCGTCCACAAGTCTTCGTAGACCGCGCGCAGCGTATCCGCCTCCCGGGCCAGCGCGAACGCCTTGCAGACATGCGCCCGCGCCTCCTTCCCCTGGGCGGCGGTCGTTCGGGGGTCGGCCAGATACGCCTCGATCGCCCCGGTGAGTGCTGCCTGATCGCCGGCCGGCACCACCTGTCCCGTCCTGCCCGGCTCGATCATCTCCGCGTAGGCGCCGGCATCGCTCGCCACGACGGCCGTCTGCGAGGCCATCGCCTCGAGCGGCGTCAGCCCGAACCCCTCGTTGCGCGAGGGCGCGACGTAGAGGGACAGGCGACGGTACCACGGCCGCACATCCGGCACCTCGCCGAGAAACAGGATGCGCTCGGCAAGACCCGCCTCCTCTATGCGGCGGCGCAAATCCTCCGCAAAGCCGCGATGCTCGGCCGTCACCCGACCGAGGATGACAGCCGTCCATTCCGGATGGCGCGGCAGGAGGTCGATCATGGCGCCAACGAAGAGGTCGGTGCCCTTCTGGTGTCGGACGCGCCCGAAACAACCGATGCCGTAACGTCCCGGCAGTTCGGCCGCTTCCCACCGGTCCTCGGCGGTGCGCGGCGGATGAAAGCGCTCCGTATCCACACCGTGCATGACCACCCGGTGCGGCACCTCGAGGAACGAACCGGAGCGCGCGCTGGTGGCGACCACCGCATCCATGCGCCGGATCAGCCATTTCGTATAGGCCCTGTGGCGGCGCTGCGCGGCGGAGGTGAAAACGAGCTTCAAGGGCGCGCGCAGAATGTGCTTCAGCACCACGCCGGCCAGCATCTCCGTGTTGCGCCGGGCATGCCAGATGCGAAAGGGTTTTCCCTCCGGCCTGAAGAAGAGGGCAGGAAGCTGCCACCAGCGCATTTTCGGCAGCTTCCGCGGCAGGCCCGGCCCCAGCGTGGCGATGCCGAGTGCGTTGGCCTGCTGGGGGATCAGCTGCACCACTGTGCTGGTGACTCCGGACAGGCGGCGCTTGAAATTGGGCGCCACCACCTCCACCCGGCGCATGTCGAGCGGCCCTGCCGCGCGCGGCATGCTCAGCCGTACTGGACGCGCAGGACTTCGTAGCCGCGCGCGCCGCCCGGCGCGTTGACCTCGACCGAATCGCCCACGCCCTTGCCAATCAGCGCGCGCGCGATCGGCGAGGAGATGGAGATGCGGCCGGACTTCACGTCCGCCTCCTGATCGCCGACGATCTGGTAGGTCTTCTCCTCGTCGGTATCCTCGTCCACGAGGACAACCGTGGCGCCGAATTTCACGGTGTCGCCGGACAGCTTCTTGACGTCGATCACCTCGGCGCGCGCAATGAGGTCTTCCAACTCGCTGATGCGGCCCTCGTTCAGGCTCTGAGCCTCCTTGGCCGCATGGTATTCGGCGTTCTCGGAAAGGTCCCCGTGGGCGCGCGCCTCGGCGATCGCCTCGATGATGCGCGGACGTTCTTCCTGCTGGCGCCAGCGCAGCTCTTCCTTAAGCGAATCATACCCGCCCAGGGTCATCGGGACCTTGTTCATGTCGTATCACCTTCCTGACTTTCATGCACCGCGCCGGGGCCTCGCCCGGCCGCAACGGCACACAAAAAGAAAACGGTCCGAAAGCCTCCGCCAACGGAACCGCTCGTTCGACTCCGCCGAAATATAGCAATCTTTGCGGCATTTTCACGCTAAAATTCGCGTTTTCGTCGGAAATCGCAACCTTGCCGGCAAAACGGTTCGACCGCCATGGCCGGGGGCGGCGGGCCGCAGGATGCATGGCTTGGCCGCTCCAGATTGTCGTCCTATGATCGAAGCGGATAGCGCAGACGAAGGGGGCACGGATGACGCGACTCGTACTGGCTGCACTGCTGGCGGCTGCCGCACCATTGGCGGCGAAGGCGCAGATCTTCCAGGCCAGCGGCCTCACACTGCGCGCTGAGACGCTCGCCGACGGGCTCGATCATCCCTGGGGAATCGATTTCCTCCCTGACGGCGCCGCCATCCTGACCGAAAGGAGCGGCACACTGCGTCTTTTCGCCGACGGCGCCCTTTCCGCCCCTATAGCCGGCGTTCCCGAAGTGGCCGTCGTCGGCCAGGGCGGCCTGCTGGATGTCGTCAGCGCGCCCGACTTCGAGACCTCTGGGACGATCTTCCTTTCCTATGCCGAACCCGGACGGGGTGGTGCAGGCACGGCGATCGCCCGCGCGCGCCTTGTACGCGAGGACGGGCAGGCGCTTTTGGAAAACGTCGAGACCATCTTTTCGATGAGCCGCAAGACGTCGGCGGGCCGGCATTTCGGTTCGCGGATTGTCCCCGCCCCGGACGGCACGCTCTTCTTCACCATCGGCGACCGCGGCGCAATGCAGCGCGCCCAGGATCCGGCGGATCACGCCGGCTCTGTCCTGCGCATCAACCCTGACGGCAGCCTGCCGGAAGACAATCCCTTCGTCGGGCGGGAGGATGCCGCACCGGAGATCTGGTCGACCGGCCATCGCAATCCCCAGGGCGCCGTCTTCGACCCGGCGACGAACTCGCTGTGGACGGTGGAGCACGGGGCCCGCGGCGGTGACGAGATCAACCAGCCGGAAGCCGGCAAGAATTATGGCTGGCCCGCCATCTCTTACGGCCGCCACTATTCCGGACGGGCAATCGGACGGGGCACCGAGGCCCCCGGCTACGAGCAGCCGGAATATTACTGGGATCCCTCGATCGCGCCGTCGGGCATGGATGTCTACAGCGGAAGCATGTTTCCCGAATGGCAGGGCGATTTTCTGGTGGCCGCGCTGAGCTTCCAGCTTCTCGCGCGGCTCGAGCGCGGCGGCACCGGCAAGATCACGGGGGAGGAGCGCCTGTTCGAAGGCGCCTTCGGGCGCCTGCGGGATGTCGAAGTCGCGCCGGACGGATCCGTGTGGCTCCTCACCGATTCGTCGAACGGACGCATCATCCGCATCTCGCGCGGCAAATGAGCCGGGTCGTCACACTGGCCCACTCACTGCAGGCCGCCTGACGGGTTGCGCGGGCCGGAAAAACCGCTATGAGCGCGGGCGGTTCAATCTTCGCGTGCGCTCCATGACCCGTTTCCAGGCCAATCTGCTTCTGCTTACCGCCGGTGCCATGTGGGGCATGGGGTTCGTCGCCCAGTCGACGGCGATGGACGCGATCGGACCGTTCCTCTTCATCGGACTGCGCTTTGCGATCGCCACCCTTGCCATCCTGCCCTTCGCCCTGCGCGAAAGCGCGCGTGCACCGGCACCGCTCAACGCGCAGCACTGGCGTGCCTTCACTCTGGTCGGCCTGCTTCTGTTCGCCGGCATGGCCTCCCAGCAGGTGGGGCTCTTGACCACGACGGTCACCAATGCCGGCTTTCTGACCGGGCTCTATGTGGTGATGGTGCCGTTCTTCGGCGTCCTTCTCTTCCGGCAATGGCCGCACCGGGTTCTGTGGCCCGCCACATTGTGCGCGCTGGCGGGGATATGGCTGCTGTCGGGCGGCGGGGCGGTGGCTTTCGTGGCCGGCGACTGGCTCAACATCCTGTGCGCCGCCTTCTGGGCGCTCCAGGTGATCTATATCGCCCGCAGCGCCGGGCGCTCGGGGCGTCCCGTCACGCTGGCGGTGACGCAGTTCGCCGTCACGGCGTTCGTTGCCTTGGCGATCGCCGTTCTCATCGAACCGATCGATATTGCGGCCATTCGCGCCGCCCTGCCGGAAATCCTCTACGCCGGCATCTTCTCCGGCGGCATTGCCTTTACTCTCCAAGTCGTCGGCCAGCGCTACACGACCGCCCCGCAGGCAGCCATTTTCCTTTCCACGGAGGCGGTCTTCGCCGCGCTGTTCGGCGCCGTGTTCCTCGGCGAGCGGCTGCCGCCAACCGGCCTTGCCGGCTGCGGGCTCATCCTTTCCGCGATCCTGCTGGTCGAGGTCGTGCCCGCCTTGCGTGCCCGGCGCCTGACCTCCTGACCTTTTGACCCGATAAAGCCTTGCACAATTCAGCCGCAAGATAAGGTATGATCCCGCCGGACAAGGGAGCGCGGATGAAAAGATCGGTCGAGCGGCAATGGGAACTGAGCCTGGATGCCGACACCGTGCGGATGCTGGCAGCCAAGGCGCGCACCTTCTCCGCAGCCCTCAACAGCGACTATGACGGCGGCCATGAACACGAGGTCGAGTTCGGCCGCGAGGGCGACCAGCACCACCATGACGGTCTGGCCGAGGAGGAAGAGGAGGATCTTACGGAAGAAGAGTTCCGGGAACTTGTCGCCGACCTGAACGTCGACGAGGCTGCCGAACTTCTCGCCATCGCCTGGATCGGACGCGGCGACTACGAAGCGGCGGAGTGGTCGGATGCGGTGACCGATGCGCGTCAGCGGGTGAACGGACGTCTGGCGGCTTATCTTCTCAGCATGCCCATGCTGGGAGACTGGCTGGAGGAAGGATTGGCGGCTATTGGCGCTTAACCACCCGTTATAGGTTGCATTTTATTTTTAATGCAATCTTTAATAGAAATTGTTCCCATGCGACTCACTGCTACGTCCTCCGTTCTCCATGTCGTCCGCCTTTCCGTTGCATCCATGGCCCTCATGGCCTTCGATGTCGAACTGCCGGACCAGGCTCCCATTCCCGCATGGCGTGAGGAAGCGCTGCACAGCGAAAGCAACGGGCCTATCCCCTCGCCGGAGAAGGCATGCCGTAAGAACCTCCGGGACCTTGGTGTCGCGTTCACGGCGGTCCCACCACTAACGGGCACGAACGGCTGCGCGGTACCATTTCCCTTGAAGGTGACCACGCTCGCCCCGGACATAGACCTGCAGCCGCCGGCCGTCATCAACTGCCGCACCGCGCGCGCGGCTGCCCGGCTATTTCAGAAGGCGGGCATGGCGGCAGCAAAAAAACACTTCGACGCGCGCATATCGGCCGTCAACCAGGCCTCCGGCTACGTCTGTCGCCGGATCAACGGTTCGAAGAACGTCTCGCAGCATGCTTTCGGCAATGCGCTCGATGTCGCCGCGATTGTCCTCACCGAGGGCCGAACGGTGCACATACGGAAACATGATGCCGGCAGCGCGGAAGCGAAGTTTCAAAAGGAGATCCGCAACGCTGCCTGCGGCATCGTCACGACCGTTCTCGGCCCCGGCACCAATGCCGACCACGGTGACCATTTTCATTTCGATATGAAGCGGCGGCGCTCCCCCTATTGCCGGTGAGCGCCCCATTTCGGCCACAGGCCTGAACGCGGACGCTGATCTTTCCTTTACCCTTCGGCATTACGCTCGCCCGTCGTGACGGAAGCTGGCGCCGACCGCCGGCAAAGGTGGGCAGCAGTGATTTTGAACCTCGTCAAGCATAGGAGCCCGTGTCGGTGGTTCGCCCCTGCGTTGCGTACCGGCCTGACGGTCTTTGTGATGGCAGCCGTTTCGGCCTGCTCCGTGGACACGGTTCTGCGTCCGGAGGTGGATGTGGGAACCCGGACGGCCGCGATCAGCGGCGGCGGGCTGCAGAACCTGGTCCCCTCCAACCCGATGATGACGAGCTATCCGCGCTTCACCATGCCGCGCGCGCCCACCGCCGTGATGCCGCCCGGGGAAACGGCCTGCCGAAGAGAGCTCAAACGGCTCGGCGTCGACTATCGCGATCTCGCTCCGATCGATGACGGCGGTGCGTGCCGGATCGACCATCCGGTCGAGGTGAGCGGACTTTCCGGCGGCATCAAAATGAAACCGGCCGCCACGCTAAACTGCCCGATGGCCGTCGCCTTCGCCCGCTGGACGAAGAGCGAACTCGCGCCTGCCGCACGCATGCGCTATCTCTCCGGCATCGACACCATCCGCCAGGGCTCCAGCTATTCGTGCCGGCGCATCCGCGGCACGGGTGTCGCCTCCGAGCATGCAAAGGGCAACGCGCTGGACGTGATGAGCATCACGCTCGAAAACGGCAGGGAAATCGACGTGCGCCGCCCCGGCTTCTTCGCGTTCCGGCAAAGGGGCCTGCTCAACAAGGTCCGCGCCGACGGCTGCCGCTACTTCACGACCGTTCTCGGTCCCGGCTACGATGCCGATCACGCCGATCACTTCCACTTCGATATCAAGGACCGGCGGAACGGTTACCGTGCCTGCCGGTAGCTGGCAGCGGCAGAGACCCTACATGAATGCAACCATGTTCTCGCCACCCGCGCCTGCAAGTGGTATGGGGCCCTTATGCTCGTCCTTGAAATCATCATTCTTTTCGCCCTGATTCTTTTCAACGGTTTCATGGCCATGTCGGAGCTTGCCGTCGTCTCCGCCCGCCGGGCCCGGCTGCAGGCGCGCAGCAATAAGGGCGAACACGGCGCGAGGCGGGCCCTGGAACTTTCGGCCGACCCCGGCCGGTTCCTGTCGACCGTACAAATCGGCATCACGCTGGTCGGCGTCACGTCCGGCGCTATTTCCGGCGCGACCATCGGCGTGCGCCTTTCAGACTGGCTGATGAGCCTCGGCGTCTCCGCTTCGCTCGCCAATCCGGCCGGCGTGGGGGTGGTCGTGGCGCTGATCACCTACGTTTCCCTCGTCATCGGCGAGCTCGTCCCGAAGCAGCTCGCGCTCCGGCATGCCGAGACGATCGCCGTCCGCGTGGCGCCCTTCATGCTGATGATGTCCCGCATCACCCTGCCTTTCGTCTGGCTCCTCGACGCGTCCGGGAACGCCGTCCTCGCCCTGCTTCGCCAGAACACCGAGACCTCGCGCCGCGTGACGGATGAAGAGATCCGCACGCTGATAGCCGAGGCGGAACATACGGGCACGATCGAGACGGCCGAACGGCGCATGATCGGCGGCGTCATGCGGCTGGCCGACCGCAAGGCCCGTGCCCTGATGACGCCGCGCGGCGATGTCGACTGGCTGGATATCACCGCAGGCGCCGATCAGATATCCGAAGCGCTGCGCAACACAAACCACACCAGGGTGCCGGTCGGCGAAGGGTCCATGGACCACCTGATCGGCGTCGTCAACACGCGCGAGCTGCTGGCGTCGGAACTGTCCGGCGAAGCGCTCGATCCGCGCCGATACGTTCACCAGGTGCCCATCGTGCACGATTTAGCCGGCGCGCTGGATGTGCTGACCATGCTGCGCGAAGCCGAGTTGCCGATGGCGCTCGTGCATGACGAATACGGCAGCTTCGAAGGCATCATCACCCCGGCCGACATATTGGAGGCGATCGCCGGCGTTTTCCGCGCGGATCTGGAGGAAGGCGAAACCGATGCCGTGCATCGCCCGGACGGATCGTGGCTTCTGCCCGGCCTGATGCCCGCCGACGAGATGGCCGACCACTTGCGCATAGATCTGCCCGAAGAGCGCAGCTACACCACGCTGGCCGGTTTCCTTCTTTCCTATACGCAGGAATTGCCCAAGACCGGTGCAGTCGTCGAGGTGATGGGCTGGTCCTTCGAAATCGTCGACCTCGACGGACGACGCATCGACCGTGTGCTGGCCACGAAGATAGAAGGCCCTGGGGAGGGCAAGGCGGAAGGGTGACTGGCTCGCGAGCGGGCGCGATCTCTGCTCCACCCGCGTGGTTTGCCTGTATTTACACGGCCTCCGGCTCCATGGCCGTCTTGTCCGGTTGGTAACGGCTGGATACCGACGCTATATTGGAAACCGTAGACCCCGCACAAGGAGGCACTTTTTTGAAACCCGGTGACATAGAGGCGCCTGCCCGTGCCGAAAACAGCTCGATCGGTATCGGGCATCAGAACGAGGCTTGCCGGCCGGTTCACGAAATCCTCAGCCTCGTCGGCGACAAATGGTCGGTTCTGGTCGTGGGGCTTCTCGGCGAAGGCACCATGCGCTTCAACGAAATTCGGCGCGCCGTCGACGGCATCTCGCAGAAGATGCTGACCACGACCCTGCGCAATCTCGAGCGCGAGGGCTTCGTCACGCGGACGATCTACCCGACCATTCCACCGCGCGTCGAGTACGAACTGACCGATCTGGGACGCGAGCTCCTGGTGCCCGTGAAAGCCCTGGCCGAATGGGTGACTGCCAATCGCGAACGGATCGAAGCGGCACGGGCGCGCTTCGACCGGCAGCAACAGGCCTGATCACTCCTCGGGCGGCACCGGCGTCGGCCTGCCCGTTGCGTCGAGCGCGACCATCACGAACTCGGCACTGGTCACCATCTCCATCACGTCCGACAGGTAGCGCTGCGCCCATGCCTCCACCCGCAAGGTCATCGACGAACGGCCGACCCGCACCACATCGGTGTAGACACACAGCGTGTCGCCGATCTTCACCGGCTTGCGGAAGGCCATCTCCTTGACCGCCGCCGTCACCACCCGCCCGCGCGCACGATCAGCGGCGCGCACGCCGCTTGCCGAATCCATCTGGGCCATGACCCAGCCGCCGAAAATATCGCCCGCAGCGTTGGCGTCCCGCGGCATTGCCGGGGTGCGCAAGGTCAGTTCACCGCGTGGTTTGGGCCCGATTTCAATCACGGCAGCCTCCGGCAATTTCCGATTCGGGATCAATATGCTGGCAGCATATCCGGAATCAATTTGAGAACTCCACCATCAACGTTTTTGCGTCAGCGCCGAAGCGCTCGGCCAATCGCTCGGGCTTGCTCCGTCACGAACGTGACAACAGCTGTTCGATCGTCTTCTCCAGAAGCTGTTCCCCGCCCGGTTGCCAGCCGAGCGCACGCAGCCTGTCGGTGTGCATGGCGTTGACGGCCTGCTTGTCCGCCGCTGGCGGAAGTGGAAAAGGGCTGCCGCTGATCCGTTTGACGGCCGCCAGAATGTCACGCCGGTCGACGAGCAGATCGGACACGTTGTATGTGGTGCCGGTTCCGAGACTCAGAACCAGCCGCACCGCGGCGGCAACGTCGCGTCCATGTACTTCCGTGCCGGCGCGCGGCGTGATGGCGCGTCCGGCGAGATAGTCCGCGAAGAGGCCCGACCATTTGTGGGGGCGGCCGGAGCCGGAAGGTCCATAGACACCCGTCACACGCAGGCTGATGCCCTGGAAGCCCTCACTGCCAAGGGCCGCCAGCGCCTCCTCCGCCTCCAGCTTCACCCGGCCGTAGAGCGTGTCGGGCCGTGCCTCATCTACCTCGTCCAGCCATGTACCGGGCGGGCGCAGGCCGTAGACGGCACGGCTCGACAGGAAGACCGCACGCCGGACGCCCGCCGCCCTCGCCGCTTCGAACAAGGCGATGCTGCCGTCGAGATTGCGCCGGCGGAAACCATCCGGATCGTCCCCCTCCCCGCCGCGATACTTCCCCGCCACATGATCGAAGGCCGCGTGCACGAGGAAGTCGGCGCCGGCGAACGGCACATCGGCAGCGCCTTCCGCTCCGAGCGTGAGCGGGTGGAAATCGACCGGCGCGGAAAAGAAGCCCGTCGGCGGCGGCCGGCGCCCCGTCACCGTCACCGCGTGACCGGCCGAAAGCAGGTCTTCGACGATGAAGCGGCCCACATAGCCGCTGCCGCCGGTAACGATGGTCCTTGTCTTGCTCATGCCGAACTCGGCGGGTTCTCCAGTCTGGTCGGATCGGGAACGCCCTCGCCCGTATAATAGGCTTGCCAGAGATCGATCAGCGGTCTCAGCCTTTGTGCCTTGGCATGCCCCTCCTGCCAGGGCTTTTCATATTGATAGTGTACGACATGCACCGAGGACCAGTCCCAGAGTTCGGGCAGGTTGAACCAGACATATTGTAGCGTATTGAAAAAGATTGGCAGGCCGTGCCAGTCTGGGAAAAAGGCTTGGAGAAAGGTCTGGTCCGTACGCCGCCAGAAGGCATCCGGCCGGTCGAGACGCTCCAGCATCGCCGCGAAGGTTTGCTCCGCGGGCCGGGCGACGAAGACGCCGGAATTCAGCCGGTGGAAATCGGCAAGGCTTTCATAGACGTTGGGCGCGGCGGAAAATTCCGGATAGGAAAACAGCCGGTCGATATTGCGGATGACGATGGCGTCGGCATCGATGAAGACCACGCGCTCGTAATCGGTGAGCTGCCACAGCCGCAGCTTGGCGAAATTGTCGAGCGGGGTATGAAAGGCCGGCTTCTCGCCCTTGGTGAAGGGATTGCGCCCGTGGATCTCCTCGCGAGCATGCCGTGCGTTGAAGGCATCGGAGGTCGGCAGCAGCTCGATCTGCCTCAGAGTCGCACCCAGCGCCGCGATCGGCGCAAGGTCCGCTTCACCGACGCCGCCCGTATGCATGACGACAATGTCCGCCCGCGTGCCGCTCAGCTTCAGCGAGCGCACCAGCGCGGTCGCCCCCTTGGCGAAATCCGCGTTGGTGACGAGGGTGACATAAGCGCGGCGCGCATTGGTCATCGGCAGCACCTGTCGCATGGAGCCGAGGGGCGCCTACACAGCAGCATTGCCCCTTATACCCCTACCCCACGCTCTTCAGCCGCTTGCCCTCCGGGTCGCGTTCGAGGGTGGGCGCGATGTCCTTGGTCCAGGCCGAGACCGATGGAATGCGGCTGCGGTCAACGCGGTAAGCGTATTTCTTCGCCACGTCCACCACTTCGGCCAGAAGCCCTTCCTGAAGCGTGGTGGGATTGAGTCCGAGTTCCAGGAACTGCTCGTTGCGGACCACCAGATCGTTCTCCGCCGCCTCCTTGCGCGGGTTCGGGAGATAGGCGACCTTGGCGCCGGTCATCCCGGCGACGAGTTCGGCAAGGTCGCGCACGCGGTGCGTCTCCGTCATCTGGTTGAAGATCTTCACGCGGTCGCCGCGCTTGGGTGCGCTCTTCAGCGCCAGCTCGACGCAGCGCACCGAATCCTGGATGTGGATGAAGGCGCGCGTCTGCCCGCCCGTGCCGTGGACGGTGAGCGGATAACCGATCGCCGCCTGGATGAGGAAGCGGTTCAGGACCGTGCCGTAATCGCCGTCATAGTCGAAGCGGTTGATGAGCTGTGTGTGCAGCCGCGTTTCTTCCGTGTGCGTGCCCCAGACGATGCCCTGGTGCAGGTCGGTGATCCTGAGCCCGTCATTCTTGGCGTAGAACTGGAACAGGAGCTGATCCAGACACTTGGTCATGTGGTAGACGGAACCCGGATTGGCGGGATAGAGGATCTCCTGCGTGGCGGTCTCGCCGGAAAGCGTCTCCACGCCGACCGGCAGGTAGCCCTCGGGAATGGCCGCCCCCACCGAGGAGTAGCCGTAGACGCCCATGGTGCCCAGATGCACCAGATGCGCGTCGAGATCGATCTCCACCAGCGCGTTCAAGAGGTTGTGCGTCGCGTTGACGTTGTTGTTGACCGTGTAGTTCTTGTGCCGGTCGCTCTTCATGGAATAGGGCGCGGCGCGCTGCTCGGCGAAATGAACGATGGCGTCGGGCCGCTCGGCGGCGAGCCACGCCTTCAACACCTCGTATTCGCTGGCGAGGTTGATCAGGTGAAAATGGACGCGCCGCCCGGTCTCCTGGTGCCAGATGCGGGTTCGCTCCTGGATGGAGTCCATCGGAGTCAGGGATTGAACGCCGAGCTCCGTGTCGATCCACCGGCGCGAGAGATTGTCGACGATGTGGACGTCGTGGCCCCTTGCGGACAGGTGAAGGGAGGTCGGCCAGCCGACGAAACCGTCGCCGCCCAGAACAGCAATTTTCATCGAATCAGATCCCTCATTTTCAACCGGGAGCAACGCTTATCCGGCATTTGTGACAACAATTCTATTCCGGATGGAAGCGCAAGGGAAAGTGAGAGCGACGGCACTCGTTCCCCGCCGCGCATGTTCGCCAAAGCGGCCCATTCTTTTTCCGATGGATAACGGGCAGCGTACAGCACTTTTCTCTTGACGGCGTCAAAAGCGAATCAAAATAGCTTCACGCGCCCGCCACATTCGTGCATCATGCTACCATGATGACCGCTCCCGAGAAGCGGCCGACAAGGTGAGGCGCACCGCCTGCTGCCGGCGATAGACCGGCCCGGAGAAGGGACAGGCGTTCGACAGCGCATAGGTTGAAGGAGACCGGGCATGCAAACGTCCGGAATGGCCAATGTGGGTGTCTATGACTCCAAGGATCTGGCCGAAATCCGCAGTGCGGTTGAAGCCGTCTGTGCGGAGCTTGGTATCGACCGTGCCGATCAGGTCAACCGCGAGAGGGTGGCCAGCCGTGTGATGCGCTCCTGGTCGCTCGGCCGGCGCACGCCGCTCGGCCTCGTGCAGGCCGGGCTCGAAGACGCCGGATAGGAGAGGCCCGGCAGCGATCCCGACGATTTTCCCGCGCTGCATCGCCGGCGGCGCGGAACCATGCGCGTTTCCGGCAGTTTTGCCGGACGAGGCAACCGGGGTTGTCTAAGCCGTGGCACAGGTCGAAAGGACCCGCTTTCCCGATTCCACCGCCGTGCGCGCCATCCGCTACTTCGCCGGCCGGCAGGCACTCGAGGTCACCTTTGCCAGCGGCGGCGTCTATGTCTACCACGGCGTACCGCGGGAGGTCTTCGCCCGCTTCAAATCCGCCGAATCCGCCGGCCGCTTCCTGCACCGGGAAATCCTCGACCGCTATCGCCACACGCGAGTCGGCTGAACCTTGAACCCGATGTTCCGCCGCCCGCGGCCCGTCTGGACCAACGGGCGACAGCGTGCGATTATCATCCCGCGCCCCGCCCGCCGGCAGCGGAGAGGGTTTTCCGATGAGCGACACCACCACCAAACCGCGCGTGAAAGCCAGGTCCAAGGTCGAGCGCCCGCGCCTGCACAAGGTCATCCTGCTCAACGACAACTTCACTCCGCGTGAGTTCGTCGTGAAGGTGCTGAAGGTGGAATTCCACCTTTCCGAAGACCAGGCCTACCGCGTCATGATCACCGCCCACCGCCGCGGCGCCTGCGTGGTGGCGGTGTTTCCGAAGGACGTGGCCGAGACGAAGGCGACCCGCGCGACGGATGCGGGAAAAGCGCAGGGATATCCATTGCGGTTCGAGACGGAACCGGAAGAGTAGAGGCGGCCACACCGCTCCGGCATCGCCGAGCTTTCGTAGGGCTGCACACAGCAGTCCGCCAGTCGCGGATATCAGACTCTTTCTTCACCGGGCGGTGCGCTCGGTCGAATCCCGATTCTCTTCTAGGTTGCTATCGAGACAGTATCTCTCGCAGCTGGCGGGGGCGCTCGTCACTCTGTTCGAGGTTCAACTGATGCTCGATATGGTTCAGATGGTGGTCCATGGCGCGCTTGGCGGCCTCGGCGTCGCCACGGCCGATCATGGCGACGATCTCCTCATGTTCGTCGGGTCCGCAGTCCTGTTCGCTCTGGGGCTGATACATGGCTGTAATGAGCGAGGTCCGGGAGACGAGGTCCCGCAACACCTCGAACAGGTATGGCGAGCCGGCAAGTTCTGCGATCAGCAGGTGGAAGCCGCCTGAAAGCCGGATTGCGGCGGCCCTGTCGCGGCGCTCCGCAGCGGCCCGCTCCTCGGCGACATAGGCCTTGAGGCGGTCGATTGCTTCGGTGCCCGCATTCGCACACAGTCGCTCGACGAGCCGTCCCTCGATGGTGGAGCGCGCAAAGAAGACGTCCCGAGCCTCTTCGATCGTCGGCTCGGCGACGAAAGCTCCCCGGTTGGGAACCAGTTTGACAAGACCGTCACGTTCAAGGGCGGCAAGTGCGGACCGGACCCGCGCCCGGCTCACGGCGAAGATCTCCGCCAATTGCTCTTCCTTGAGACGTGTGCCTGGGCGCAGGTTGCGCTCGGCGATGGCGCTCCAGATCCGTTCGTAAATTGCCTCGGTGGGTGACGACGCGTTCAATTTCGACGTCAGCATGAAATTCTCTCAGGAGACGGTGTTTTGAACAGCGATAGCGGCAATGCTTGGAGTTGTCCACTATGCGCTCAAAGATTGTTGACAATATCGAAAAGTAAAGTCAACAATATTGTTGACGGTCGCCTGAACGGCAGGCGATCTCTCCGCGGGAGTGCCATGGCTGGAAGGAGGAGCATGCCAGCCCGGTCGAAATCGCCCGGCGGGGCATTAGGGAGGAAATCGAATGGCAAATGCTCAGGATCTTGCGGCGCCGCCTGAAATCGGCGTGCAGAGCAAGAATATTGGAGAGGAATCGCTTGCCCCGCAGCAGACCCGGATCATGGGGCGCACATCCTACCTGCTCGCCTGGATGGGCGGCTGCGTCTCGATCGGCACTTTCACCATGGGCTCGTCGATCGTCGGCACGCTCAACCTGCTGCAGGCGACCCTTGCGATCGCCATCGGCTGCCTGGTCATCGGCGTCGCCCTGACCATCAATGGCGCAGCCGGTTACAAGTACGGCATTCCGTTCATGGTCCAGGCGCGCAGCGCTTTCGGCTTCACGGGCACCCGCTTCCCCGGGATCGTGCGCGCGCTGCCGGCCATCGTCTGGTACGGCTTTCAGAGCTGGATCGGGGCGGGAGCGCTCAACGCGGTGACCGCCACCATGTTCGGCTTCGACAACCTCGTGGCCTGGTTCATCATCTTTCAATTGCTGCAGATCGGCCTTTCGGTGCTCGGCTTTCAGGGCATCAAGTGGCTCGAGAACATCGGCGCGGTCTTCATCCTCTGCTCGCTGATCTACATGTTCGTCAGCGTCATCAACCGCTTCGGCGCCGAGATCACCGCCAATCTCGTCAACGTTGAGGGCACCTGGGGCCTGCCCTTCTGGGGCGCGACGATGCTGTTCCTCGGCATCTACTCGACGATGATCCTGAACGTCAGCGACTATTCGCGCGAGCACATGCACGGCTCCCCGCCGAGCCTGCTCGTCACCATCTACTCCATGTCGATCCTGCCGGTAACGCTGTTCATGGGCCTGATCGGTCTGATGGTTTCCGGCGCGACCGGCGTCACCGACCCGATCCAGGTCTTCGCCAACGCGGTCGACAACAAGCCGCTCCTGATCGTGACGCTGCTCTTCATCGCCTTCGCGCAGGTCACCACCAACGTCCTGAACAACGTCATCCCGCCCACCTACGTGCTGATGGACATCTTCAAGCTGCCCTTCAAGCTCTCGACCGTGATCGTCGGGTTCCTCGCCTTCGCCACCTTCCCCTGGGAACTGGTCAAGGACGAGAGTGCGGCCGGCCTGCAGATCTTCGTGCAGACCTATTCGGCCTTCCTCGGTCCGATCTTCGCGGTGATGGTGGTCGACTACTACCTGGTGCGCAAGCGCACCTTGGACGTCACCAAGTTCTACGACGAGGCCGGCCCCTACCGCGGCGTCAACTGGGCGGCGATCATCGCTTCGCTGATCGGCGCGGTCGTCGCGCTGACCTTCTCGGCGGTATCCTGGTATGCGAGCCTCATTCCCGCCGGGCTGATTTATTGGCTTCTGATGCAATACTGGGGCCCGGCGCAGCGTTTCCGCGCCTGACGAGAAGACGCGCTCCGGCGGGTTTCGTCCGCCGGGGCGCCATCCTTGGAACCAATATCCGGAGAACGCGCGCATGCGCATCAAGGTGATCAATCCCAACACCACCGCCAGCATGACGGCCAAGATCGGCGCCGCCGCCCGTGCCGTGGCCGGGCCGGGCACCGAGATCATCGCGGTGAACCCGGAATGCGGTCCGGTTTCGATCGAAGGACATTACGACGAGGCGATCGCCGCCGCCGCGCTTCTCGAGGAAATCCGCAAGGGCGAGGCGGACGGTGTGGACGGCTATGTCATCGCCTGCTTCGGCGATCCGGGGCTGCTCGCCGCCCGTGAGGTGGCGTCCGGACCGGTGCTCGGCATCGCAGAGGCGGCGATGCACGCGGCGAGCTTCCTCGCCACCGGGTTCTCGGTGGTGACGACACTCGGGCGCACCAAGATCATCGCCCACCATCTCGCCAAGTCCTACGGCATGGCGCCGTTCTGCCGCAACATCCGTGCCTGCGAACTCGAAGTGCTGGCGCTGGAGGACGAGCGTTCCGATGCCCGCCGCATCATCACAGAAGAGTGCCGCCGCGCCCGCGACGAAGACGAAGCGGGCGCCATCGTTCTCGGCTGCGCCGGCATGGCCGACCTTGCCAAGGCGATCGAGCGCGAGATCGGGGTCCCGGTGATCGACGGCGTCACCGTGGCGGTGAAATTCGTCGAAGCCCTCGTCGCCTGCGGCCTCGCCACCAGCAAACACGGCGACCTCGCCTATCCGATCGCCAAGACTTTTACGGGGCTCAACGGGATGTCGGTTGCAAGGAGCTAAAGGGGAAACCCGGTCACGTTACATATTTCGTGGAGTAGGGGCCCCTCCCCTCTATCGGTTGCCTACATCTCCACCACCATCTCAAATCCTCCAAAGATCATCCGCTTTCCGTCGAACACGTCCTTCCATTCGTCGCCCTGCAGGCGCGGGTCGGCCATCACCTTGGCGTTGATCTTGTCGCGGGCGGCGCGGTTCTCATAGGTGATCCAGGCGAAGATGACGATCTCGTCATCCTTAGCCTGGACGGCGCGCGGGAAGGAGGTGAGTTCGCCGTAGGGCACGTCGTCGGCCACCGTCTCGACGTAAGACAGCGCGCCATACTCCATCCAGACCTCGCCGGCCTTGCGGGATATTTCCTTGTAGGTCTCGAGATTGGCCTTCGGCACGGCGACCAGGAAACCATCGACGTAGGACATGGGAACTTCCTTCCGGTTGGTTGACGATCCGAGGACGCAGGAGGCGCCCTGCATCCGACAAGGGTGTGATGAGAATCTTCATGTCGGTGCAGCATTGCCGGCGGTGCGCGATCTTCCGTCGAACGGCGTTCTGCCCGTGCTGCGCCGCCATTGCGAGCCCGAAGACCGGCAATGCCCGCCGCGGCAGCCAGGCACCTTGGCAGTGGGCCTATATCAGCCGCGCTTTTGAACTCCGCGCGAGGCGGCTACCGACCGGGGCGGCCCGTCTTCTTCGGGCGCCGGCGGCGCTCGCGTTCCTCCACCGGGTCTTCATAGGAGCCGGCGCCGGGCTTGTGCCGGCGGACGGAGACGTCACCCTCGTCCTTCGAGACGGTGTTTTGCGCCTCCTCAGGGAGAGGATGGGTCGGCTTCGCCTTTCCCCTCGGCTTCTCCGTGCGGCCGACGGTCATCTCGTCGAGCGTGTTCTTGCGGAAGAGGCTCCGGCCGGTGGGCTCAGCGTGGGCGCCGGCGGTGCCCATTTCGTCGAGGTCCGGCTTGTGGAAGAGGGAGCTTTCTGAAGCGCCGGCGGACGGCCGGTTCTTCTCGGGCATGGGTCCTCGGGTCGAGCCCGAGGATGACGAAGTGGAGGGGGCGACGCCCTCTCCTCCCGGCTGTGGGGGCCGGCCGCCGGGCTTGCCCTTCTTCGCCTTCTCGCGCCGGCTCTTCTGCGTGTTCTCCACGCCGGCATCGCGGGCGAGCGGGTCGTCCATGACCGCGAGCTCGGTCTCGCGCAGGCGCTTGATCTCGTCGCGCAGGCGGGCGGCCTCCTCGAAGTCGAGATCGGCGGCGGCATCGCGCATGGCTTTCTCGAGATGCTCGAGATGGGCCTGGAGGTTGTTGCCGACCAGATTGTTGAGGTCCTCGCCCGCAGCACCCTTGAGATCGGCGCGCACATGGTCGCGCTCGTAGACGGAGCCGAGAATGTCGCCGATGTTCTTCCTGATCGATTCCGGCGTGATGCCGTTGGCCGCGTTATAGGCGAGCTGCTTCTCGCGGCGGCGGGAGGTCTCGCCGATGGCGCGCTCCATGGAGCCGGTGACGTTGTCGGCATAAAGGATGACGCGGCCGTCGACATTGCGCGCGGCGCGGCCGATGGTCTGGATAAGCGAGGTCTCGGAGCGCAGGAACCCTTCCTTGTCGGCGTCTAAGATGGCGACCATGCCGCATTCGGGGATGTCGAGGCCCTCGCGCAAAAGGTTGATGCCGACCAGCACGTCGAAGGTGCCCAGCCGCAGGTCGCGGATGATCTCGATGCGCTCCAGCGTGTCGATGTCGGAATGCATGTAGCGCACGCGGATGCCCTGCTCGTGCAGGTATTCGGTGAGGTCCTCGGCCATGCGCTTGGTGAGCACCGTGACGAGCGTGCGGTAGCCGGCCTTCGTGGTCTCGCGGATTTCACCCAGAACGTCGTCGACCTGGCTCTTGGCCGGGCGGATGTCGACGGGAGGATCGATGAGGCCGGTGGGGCGGATGACCTGCTCGGCGAAGACGCCGCCGGACTGCTCCATCTCCCAGTTCCCCGGCGTGGCGGAAACGGCGATGGTGCTCGGCCGCATGGCGTCCCACTCCTCGAAGCGGAGCGGCCGGTTGTCCATGCACGAGGGCAGGCGGAAGCCGTATTCGGCGAGCGTCGCCTTGCGGCGGAAGTCGCCGCGGTACATGGCGCCGATCTGCGGCACGGTAACGTGGGATTCGTCGACGAAGACCAGCGCGTTGTCCGGCACGTACTCGAAGAGCGTCGGCGGCGGCTCGCCGGGGGCGCGGCCGGTCAGATAGCGCGAATAGTTTTCGATGCCGGCGCAGGAGCCGGTGGCCTCCAGCATCTCGAGATCGAAGCGGGTGCGCTGTTCGAGGCGCTGGGCTTCGAGCAGGCGGCCGGCCCTTTCAAGCTCGACGAGGCGTTCCTTCATCTCCGCCTTGATCGAGCGGATCGCCTGGTTGAGCGTCGGGCGCGGGGTGACGTAGTGCGAGTTGGCGTAGATCTTGACCGATTTCAGGTCGTCGGTCTTCTTGCCCGTCAGCGGGTCGAACTCGGTGATCTGCTCGATCTCGTCCCCGAACAGCGAAATGCGCCAGGCGCGGTCTTCCAGGTGGGCGGGGAAGATCTCGATCGTGTCGCCGCGCACGCGAAAGGAGCCGCGCTGGAAGTCGGCGTCGCGGCGCTTGTACTGCTGCTCAACGAGGTCGGCGAGGAGCTGGCGCTGGTCGAGCCGGTCGCCCACCGCCATCTGGAAGGTCATGGCCGTGTAGGTCTCGACCGAGCCGATACCGTAGATGCAGGAGACGGAGGCGACGATGATGACGTCGTCGCGCTCGAGCAGCGCCCGCGTGGCCGAGTGGCGCATGCGGTCGATCTGCTCGTTGATGGACGATTCCTTCTCGATATAGGTGTCCGAGCGCGGGACGTAGGCCTCCGGCTGGTAGTAGTCGTAGTAGGAGACGAAATACTCGACCGCGTTGTCCGGGAAGAAGGATTTGAACTCGCCATACAGCTGTGCGGCGAGCGTCTTGTTGGGGGCGAGGATGAGCGCGGGGCGCTGCGTCTCCTCTATCACCTTGGCCATGGTGAAGGTCTTGCCGGAGCCCGTGACGCCGAGGAGCACCTGGGTGCGCTCGTTCTCGTTGGCCCCTTCGACGAGGTCGCGGATGGCCGTCGGCTGGTCGCCGGCCGGCTGATACTCCGAGGCCATGCGAAAGGGAATGCCGCCTTCGGTCTTTTCCGGGCGCGGCGGACGATGGGGTACCCAGCTGGATCTCAGGTTGGGATCGCCGCCCTCGATCAGCCTGGAAAGCGCGGCCACGGTGGCCGTCACGCCGCCCGCCGTCAGCCCTTCCGCCTCCTCCAGCGAAACGTCGAGGCCGGCGACGGGGTTGAGGCCGGCGGCGGTGCGCTCCTTGGCCGAGGCCGCACCGCCCATGGAGGTGCCGCGCGCCGTCTTCCCCGGCGCGGTGGAACGCTCGGGAATCTTCTTCTTCGGCTTCACCGGCTTTTCCGCCTCCCGCGTGATCTCCTCGGCCCAATCCGAGATGGTGCCGGGCAGCGGGGCGCCCGAAAGCGAGGGCTGCGGCGACTCGGCGAAGCCGCCATGCTTCTTGTCGGAGGAGTTGGCCATGTGGCCGAATATGGAGAATTGCGCGCGCGAATGAAAGGGGGGCGATAGTCACGAATGCGCAGCCACCAGGGCAGCCCGCACGGCTGCTGACACGAGGCTGTCAGGAGAGGCGGGCGGCGGTTTTTCCTCGCCCCTGTCGGATCGCCGCGGCTTCGGACGT
Organism: Chelativorans sp. M5D2P16; assembly: GCF_034427935.1. NCBI lineage: Bacteria > Pseudomonadati > Pseudomonadota > Alphaproteobacteria > Hyphomicrobiales > Phyllobacteriaceae > Chelativorans > Chelativorans sp. M5D2P16. The sequence goes on along the minus strand of NZ_JAXQNM010000025.1, from coordinate 189,942 downwards.
CCTGGTGCAGGATCAACACGCAAGAGAAGAGAAAAGCTATGAGAAAGATCGTTACCGGAGCGTTCGTGAGCCTCGACGGCGTGATGCAGGCACCCGGGGGGCCGGAGGAAGATCCGACGGGCGGATTCCGCTACGGCGGCTGGGTGGCCCCGCTTTTCGACGAAGCGCTGGGAGATGCCGTGATGAACGACATGTTCGGCGAGCCCTTCGATCTCCTGCTTGGCCGCAGGACCTACGACATCTTCGCCGCGCACTGGCCCTATGTGGAGCCCGGCGACCCGATCGGTGCGCTCTTCGACAAGATCAACAAGTACGTCGCCACGCGCAATCCCGACCTGAAGCTCGCCTGGCGGAACAGCCAAACGCTCGGCCCGGACGCGGTTGCCGCCGTGCGCATGCTCAAGAGCGAAGACGGGCCGAACCTGCTCACACAGGGATCCACCGACTTCCTGCAGACCCTGTTGAAGAACGATCTGGTCGACGAGCTCTTCGTCTCGATCTTCCCCCTCGTCCTGGGGAAGGGAAAGAGGCTCTTCGGCAACGGCGTCGTGCCCGCCGGCTTCAAGCTCGCCAGTTCCAAGACGTCCGGCACCGGAGTCATCATGTGCAGGTATGTCCGCGACGGCACGGTCAAGACCGGTTCCTTCGCAATGCAAGAGCCGTCCGAGGCGGAGCTGGAGCGCCGCAGGAACCTGACATAGGGCATGACAGGCCGGCCGAGGGCAATCCGGTTGCCCTGGCCGGCGCTCAGGCGAGCTCCTTCGGACGCAAGAATGCCGTCAGCCGCGCGGAACGGGTTTCAAGGGCCGACCATGGCTGCGCGAAGGTGAAATGTGCGAGCGCGGCGGTGGGAAACTTCGCTTCCATGCGCGCCAGGGCTGCGGGATCGGAGTCCGGAGCCGCCAGACGAAGGGCCAGATCGCCGATGCCCGGATTGTGCCCGACGACGAGCAACCGCCGCGTATCCGCCGGGACACCGTTGATGAGTTTCAGGATGCGCGCGGCGGAGGCCATGTAGAGGTCTTTGTCGTGTTCGGCCTGCGGCACCCCCTCTCCCAGCGCCGGCGCGACCCGCCGCCAAGTCTGGCGGGTGCGCAGCGCGGCCGAGACCAGCACACGGTCGGGCACCCAGCCGCGCGTGGCCATGGTCCTGCCCATCAGCGGTGCCGCCTTGCGCCCGCGCGGTGCCAGCGGGCGGTCGAAATCGTCCAGGGACGGATCGTCCCAGCTCGACTTCGCATGGCGCAGGAGAAGGAGTTCCTTCATGCGATCCTCCGTCGCTCAACCGCCTCCGCGTAGCACAGGAAAGCGCGGCGCGGAATCGATTTTTACCCGGGCAATATTGCCGCCATATTTCACCCGGGTATAATAGGGGAAACAAAAGGAGACGGAGATGCCATCCAGCGACCGGGAAACGACCTGCACCGCATTCGCGGGCGAACGGCGCGTCGCCGCCGGTACGCGGCTCGACGTTGCGCTGACCTTGAAACGGGATGGGAGGGAAGAGAACATTCTTGTCTTCGACGACACCACCGGCCGTCAGGTCGACTTCAACCTGTCGGGAAGCGCCGAGGACGTCGCGGCGGGCCTCGCCGGGTCCGCCCTGCCGCGCAGCCCGGGCCGGCCGAAGCTCGGCGTGGTGGCACGGGAGGTGACGTTGCTGCCGCGCCATTGGGAATGGCTGGGGCAGCAGCCGGGCGGCGCCTCAGCCGCGCTGCGCAGGCTGGTGGACGCGGCGCGCAAGACGGACGCCGCAGGCGAGAGGAAGCGGCAGGCGCAGGCGGCAGCGGATCGCTTCATGATGGCCATGCTCGGCGACCAGCCGGGCTATGAAGAAGCCGCACGGGCCCTCTACGCCGGCGACCGGGCGCGGTTTCGGGCGTTGATCGCCTCCTGGCCGGCCGATCCGAAGGCCTATCTGGAACGGCTTGCCGCACCCGCTTTCGAAAGCGACTGAGCGACGGTCCGGGCCACACGGGGCCGCGCTTACGGCCTGGAACGGGGAACGGGCAAGGTGACCTCGTCCTTGACCGTTTCCATGACCACGTAGGTCTGGGTCTGCTGCACGCCGGGCAGCCTCGAGATCACGTCTCCGAGCACCTTGCGGTAGGCCTCGATGTTCCGCGTCCTGACCTTCAGAAGATAATCATAGCCGCCGGCGATCATGTGACATGACTGGATCTCCGGGATGCGGGCGACGGCCCGGTTGAAGGCGTCCAGATCGTCGGCCGTCGTGCCCCTGAGCTGCACCTGAACCATGACGATGTGGGCCGCCTCCATGACGACCGGGTCGAGCCGGGCGAAATAGCCGGATATCACCCCGGAGCGCTCGAGCCGGCGCAGCCGTTCCGCGCAGGGCGTCTTCGTCAGGCTGACGCGGCGCGAAAGCTCGACCACCGATATCCTCCCCTCCTTCTGCACTTCTTCGAGGATGCGCAAATCCGTGAGATCCAGGCTGCTTGCAGACATGTCGATATTCCCCCAAATGTCAAATTTCATAGGAAAATTGCCTGATTTATAGGCGAATTTGGGGCCATAAACTACTATTGTCCTGCTACTCTCCAGGAGAAAGAAAAAGCTTCAAAATTGTCATGCGGCATTTTCTTTCCACGCGATCAAAAAAAATGGGAGAGTTCGATGTCTTCAACCGACAGGGCCCTGCCCGGGCTTCCACTGGCCCTCACCCCTGTGCTCCTGACCCTCCTCGTCCTGGGGGTGCAGCTTTTCTACTTCGGCGATTTCACGCCCCACGTGCCCCTGGCCATCGGTCTGGCGATCACCGGCCTTGTCGGCCTCAAGCTGGGCTTCACCTGGAATGATATCGAGAAGGGAGTCTTTCACGTCATTCATGTGTCGCTGCCCTCCGTCTCGGTGCTGATCACCGTCGGCATGATCATCGGCGTGTGGATCGCCAGCGGCACCGTGCCGACGCTGATCTATTACGGGCTGACGATCCTTTCGCCGCAGATCTTCCTGGCCGCGGCCATGATCCTGTGCGCGATCGTCTCCCTGTCGCTCGGCACCTCCTGGGGCACCGTCGGCACGGTCGGGCTCGCCCTGATGGGTATCGGCGCCGGCTTCGACATTCCCATGTACTGGACCGCCGGTGCGGTGGTTTCGGGTGCCTTCTTCGGCGACAAGGTCTCGCCGCTCTCCGATACCACCAATCTCGCCCCGGCGGTGACGGGCACGGACGTGTTCTCGCACATCAAGAACATGATGCCGACGACGGTCCCGGCCATGCTGATCGCCCTTGCGATCTACCTCTTCGCGGGCTTCGCCGTCATCGAGGGCGGCGATGTCTCCTTCGACCGGATCAACGCCATCACCGCCTCGCTCCAGCAAAACTTCCTGATCTCGCCGTGGCTGCTCCTGCCCGCGCTTCTGGTGATTGTCCTTGCGGTGAAGCGAATGCCGCCCATTCCGTCCCTCTTCGCCGGCGCGGTGGCCGGCGGCATTACCGCCATGCTCGCCCAGGGCGAGGGACTGCACGCCATCTTCACCTATGCCAACAGCGGCTATTCCATCGAGACCGGCGTCGAGGCGATGGACTCCCTCCTCAACCGCGGCGGCATCCAGTCGATGATGTGGACGATCTCGCTAGTGCTCATCGCACTCGGCTTCGGCGGCGCGCTGGAGCGGACGGGCTGCCTGGAAACCATCATCAAGGTCATCATGACCAAGATTCGCAGCTTCGCCGGCATTCAGACCGCGGCGATCGGCACCTCCATGGCAACCAATCTGGTGGCCGGCGACCCCTATCTTTCGATCGCCCTGCCCGGCCGCATGTATGCGCCGGTCTACCGCGGCATGGGATACTCCACCCTCAACCTGTCACGCGCGGTCGAGGAAGGAGGAACGCTGATCTCCCCGCTCGTTCCGTGGAACGCCGGCGGTGCGTTCGTCATCAGCGCGCTGGCGCTCGGAGTCTCCAGCGGAAATCTGGAAAACCTGCTCTACATCCCGCTTGCCTTCGCGTGCTGGCTGTCTCCGGTTCTGGGCATCATCTATGCCTTTACCGGACTCTTCTCCCCGCGCGCCAGCGCAGCCGAAATCGAAGGCTGGAAGGAGAGCGGAGAGGCGGTTGCCGATCTGACGGACCAGGGCTGGCAGGAGGAGGAAGAGGAAAGCCCGAGCCCCGTCGCGACCACCTGAGGGGACGCCCCTCATTTCATCGCAAGCCCCTGCCCACCGGCAGGGGCTTCTCTTGTGTGGTGGCGCAAGGATCTCCGGTGTGCCCGTGCGAGCCCGCTTGGAAACGGGAGGCGCCTTTTCGGCCGGCGCGGTGTCTTGCTTTCGTCATCGTTTCGTGTCAATGCTTGCGGGCGCTCGGGTGGTTGCAGACCCGGAGACTGGACGTGTTTTTGGACGACCCCTTTCCCCGAAATCGTAAGCTCTCGACGACCGCGAAACTGCGCGCGTTGCGCAGACGCACCTAACCAACGGGAAAAGGAGTTTCCCATGGCCCAGACCGGCACCGTAAAGTTCTTTAACGCCACCAAAGGCTTCGGCTTCATCACGCCGGATGATGGGGCAAAGGACGTTTTCGTTCACATCTCCGCAGTCGAGGCATCGGGCATGCGCTCGCTCGTCGACGGCCAGAAGGTTTCCTTCGACGTCGAGCCCGACCGCATGGGCAAGGGCCCGAAGGCGGTGAACCTCTCGGCGGCGTAAGCCCCGCGCCGCACAGGCGGCGATCAAAGGAGATCGGGCGCGGCGGGCGATCGCCGCGCTTTTTCTTTGCCGCCGGCATCCTGCACCGGCGGGAACCCCTCGCGCCGAGGAACGTTGCGGCGGAGGGCAGGATGAGTCATTCGCATTCGAATGCCGCAGGCAGGTCCAGTTCCGCCCGCGGCCGGCGCCTTCTCATCGCTCTTGCACTCAATCTCGCCATCACCCTCGCCGAGTTCGTCGGCCGGCTGGTTTCCGGCTCGCTCGCGCTCATGGCGGGCGCGGCCCACAACCTGTCCGATGCCGGTTCAGTGCTCGTCTCCTACATCGCCTGGCGTATCTCGCTGCGCCGGGCCGATCGCCTGCGCACCTTCGGCTATGCCCGCGCCGAGACCGTCGGCGCGCTCATCAACCTGTCCGTCCTCATCGTCATCGGCCTTTATCTCCTCTACGAGGCCGCGTACCGGCTTTTCGATCCGGGTGCGGTGGCCGGCGGGGTGATGCTCGCCGTCGACGTGATCGCCCTTGTGGAGGATGCCGCAGCAGCCTAGGTGCTGCGCACCGAGACCGGCAGCCTCAACGTACGCAGCACCTTCCTTCACATGGTCGCCGATGCGCTCGCCACCCTTGGTGTCATCGGCGGCGCGCTCGCCATCATGGCCTGCGGGCCTGCGGCGCATTGGGTGGACCCGGCCGTCACGGCGCTGATTTCCGGCTACATTTTCTTCCACGGCTCACGTGAGATCCGCAAGGCTATCGCCGTTTTGATGGAGAGCGCGCCGAAGGACTTCGACTACGCCGCGCTCTTGCGCGAACTGAAGGCGGCGCCCGGGTGGCGCAGGTGCACCACCTCCATGTCTGGGAGGCGATACCGGGGCAGACGGCGATCGAGGTCCATCTCGCCTTCAGCGAGCACGACCTGGGCGTGGTGACGCGCACAAAGGAGCGTTTGAAGACCATCCTCCACGAGCGCCATGACATCGCCCACGCGACCATTGAGGTGGAACTGGCGGACCGGACATGACGGGAAACTGATCCGGAACGAATAGCCGGCTTTCGACACAAAACTTTCGCTTGCCCGTTCTTTGAAAATAAGGGACACTTTGTCCCGTTCGGGCATTTGCCGGCCCGGAGACTGGAATAGCATGCCCCGGCATACGACACGACAAAGGCACCCGGGAAGTCGCGCAGAGCAAAATCCGCAGGATTGCGCGCGAAGCTGACTGTTTCTTCTCCCCCAGTAAAGGACCGATACACCCAGACCATGGCCAAGATCCGACTGTGGTCCAACTACGATGATCGAAGGGAGAAAGGACTCTTCCCATGTCGCAGAGCGGTATCGTTAAATTCTTCAACCATGCCAAAGGCTTCGGTTTCATCACGCCGGATGACGGCCAGAAGGACGTGTTCGTGCATATCTCGGCCGTGCAGGCTTCCGGCTTGCCGGGCCTCGAGGACGGCCAGAAGGTGACCTTCGACACAGAGCCGGACAAGCGTGGCAAGGGTCCCAAAGCCGTCAATCTGGCCATCGGCTAAGCACGCCGGGCCCCCGGCCGCAAGCCACCAACGATCGATACCGTGCCGGCCTGCGGGCCGGCATTTCTTGTTTCCGCCCATGCGGAAGGCGTGAAGGCCGTTCTTTTCGAGCCGGCCGGCGGGCTTTGCCCCCAGATTGCCGCGTTTACCATTCAGAAACCGTTCAGCTACGGGGTCGTAGCGTCCCGGCATTACCGCGCGAGCGGACAGCGCGCGTTACATGGAGACAGAACGATGAGACGGTTTCTCAAAGGTGCCATTCTCGGACTTGCGGTGGCGGCGACGACCATCTCGACCATCCCGGCCCACGCGGACCATTGGCGGCGGCATCACCGCGACAACGACAATGCGCTGGCGGCAGGTATTGCCGGCCTGGCAATCGGCGCGATCGTCGGCGGTGCGCTGTCACAGCCGCGCTACTACAACGACAGGGTCTACATCGATCCGCCGCGACGCTATTACCGCCCCGCCCCGGTCTATCGCGAGTATTATCGTCCCGCTCCGGTTTATCGCGGCAGGGCAACCTATCACTACGCGCCCGAACCCTGGAGCCGCGAATGGTACCGCGCCTGCGACGCCCGCTACCGCAGCTTCGATCCGAGCTCCGGCACCTTCATGGGCTATGACGGCCAGCGGCATTTCTGCGTGATCAGGTGAAGAGAGGAAGGCCGTAGGGCACTGGGGGAGCAGCGACAGCGTACTGTCCTACTCCTTCACCCCTATTCGCCCACCGGCCCTGTCAAAAACGGGTTGTTGCGCCGTTCGTCGCCGAAGCGGCCGCCGGGGCCGTGCCCGCACAGGAAACCGACGTCGTCGCCCAACGGCAGCAGCTTGTCCTTGATCGAGCGGATCAGGGTGGCGTGATCGCCGCCCGGCAGGTCCGTGCGGCCGACCGAGCCATTGAACAGAACATCGCCCACATGCGCGAACTTCGCGTTGTCGTTGTAGAAGACGACGTGACCGGGTGCATGGCCGGGACAGTGCAGCACCTGGAAGACGTGATCGCCGAAGGAGACGGTTTCGCCTTCAACGAGGAAGCGGTCGGGCGTGACCGCCCGCAGGGGCGCGGCAAGCTGAAACATGCGCGCCTGGGCCTCGAGGTTCTGCAACAGCATGCGGTCGGCCTCGTGGGGCCCGACGAGGTCGACCCCGAGCGCGCCCTTCAACTCCATCGCCGCGCCCACATGATCGATATGGCCGTGGGTGAGCCAGATGGCTTCGATCCGCGCACCCGCCTTGTCGATCGCCTCGAGGATACGGTCGGCCTCGCCGCCGGGATCGACCACCACGCCGCACTTGTCCTCCTCGTCGAAGAGGATGGCGCAGTTCTCCTGAAACGGTGTCACCGTCACGATGCCGGCCCTGAGTGTGCCCATGCCTGCCTCTTTTCCCCTCTTGTTGCGCGCCGTGAAGAAGGTGGCGCAAATGGAACGGGCGGCCCGGCCGCCCGTTCGCACTTGTCCCCAAACGTCAGCTTTTCTTGGTGGTTCCCATCACCGCGCCGACCACGCCGGACAGCACGCCGCCCCCGACGAGGCCACCGACGGCATCGCCGAGAAGGCCGCTCAGCATCCCGGCGTCACCACCGACGCCGGCAAGCAGTGCGCCACCGCCGATACCGCCGACGGCACCGCTGATGATCCGGGCAACCTGCCCCATGGCCGCCTTCTTGAACGCGGCACCGACGGCCTCTCCACCGATGATGCCGGCTACGGCCTGAACGATGATTGGAAGAAGCGCTTCCATATCAACCCCTCCAAGTAGCGCCGACGCCAATCGCCGGCCCCCGCATGAGAGGGCCGAATCGGCTGAGAGTCAAACCGGAGGTTGCGGGGCGGCGCCGGAGCGGTTGCTACTCCGCGGCCATACGCTGGCCGGGCCGCACCTCGTCCGCGTAGTCGTTCATCAGCAGGCGCGTGATCTCGCCGACCTGGAAATTGTAGGGGCCGATCTCGGAAACCGGGGTGACCTCCGCGGCGGTGCCGCTCAGGAAACACTGCTCGAAATCAGCCATTTCCTCCGGCTGGATGGCGCGCTCGATCACCTCGATGCCGCGCCGGCGGGCCAGATCGATGACGGTGCGGCGCGTGATCCCGTCGAGAAAGCAGTCTGGCGTCGGCGTATGCAGGACGCCGCCCTTGACGAAGAAGACATTGGCACCCGTGGCCTCGGCCACCCGGCCGCGCCAGTCGAGCATCAGGGCGTCGGAATAGCCTTTCGCCTCGGCCGCATGCTTGGAGAGCGTGCAGATCATGTAAAGGCCGGCCGCCTTCGACTTCGAAGGCGCGGTGCGCGGATCCGGCCGGCGGTATTCGGCCATGTCCAGGCGGATGCCCTTCAGCCGCTGCTGCGGATCGAAATAGCTCGGCCATTCCCATATGGCGATGGCGAGATTGATGCGGTTGTTCTGCGCCGACACACCCATCATCTCGCTGCCGCGCCAGGCGATCGGGCGCACATAGGCGTCCTGCAGCCCCTGCTTGGCGAGAAGCTGGCAGCAGGCTTCATCGATCGCCTGCACCGACCAGGGAATGGTAAAACCCAGAATGCGCGCCGACTCGTGCAACCGCTCGGTATGCTCCGTCAGCTTGAAGATCCGGCCGCCATAGGCCCGCTCGCCCTCGAACACCGCACTGGCATAATGCAGCCCGTGCGTGAGTACGTGAATCTTCGCATCCGCCCATTTGACGAACTCACCATTGAACCAGATATAGCCGTCAAGCTGGTCGAAAGGAACAGATGCCATAATACCCTCTCCTGAGGACATGCGCCCCGATCCTCACAGCGTCAGGGCAAAGCGGACCAAAATTCGATTATGCCGAAACATCCCAAGCCGAAGCAAACGCCTTTTACAGGAAGTTCCGGAAAACCGGCCTCGGCACGTCTTTTTTGTTCGCCATGTGCCGAAAAGCTTGGCAAAAATTATCAATCCGGGCTAATTATGTCAACATAGCTGACATAAATTTAATCCACCGGGAAAGCGACGATGACGAGCCCAATCCAGCCCAGCGAGCCACGTCAGGAAACCGAGGTGGACGATGAGGTCGACTTCACGCTCATCGAGCTGCTCTTTTTCGCTTACCGGGACTTTACCTCCGATCCCGACGCGATCCTCGCCAGCTACGGTTTCGGACGGGCCCACCACCGCGTGCTGCACTTCGTCAACCGCCGGCCGGGACTGACAGTGGCGGAACTCCTGGAGGTGCTGAGCATCACCAAGCAGAGCCTGGCGCGCGTACTCAAGCAACTCGTCGACACCGGCCACATCGTGCAGGTGCAGGGTCCGCGCGACCGGCGCCAGCGCGAGCTCTACCCGACCAAGAAGGGCCGCGCGCTGGCTCTGGCGCTGGCCTTGCCACAGTCCCGCCGCATCCATGCGGCACTTGATGAAGCGGGCATCGAAGATCGAGCCGCGCTCGAGCGGTTCCTGCGAGCGATGGTGAATCCCGAGCTCAGGACGCAGCTCGACAGGCGGTCCTCGAAAGCGACGCGCGAGCAAGGGGAAGAAGAATGATCGGAAGCGATCTTTTGGAAAACGGCGCCAGCGCGCCGCCCGACGATGCGCCGCACCTTCTCGTGGTCGACGACGATACGCGCATACGCACCCTCCTGCATCGCTTTCTGAGCGAGAACGGCTTTCGCGTCACGGTTGCCGGCAACGCGGCCGAGGCGCGCCGCAAGCTCAACGGCCTCGACTTCGATCTCATCGTCCTCGACGTCATGATGCCCGGTGAGGACGGCGTCGCGCTGACCCAGCACCTGCGCGGCGCAAACAGCGTCCCTATTCTCATGCTGACCGCGCTCTCGGAGACCGACAACCGGGTTGCCGGGCTGGAAGCCGGCGCGGACGACTACCTCGCCAAACCCTTCGACCCGCGCGAACTGGTGCTTCGGGTCAACAACATCCTGCGCCGCGGCGGCCCGCAGTCCCCGCCGAAGCTGGAGCAGGTGGTCTTCGGCCCCTACACCTTCCAGATTACCCGCCGCGAACTGAAATGCGCCGGCCAGCCGCTGAAGCTCACCGACCGCGAGCGCGAGATCATGGCGATCTTCGCCGAGCGCGCCGGCGAGACGATCCCCCGCCACGAACTCGTCGGCGAGGACTCGGAGGTGGGCGAGCGCACCATCGACGTGCAGATCAACCGCCTGCGCCGCAAGATCGAACGCGACCCGTCCAACCCCGTCTGGCTGCAGACCGTGCGCGGCGTGGGATATCGGCTGAGCGTGGAGTAGGCCACCGTCCGCGATCTCCGGGGAGCGGACAGGATCGGCCCTGAGACGGCACGGCCGGGAGATCAAACCGACCTTGCGGGATCGTCGGTCATGCAGCGGGTCCCCCTTTGCCGTCATTGGATCCGGCACGAAAAATAGCCCGATTGAGCCCAGCCCCGCCATTTGCGGAAGATCAAATCGGAACCCCCGGTGGGGGCTGGTTGCCTAGGCGTGCCTGCGTAGCGCGGTTTTTGCTTGAGATGCACCGCTCAGCGAGGCTCGTAAGAATGCCCTTGACTTAGAGTGCCCTTTAACCCGTAGCTTCCCCTGCGTCGTGATGAGAAGCAGGTGACATGAAGATCGGAGTACTCGCGAAACGCAGCGGTTTGTCGGCCCATACGCTCAGATATTACGAGCGGATTGGCCTGCTTCCCCGTGCAGATCGCAATAGTTCCGGTCAGCGCGACTACGACGCCTCGATCCTGATCTGGATCGAGTTTCTCGGCCGGCTGAAGACCACCGGCATGCCGCTTCGCGAGATGCTGCGCTATGCGGCATGGCGCGAAGAAGGGCCGGAAACCGGACCGGACCGCCGCGCGCTTCTGGAAGCGCATCGCGAGAAGGTGCGGGCTCACATTGCCGAGCTTCAAGCCTGTCTTCTCGTCCTCGACACCAAGATCGGCGGCTATGCCGAAGAGGAAAAGAGGATCGAAGACTATGACGCAGACCTTTCCCGACGCAGACGAAAGCCGGCTGGAACGCGGGCGGCGAGCACTGGACGCCATTGACGGCGCGGCCGGCCGGAACGTGATTGAAGCGCTGGACGGCATAGCTCCCGACTTTGCCACCTATCTCTTCGAATTCCCGTTCGGCGATATCTACTGCCGGCCCGGCCTTACCCTGCGCGATCGTGAGATCGCAACCATTGCCGCGCTTGCAGCGATGGGCAACGCCGCGCCACAGCTCGAAGTGCATATCCAAGCGGGGTTGAATTGCGGTCTCAGCCGCGAAGAAATCGTGGAGATCCTGATGCAAATGTCGGTCTATGCAGGATTTCCAGCCGCACTCAACGGCCTGTTTGCGGCCAAGCGGGTCTTCGCGGCGGGCGAGGGAACCAGCGCCAACGCGACCGCATGATGAAAACACCTCGACGGCTGCAGCGGGCACCTGAAGCAAAATGCTCCGGCTGCAGCCGCTTCAAGTGCGAAGCAAGCGTTCTTGAATGATCGGGGTCGGCACAAAACGGCTATCCCGCGCTTTCGAGTTGAGCTTCCATTCTCCATTTCGCCCACGCATTACCCTCGCCATCCGTGACCCGGCCGGGAAACGCCGCTAGACTGGCGGACCCTTGGGTTGGCGCTTTACGCCGGCTGCCGAGACGGGTAATGCGCGGCGGCGGATGCCCGGGCTTTACGGGTGGAGCGGCGGCTTCGACCCGGCGCACGGAAGGCGAGATGGCGAAATACGATCTGTCCTGGACGGAAAGAAACGACCTGCCGGCGCGCGCGGTCCGCACCGTTCATGCCGCACGCCGGGTCTGGCGGCGCTTCTGGCGCGTGGTGTCGCGCTTCATGCCGAAGCGGCTTTACGCACGCTCGCTCATCATCGTCATCGCGCCCATGATCCTTTTGCAGTCGGTGATCGCCTTCGTCTTCATGGAGCGGCACTGGCAGACGGTGACGCAGCGGCTCTCGCAGGCCGTCACCCGCGACATCGCCGCCGTCATCGACATCATCGAGACCTACCCGCAGGAGAACGACTACGCCGAGATCATTCGCATCGCCCAGGAGCGGCTGGCGCTGCAGATCAGCATCGAGCCGCCCGAACCCCTGCCGCCGCCTGCGCCGAAACCCTTCTTCTCCATTCTCGACCGGACGCTCGGCGAGGAGATCACGCAGCAGATCGGCCGGCCCTTCTGGCTCGACACGGTGGGCAACTCCAACATCATCGAGATCCGCATCCAGCTCGACGACAAGGTGCTGCGCATCTTCGCCCGGCGCAGCCAGGCCTACGCCTCCAACACGCACATCTTCCTGTTGTGGATGGTGGGAACCTCTCTCGTGCTCCTGACCATCGCCGTCGCCTTCCTGCGCAACCAGATCCGCCCGATCTCGCAACTCGCCGAGGCGGCCGAAAGCTTCGGCAAGGGACGGCCCACGCCGAGCGACTTCCGCCCGCGCGGTGCAGAGGAGGTGCGCCGCGCCGGCACCGCCTTCCTGCAGATGCGCCAGCGCATCGAGCGCCAGATGGAGCAGCGCACGGCCATGCTGACGGGGGTCTCCCACGACCTGCGTACGATCCTGACACGCTTCAAGCTGCAACTCGCCATCGCCTCGAGCAAGGCGGACATCAAGGCGCTGGATCAGGACATCGAGGATATGCGCTCCATGCTCGAAGGCTATCTGGCTTTCGCCCGCAACGAGGCTTCCGAGGATCCCGGCAAGTTCGATCTGGCGGCCTTTCTCGAGAAGATGGAAGAGGAGGCGAAGCTGCGGGGCGCCCGTCTCAAGACCGCGCTTTCGGGCGAGCGCGAGGTGCTGGTGCGCCCCAACGCTTTCACCCGACTTCTGACCAACGTGATCGGCAACGCGTTCCGCTATGCTCCGTTCACGGCGGTGGAAGCCAGGCACGGCGGGGGTATGCTGGTGATCACGGTCGACGACGACGGGCCGGGCATCCCACCGGAGAAGCGCGAGGACGTCTTCAAGCCGTTCGTCAGGCTCGACACGGCACGCAACCAGGACGAAAGCGGCACCGGGCTCGGGCTTTCCATCGCCCGCGACATCGCCCGCACCCACGGCGGCGACGTCATCCTCGACGATAGCCCGCTGGGCGGACTTCGGGTGATCATCAGGGTGCCGGCCTGAAAAGGCCCGACCGATGGTTCGGCCGGGCCGCGAGGAACATATGGTGCTCCCTCAGGCGACCTTTTCCCGCTCGTTTTCCCCGTCCTGGCGGATCGTCATCAGGGCCGCGGCCCACTTGTGCAACTCGTCGAGCATTCCCCGCGCGCCGTCGAGCATCTGCTCGTTGGGGTGGAAACCGCCCTCATCGCCGATGAACTGCGGGAAGAAGGGAACCGGCACCACCTGGGGAAGGGCATGGACGTTCACGTTGCCGAGCAGTTGGCGCAATTCCTGCGCGGAGCGAAGGCCGCCGGAGACACCGCCGTAGCTCAGGATGCCGGCGGGCTTGTAGGACCATTCAAGCACAAGGGCCTGCACCGCGTTGACGAGGCTCGCGGGCGGGAAAGAATCGTATTCGGGCGTGACGAAGACGAAGGCGTCGGCGGACGCCACGCTCTTCGCCCAGCGGCGGGTGTGCGCGTGTTCGTATTCCTGCTGTAGCGGATGGGCCGCCTCGTCCAGGAGGGGCAGGTTGAAATCCGCGAGATCGACCAGTTCGACGTCGAACGCGCCGTGACTGGTTGCAAACTCCTCCAGCCACCGGGCGATGACGGGCCCGACGCGGCCGGGGCGGGTGCTGCCGATGATGATATTGAGCTTAAGCGGCATTGGGACTCCTCGGAATTGATACCACTCTGGAACGGCTTGGGAGGATCCGTCGGAGCGGTATATGTTTTATACCGAGGCGAAAATAGATACCTTGGATGGGAGTGCAAGAAGGCACCGATTCCACACCAGGTTACCTTCGGGTGACCCCGTGTATGGCGGCCGTCGATGCGGGAAGCGCGTGTGCCCCTCTCTGGCAAATTCTAAGGACTTGGAATTGCCAAGCCCAAGATTTTGCTTTTCCCGCCAAGGGAGAGATAACGCGGACATCGGTCCTTCCCGCCAATCGCCGACGTCGGAGACTGGCAGAGGCGGTTGCGCAACACGCCTATCTCCCCCTTGGCGGGGGAGAAAGCGATTTCAAAATCTTAGCCGAAGGCTAAGTGTTAGAAATCGCAAGAGAGAGTGCTTCCCGTACGTTGCGCATCCGATGAACCCCAACTCATCCTAGTGCAGCCGGCTGCCGTCGGGCACCTTCTTCTCCACCGCGGCCAGCACCACCGCGCCCGCTTCATCGGAAAACCCCAGGGTCAGGACCTCCGATATGAACTTGCCGATCTGGCGCGGGGGGAAGTTCACCACCGCCACGACCTGCCGCCCGACGAGGCTTTCCGGCGTGTAATGCTCGGTGATCTGGGCCGAGGATCTCTTGACCCCGATCTCGGCGCCGAAGTCGATCTTCAGCTTGATCGCCGGCTTGCGCGCCTCCGGATAGGGTTCGGCCTCGACCACCGTGCCGACGCGGATATCGACCTTGAGAAAGTCGTCGAATGCGATCTCCGGCGCCTTTTCCGAACTCATGATTCTCCCCTCAGGCGGTGCCGAAGGTCTCGAACAGCACGCTGTTGAGCGCTTCCTGCGCGCTGGTGCCCGACCAGATAACGTATTGGAACGCCTGATAATAGCATTCGCAGGCTTCCAGCGCACTGTTGAGCATCACCTCGACCTGCTGGCCCGTCGGCTCCACCCCGCCGGCCAGAACGAGCGACTGGCGGAACATGATGACGCTTTCGCGATCCCACAGGTCGAAATGCCCGAACAGCATCTGCTCGTTGATGAGCGACAATAGCCGCATCACTTCGAGTGCGCGCTTTTCCGGCACTTTCAAGTCGAACGCGCAGGCGACATGCAGGGCCTCGAACTCCTCCATCCAGGAAAAGGAGACGTGATAGTCCGTCCAGGTGCCGGCGACAGAGATGGCGATCTCGTCGTCGCCGTTGCGCTCGAAGCTCCAGTCGTTGTTGTGCGCGACATGCTCGATGACGTCCACCGGATGGGCATCACGCGACATGTCGAGTTCAAGAAGGCTCATAAATCTGCTTTCCCATTAGTGGGAGCGCTGATGCGCCCCGCCGTCTGGCACATGCGGTTTGAAGCACACGCGACCCGATACTGTTCAACTGAGCGGGTGTAGGAGACGAGAGACATGAACGGGCCCACCCCAACCCGGCCTACGATCCGTTTCGAATCATGCAGCAAATTCAGTGTATTGATGACAGGACCTGTGACCAGCCCTTTTTTCGGGCCGTCAACCGGCAATGTGGATAGTTTGCCCCCTGCTGCGAATCCGGCCGCCGCCTAACCGACTCTCGCGCCAATATTTTTTGCGCTTGCACACAGGCTGCGGCTCCGGCGAATTATTTTTTGGATTGCGTGCTCGACGTGGATTTTTTCGCGCTTTCACCGCCCGCGAGCTTGGCTTCCAGCGCCTCGATGCGCGAAAGAAGCGCCGCATTCTCCTCCCGTGCCTTGACCGCCATGTCGCGCACCGCTTCGAAGTCCTCGCGCTGGACGAGGTCCATGGAGTGGAGCATGCGCTCGGCCTGGGAGCGGAACAATGTCTCGAACTCGCGCCGGACGCCTTGGGCGGCGCCTGCCGCGTCGGTCATCACCTTGGCGAATTCGTCGAGGATGCGATTCGTGCCATTCGTCATATCGATAACCTCTCCCTGATCCGGAATCAGGTAGGGCCGCGCGAGCGCGAATGCAAGCACGCCCGGAGCACGTTCCCCAGGCTTGACCGCGCCGCATTGCCCGCGCATACCCTGCGCCGCCGCCGGATACCGGCGGACCGAAACAGGAGGCACGTTTGAGCGAGTATTTTCTCCTGCCGCTGGCCGCCCTGCCCTTTCCGCAGATCGATCCGGTCATCTTCCAGATCGGGCCCTTCGCCGTCCACTGGTACGGGATCGGCTACATCGTCGGCATTCTCTTCGCCTGGTGGTATGCCAAGCGCCTCGTCTCGAACCGGCATCTGTGGGCGCACGACACGCCTCCCATGAAGCCGACGGACCTCGACGACTTCGTCATCTGGGCGGCCGTCGGCGTGGTCGCCGGCGGCAGGCTGGGCTATGTGCTGTTTTACGACCTGCCGCGCTACCTCGCCAATCCGCTGGACATTCTCGCCCTCTGGCAGGGCGGCATGTCCTTCCACGGCGGCATGCTGGGCACGATCCTCGCCATGGTGCTGTTCGCCCGCTCGCGCGGCATCAACGCGTGGAGCATGCTCGACACAATAGCGGCCACCGCCCCGGTGGGCCTCGGCCTGGTAAGGGTCGCGAACTTCATCAATTCGGAGCTGTGGGGCAGGCCGACGGACATGCCATGGGGCGTCGTCTTTCCGAACGGCGGGCCCCTGCCGCGCCACCCGAGTCAGCTCTACGAGGCGGCGCTGGAGGGGCTCGTCCTCTTTCTCGTGTTGCGCCTCCTCACCCACCGCCGTCTGCGCCTCAAGACGCCGCGCTTCATCGGCGGTGCCTTCATCTGCGGTTACGGCTTGTCGCGCATTTTCGCCGAGTTCTTCCGCGAGCCGGATGCGCATATCGGCTATCTGGCGGGGGGATGGCTGACCATGGGCATGGTGCTGTCGCTGCCGATGGTGCTTGCCGGGCTGTGGGCGATGACGACGGCACGGGAACCCGCCGAAGCACGCCGGGAGCCATGACCCCGCTGACCCGGAAAATACGCCGCCTGATCGAAGCTGCCGGGCCGATGAGCGTGGCCGATTACATGGCGCTTTGCCTGTTCGATCCCGAAGACGGCTACTACACTACCCGGGAGCCGTTCGGGCGTGCAGGCGACTTCACCACCGCCCCGGAGATCAGCCAGATGTTCGGCGAGCTGGTCGCGGTCTGGCTTTACAGCGCCTGGCAGGCCTGCGGTGCACCGGAGGGCGCCGTCGTCGCCGAGATCGGCCCGGGCCGCGGCACGCTGATGCAGGACATGCTGCGCACTTTCGCACGCCTTGACCGGCGCTTCGCCCCGCGCGTCGCCATGGTCGAGGCAAGCCCGCGCCTGGCGGCGCTCCAGAAGGAGACGCTCGCACACGCACCTGTCCGGGCGGACTGGTACGAACGGCCGGAGGACCTGCCGGACGGCCCGCTCTTCATCGTCGGCAACGAGTTGTTCGACGCCCTGCCCATCCGTCAATATGTGAAGACCGCCGCCGGCTGGCGCGAACGAGCGGTGGGCATCGGCGCGGACGGCGCGCTTTGCCTCATGGCCGGCGCGGGCGCTCCCGATCCCGCACTCCTGCCGCCCGGTGCCCGCGATGCGCCCAACGGCGCCGTCTTCGAGCACGCCCCGGCGCGCGAGGCCCTGATGGACGTGCTTTGCGAACGGCTCGCCCGGGAGAAGGGCGCGGGCCTCTTCGTCGATTACGGCTATGAGGGGCCGGCACTCGGCGACACGCTTCAGGCCGTGCGCCGCCATGGCTATGACGACGTGCTGTCTCATCCCGGCGAGGCGGACCTGACCGCACACGTGGATTTCGCCGCGCTCGCCGCCACCGCCCGCGCGCATCGGCTGTCGGCACCGCTGACGACGCAGGGGAAATTCCTCCTCGAACTGGGCCTTCTGGAGCGCGCCGGACGGCTTGGCGCGGGCCGGAGCGCAAAGGAACAGGAGCGCATCCGCGGAGAAGTCGAGCGGCTGGCCGGGCCTGAAGCGATGGGCGAATTGTTCAAGGTTCTGGCGGTGCTGCCGACGGGTATATCGGTGCCCCCCTTTCGATCGGCGGATTGACTTGGAATACCCCCTGCCCCACGATCCGCCGCCAAAGCAAACAGATCACAGGCGGCGCATGCTGGACATGACCAGACCGGAGCCGCTCCGGTCTCCTCTCCTCGATGCAGCACATGCAGAGGGCGTGCGGCACGGCTTTTTCACACGTATCGGCGGCATTTCCGAGGGCATCTATAGCAACCTCAATGTCGGTCTCGGCTCCGGCGATTCGGGGGACTCCGTGCGGGAAAACCGTCGCCGCGTGGCACATTGGATGGTTGTACCGGCCGAAAAGCTGTGCACATTGCACCAGTGTCACTCGGCGGATGTCGTTGTGATCGAGGAGCCCCTGGGCGAAACGCGCCCGAAGGCCGATGCCATGGTGACCCAGCAACCCGGCCTGGCGATCGGCGTGCTGACGGCCGATTGCGGACCGGTGCTCTTCGCCGATGCGCAGGCCCGCGTCGTCGGCGCCGCCCATGCCGGCTGGAAAGGGGCACTGACCGGAGTTCTGGAAAACACGATCGTCGCGATGGAACGCCTCGGCGCCGAACGCGCCCGGATCGTTGCCGTTCTCGGACCGGCGATCAGCCAGGACAATTACGAGGTGGGCCCGGAGTTCCAGGAACGCTTCCTCGCAGCCGACACCGGGAACGCGCGCTTCTTTCGGGCCTCCACGCGTCCCGGCCACTCCTGTTTCGACCTCGGCGGCTATACAATGGAACGGCTTGCCCGCGCCGGGGTCGGCGCCGAGATGCTCGGCCACTGCACCTATGCGGATGCGGACCGCTTTTACTCCTACCGCCGCGCCACACATCGCGGCGAAACGGATTACGGACGCCAGATTTCGGCGATTTGCCTGGAGGACCTTTGATGGCGCTTCACTTCGACCGAGCCGAGTTCGACGCCCGCCGCGACCGGCTACTCATCGAGATGTCGGAGCGCAAGCTCGACGCCCTGCTCATCTTCGCTCAGGAAAGCATGTATTGGCTGACGGGCTACGACACGTTCGGCTTCTGCTTTTTCCAGTGCCTCGTTGTGAAGGCGGATGGCGAGATGGTGCTTTTGACGCGCTCGGCCGACCTGCGCCAGGCGCGGCATACTTCCATTATCGGAGACATCGTGGTCTGGAACGATCGGCAGGGCGCGAATCCAGCCGTCGAGCTGCGCGAGTTGTTGAACAATCTCGACCTTCTGGGCATGCGCATCGGGGTGGAGTACGACACCCACGGCCTGACTGCCATGAACGGGCGGCTTCTCGACGAGCAGCTGCGGACCTTTGCCAAGGTCGAGGACGCCTCCGACCTTGTGGCGCGGCTGAGGCTGTTGAAGAGCCCGGCGGAAGTCGAGAAGGTCAAGCGCGCCGCCACCCTGGCGGATGATGCCTTCGACGCTGGTCTTGCCCTCGTCAAGCAGGGCGCCGATGAAGCGGCGATCCTGGCTGCCATGCAGAGCGCCGTTCTCGCCGGCGGCGGTGACTATGCAGCGAACGAGTTCGTGATCGGTTCCGGCGCCGACGCGCTTCTATGCCGCTACAAGGCAGGCCGCAGGAAGCTCACCAAGAACGACCAACTCACGCTCGAATGGGCCGGCGTCTATCACCGCTACCATGCGGCGATGATGCAGACGGTGCTGACGGGCAAAGCCTCCAAGCGGCATCAGGAGCTGTTCGAGGCGGCGCGTAGCGCGCTCCTGGCCGGTGAGAAGGCCATGACGCCCGGCAACACCTTCGGGGACGTCTTCGATGCCCATGCCCGCGTGATGGAGATCCACGGCCTGACGAAGCATCGGCTGAACGCCTGCGGCTATTCGCTCGGGGCCCGCTTCGCCCCGTCCTGGATGGACCCGCAAATGTTCTACAACGGCAATCCCGAGCCGATCGCGCCGAACATGACGCTCTTCGCGCACATGATCATCATGGATTCCGAATCGGGCTGCGCCATGTGTCTCGGCCGCACATACCTCACCACCGAGGCCGAACCGACGCCCCTTTCCCGCCACGGGCCGGAGTTAATCGTAAAATAAGCATTTGGGGTCATGCCGGGTGAAACCGGGATCTCGATCGCGGGGAGAAGGATAAGATGAGGCGCTTCATCGTAATCATCGCCTTGGCGATTCTGGGACCGCTCGTCTCCGCCTGCCAGGGAACGGGCGCGCTAGACCTCACGCCGCGGGCGGAAGCCGGCGCAAGCGACGCGAACGCCACGCCACCGGCGAATCCAAGCGCCAGCGCAGCGCAATCCGGTGGCCAGGCGAACGCATTGCCTGTCGCCGCAGGCGATGCACGGATCCAATTCGCCCCCGTGATCGGCGCCACGGAAGAGGCGGTAACCCCGCTCTCCCGCAGACTCTCCGCGCGCGCCGGCGAGCGCGGCCTGACCCTTGTCACGGAGAGCACCGCCGCGACGCTCCTGGTAAAGGGCTACTTTTCGACCATCGCCGATGACGGCCGGACGACGGTCATCTATGTCTGGGACGTGCTCGCCCCCACCGGCAACCGCCTGCACCGGATCCAGGGACAGCAGGCCGTGACCGGCGGCCAGGGCACCGGCTGGCCGTCGGTAACCGACGAGACCATGCAGGCGATCGCCGACAGGACCATAGACGAGCTGGCGACGTGGCTGTCCAGAAGCACCGGATGATAACCCTTTCTGGGTAAAGGCGCGGACTTTTTCCCAGAGATGCTTGCATTAGCCGGCCACACCGCTAAAAGCCGGCACAGAAGTCGAGGCGTTGGCCGGGAACGTTCCATGAAGCTCTTTGCGGGCAATTCAAACCGGGTGCTGGCGGAGGCCGTCGCCCGCTATCTCAATATCTCCCTTGGAAAAGCCACGGTCCGGCGCTTCGCCGACCAGGAGATTTTCGTCGAGATCCAGGAGAACGTGCGCGGCGAGGATGTCTTCATTCTCCAGTCCACGGCCTACCCGGCGAACGATCACCTGATGGAGATGCTCATCATGATCGACGCCTTCCGCCGCTCCTCCGCGCGGCGGATCACGGCCGTGCTCCCCTATTTCGGCTATGCCAGGCAAGATCGCCGCACCTCCGGCCGCACGCCGATCTCGGCCAAGCTGGTGGCCAACCTGATCACCCGTGCCGGCGCCGACCGCGTGCTGACGCTGGATCTCCACGCCGGACAGATCCAGGGCTTTTTCGACATTCCGACGGACAATCTCTTCGCCGTGCCGGTCATGGCGCGCGATGTGAAGGCGCATTACAAACTGAAAAACGTAATGGTGGTCTCGCCGGATGTCGGCGGCGTCGTGCGCGCCCGCGCGCTCGCCAAGCGCATCGACGCGCCGCTCGCCATCGTCGACAAGCGCCGCGACCGGCCCGGCGAATCCGAAGTCATGAACGTCATCGGCGACGTGCGCGGCAAGGACTGCCTGCTGATCGACGACATCATCGATTCCGGCGGCACCCTGTGCAACGCCGCCGAGGCGCTGCTCGCCAACGGTGCCAACAACGTGACGGCCTACATCACACACGGCGTCCTGTCGGGCGGCGCCGTGGCGCGCATCTCCGGCTCCAAGCTCACCGAGCTCGTCATAACCGATTCCATCCAGCCGACATCGGCCGTGGAGGCCGCGCACAACGTGCGTGTCGTCACGATTGCCGACCTGATCGGCGAAGCGATCTCGCGCACGGCGTCCGAGCAGTCTGTCTCCAGCCTTTTCGACTGAACTTCACGCGCCCATGCAATTCAGTGAAATTCTGGAAGAACTAGGCATCCGACTGGGACTGATCAGGCCTGCCCTGCCGAAGAACCGGCTTGTTGTCCTCCTCCGATCTCCGCAATTCATTGTTCTCCTGCCAACCGTGGCAGGCTACGACTATGGTCGCTGGAAAAATCCAGAAAGGGCTGTCCGACTTCCCGTGGATGCGCCGGACGAGGAGATCGGGGCCGCCGCGCAGCACACCTTTCAAGAGGTCAGGATCGACCGCTCCTACAAGGAGCCGCGCAAACGCCACCCCTACGGCATCAGCCCCGAACTGCAGGCTCTCACGGGCTGCAAGCGGACCCGGTCCTTCTACAGCCATGTCAAATATGCACAGGCCGGCGAAGACGACGGGCTCGTAAGGTGCCACGCGTCCATCAGGGGCGCGCTCTATACCTACACGCCGGTCTTCGAAGCGCCGCTCGACGATGCGCGAAAGCTCGGCACGGCCGTGCGTGAGGCGCTGGAGGCCTCACGGTTTTAACGGCCTTCAGGCGCTTGAGTGCGCCAACCAAACCCCGAACTTACCGCTACCGCAGCTTACGTCTCGATCACCGCTCCTCTTTCCTGAAGCAGTTCCCGCAGCACCGAGCGGTGGCAGCGCGCCTCGTCCTCTCAGTAGCAGCCGATGGAGAAATCAGCGTTGAGCGAGCCTGATCCGCACCCGCGCCTCAACTGGGGCTACCGCTCCATCGGGGTCCCCGGCGACGCGCTCGGCTCCACCGGCAGCGCCACCTGTCTCGCCAGCCGCATCAGCTCAGCCTGGCGGGAGACACCGCTCTTCAGAAAGATGTTGTCGAGATGCGTGCGCGCCGTCGTTGGCGCGATACCGAGGTCGCCGGCAGCCTCGGCGAGCATCCGGCCGGCGAGCAGACAGGTGAGCAGCCGCGTCTCAGCCCGCGTCAGCCCGAAGGTCCGCGCGATCATCTCCGCTTCACTCTCCGCGTCCGGCTCGCTGCCGATGAAGACGGCGGCCACCGCCGCCGGCTGGAGACTCGTGCGAAGATCACTACCGGTCATCGGCAGGAGGTGGGCGAAGAGCGGCAGTGCGTCGATATCTGTGAGGCGGACGCTCAGCCCCGCCTTGCCCATGCCCGCCTCGTCGCACGCGGCCTGACGGATGGCGTTGCGCAATTCGCGCGCGGCGGCGGGGACCTTGGCCTCCAGAACGCCTCGACTCTCTCTTATGGCTGCGCCCTCGCAAAGCATGCGCTCAGCCGCGCGGTTGGAATGCAAGATGGCACCGCGCTCGTCTGTCAGCACCACACCACAGGCGAGCGCGTCGAGCGCCTGAACCATGCGTTCACGTTCGATCGCGCGGGCGTCGAGCACCCGGCTAATCGTCACGGCGCGTCTCAGATGGGGCAGGAGCAGCTTGCCGATCGCGATTTCACGGTCCGTCATCAAGCCCTGCCGCTGGTGCCGAAAGACCACCATCTCGGAAAAATGGGTTGGCGTGTACATAAGGAAGAAGTGAGTGATGTCGGTAATTCCTTGCGGCTTGAGGCAGCGCTGCACGTAGGGCGAGGCCGCAAGGCGCTCCGGCGGAATCTCGCGCGAGGCGACGTAAGCCTCGTCCAACGACGTGCCTGGGGACAGCCACGATGAAAGAAAGCCGTGGATCTCGGGAAGATGCTGCGCCCTTTCCTCCAGCCAATGCTGTTCCCAACCGAAACTCTGATCGATCACCAGATGGTCGTGGCGCAGATCGTTCAGCGACAGGATGAGCGACTGCGCAAGGAGAGCCTCCGCGATCTCGGCGAGCGTATGCCCCCAGCGCGACGGATCGAGCGTGCAGTCGTAGATCGATCCGACGAGCCTCGAGAAGGCATGTGGCGGCAGTGTCTCGACCATGCTCCCGGACTCCGAACGCAAATTTCCGACCGCTGCCACCCTTCCCTGCGCTTGGCGCGGCATCACGCCCCAACTTTTCACGGCCTCCTGCAAACGCAGGATGCGCAAGTAAAGAGGCCGTGAAAAACTTCGCGCAGTCAATGCAAATCTGTTCTGTCAGGAAGAGCGAAGATCATGTCAGGAAAAAGGAACGGACATCCGATCGGTGGCGTGAAGACGGGTGATGGTATCCGGATGCTGTCCGCTTCGCCGGCGGAAGTGCCGGCGCCCAAGGGAGGAGAATCAGCGATGACACGACGTTTGACTGCGTACGCATTCGCGTGGCTCGCCGCGACCGGCGTTGCCGCGGCCTCGGACTTGGCTCCCGAGAGCGGGCACAGCCTACACCTCGCCCGCTTCAACGGCACCCTCTACTACACGGTCGAGGAGGACGGCTTTCATGTGGTCGCCACCCTCGCCGAGGGCGAAGACGGCCTGCCTGTGCGCTTCATGGCCATCTTGGCCGACGGCCAGGTGCTTGCCATCTCCGTTCCGGGCAGGCCCGGCGAAACGGGCGAGAAGATCGAAATCCTGCGCGCCGGAAGCAAGGTCCGGATAGACATGCAGCCGCAACCCGGAGCCTTCGTGAGCGCTCGTCCATAGACAGCAATGGGGGGGAGGAAATGCCATGTCTGGCTCGGTTCTGATCTCAACGGCCATGTTGCAATTCCTGGCGGGCTACATGGTGATCGTGATCACGCCCGGGCCGATCGCACTCACCACAGGAAGCCTCGCCTCGCTCTACGGCTTCGCTCGAATGATCCCGCTCCTGGCCGGCATCGGCGTGGGAACGGCCGTTCTGGCGACCCTCATGGCCTTTGGCGCGGTGCGTCTCGCCGCTTCCCTGCCGCCGCCGACGGTCGAGATCGCCAGCGCGGCGGTGCTGGGCGGGATGGCATGGCGCATCGCGTGCATGGCTCCGCCCGCTGCGGCCGAACCGCCACGGAAGCTGCAAGCCAGCCTGTTTGTCGGGGGCGTTCTGATCGGATTTCTGTCACCCCAGACCGCCTCCTTCCTAGCCGTTGTCTTCGCCGGAATGATGCTGCCCATCCAGAATACCGGCGACGCTTTTTTGGTGGTCGCCGTCACGACGCTCCTCGGGGTCGGCTGGTACGGGTTTGTGGCTGCCGCCCTTTCCCGTCCAGCTGTGCGCGCCGCCGCCCTTCGCCGTCACCGCGCCATCTGCCGGGGGGCGGGTTTCACGCTGGCTTTGCTTGCGCTTGCTTCCGCCCTTTCCGCCCTTTCGCCGAGCTAAAGGGAAACCATGTGCAACAATGCCATCAAGGCACGCTTCGAAGCCATTCTGGCGCCCGATGAGCGCTGGATGGTCTTTGACCGGCTGACCGAAATGCCGGCGGAATGCGACGACCGCGTGCTGATCGGCCTTGACCAGGTGACCGCCTTTTCCCTCCTGGGCCTTCTGAACGGGACGGATCGCCCCTTACAGCAGGCCGATAAGCCGACCAACCCCGCCCTCCCGGCGGACGGCGCCCGCGCTGGGCGCCCTTGCACCCGTCCCCCCCATCGGTTATAGACGCGCGTCCGCGCGGACACCCTTGGAGGCAGCGCGGATGAAAACCGGTTGCCGAGAACGCCACCGGTTTTCCGTTTTCGGGATTCGGCTTGTCCCTCCCGGAAACGCTCCGAAAAACGAAAGGAAAAGACCATGGCCCATCAGTCCTATGAACTGAAGGCCGAGGCGCGCGAACGGGTCGGAAAGGGGTCCGCCCGGGCAATTCGGCGCAACGGCAAGGTTCCCGCCGTCATTTACGGCGAAAAGCAACCCCCGCTGGCGATCACGCTTCCCTACAAGGAGGTGTTCCACCGCATCCACGCAGGCGGCTTCATGACCACCATCGCCTCCGTCGAGGTGAACGGCGAGAAGATCCAGGTCCTGCCGAGGGATTATCAGCTCGATCCCGTACGCGGCTTCGCCATGCATGTGGACTTCCTGCGCATCGGCCGCAACACCATCGTGACGGTCAACGTGCCGGTGCATTTCCTCAACGAGGAGGACGCGCCCGGCATCAAGCGCGGCGGCGTCCTGAACGTGGTGCGCCACGAAGTCGAGTTCGCTTGCCCGGCGACCGCCATCCCGGACTACATCGAGGTCGACCTCACGGGCATGGACATCGGCGATTCCGTACACATCTCCGCTGTGAAGCTGCCCGAGGGCGCCAAGCCGACCATCACCGACCGCGACTTTACCATCGCCACGGTTGCCGCACCGGCCGGCCTGAAGGCCGAGGAGAGCGAGGAAGCCGCCGAAGCGGAAGAGGAACAGGAAGAAGAGGCGGAAGGCGGGGACGAGGAGTAGTCCTCCCCTTCCCCACAGGGGACCGACCGCATGCTTCTTGTTGCAGGGCTCGGCAATCCCGGCCGGCAATACGAAAACCACCGGCACAATGTCGGCTTCATGGCGGCGGACGCGATCGCGCGCCGCCATTCCTTTTCGCCCTGGTCGAAAAAGTTCAGCGCCCTCGTGGCGGAGGGGCTGCTTGGCGGCGAAAAGGTGCTGCTCATCAAGCCGCAAACCTTCATGAACCTTTCCGGCCAGGCGGTCGGCGAAGCCATGCGCTTTTATAAGCTCGCCCCCGCCGACCTCGTCGTGCTCTATGACGAGTTGGACCTTGCCCCGGGAAAGCTGCGCGTCAAGCGCGGCGGCGGGCATGGCGGCCACAATGGCATCAAGTCGATCAACGCCCATTGCGGCCCCGACTACCGGCGCGTGCGCATCGGCATCGGCCATCCGGGCGACAAGGCGCGGGTGAACGCCCATGTTCTGGGCGACTTCGCCAAGGCCGACCGGGACTGGCTGGAGCCGTTGCTCGATTCTGTGGCCGACAATTTCGGGATGCTCGCCGCAGGCGACGAGTCGGGTTTCATGAACAAGGTGAGCCTGGCGATGAAGGGCGAGCCCGACGAGAAGACGCCTGTCCCGGCGCCGAAGGGTCGCAGTCACATTCGCCAGGCGCGGCCGCGGAAACCGGCTGCGCCGGTACCGGAGACGGGACCGATGGCGGCGATGCTGAAAAAGCTCTTCGGCAACAAGGAATAGCCGGACGAGCGCACAGGCGGGGCTTGACCTTTCCAAGCCCCCTCGCCCATACCCTCCCCCAACCTTCGCCGAACCGGTTCCACCTGACAGGACAAAGCACCCATGGGTTTCAAATGCGGCATTGTCGGTCTGCCCAATGTCGGCAAGTCGACGCTCTTCAACGCGCTCACAAAGACGGCCGCGGCCCAGGCGGCGAACTATCCCTTCTGCACCATCGAGCCGAACACCGGCGAGGTGGCCGTGCCCGACCCGCGGCTGAAAAGGATTGCCGAAATCGCCGCCTCGAAGGAGGTCGTGCCGACGCGCATCTCCTTCGTGGACATAGCCGGGCTGGTGCGCGGCGCATCCAAGGGCGAAGGACTCGGCAATCAGTTCTTGGCCAATATCCGCGAGGTGGACGCGATCGTGCATGTCCTGCGCTGCTTCGAGGACGAGGACATCGCCCATGTGGAGGGGCGCATCGATCCGGTCGCCGACGCCGAGACGGTGGAGACAGAACTGATGCTGGCCGACCTCGAAAGCCTCGAGCGGCGCATCGTCGCAACCCGCAAGCGCGCCACGGGCAAGGAAA
This sequence comes from Chelativorans sp. M5D2P16, assembly GCF_034427935.1. NCBI lineage: Bacteria > Pseudomonadati > Pseudomonadota > Alphaproteobacteria > Hyphomicrobiales > Phyllobacteriaceae > Chelativorans > Chelativorans sp. M5D2P16. The sequence goes on along the minus strand of NZ_JAXQNM010000025.1, from coordinate 162,768 downwards.
AGGAGGCGATCACCGTCCTGCCCGTCATGGAGCAGGCGCTCGCTCTTCTCCAGGACGGCAAGCCGGTCAGGCTCCTGCTTTCGGAACTGGATGCGGAAAGCCTGCGCATCCTGCGCATGCTCAACCTTCTGACGTCCAAGCCCGTTCTTTATGTCTGCAACGTCGCCGAGGGCGATGCCGCGAACGGAAACGCCTACAGCGCAGCGGTCGAGGAGATGGCAGCGGCGCAGGGCGCCAAATCGGTGGTGATCTCGGCGGCCATCGAAGCGGAGGTGGCGCAGCTTCCCGAGGAGGAGGCAGCGGAATATCTGGAGGCCATGGGGCTCGAGGAGCCTGGTCTCAACCGCCTGATCCGCGCCGGCTATGCGCTTTTAGACCTGATCACCTTCTTCACCGCCGGGCCGAAGGAGGCCCGCGCCTGGACCGTCCAGAAAGGCTCGAAAGCGCCGCAGGCCGCCGGTGTCATCCATACCGATTTCGAGCGCGGTTTCATCCGTGCGCAGACCATCGCCTATGACGATTTCGTCGGCCTCGGCGGCGAGACGGCGGCGCGCGAAGCCGGCAAGGCGCGCGACGAGGGCAAGGAATACATCGTTCAGGACGGCGACGTTGTGCTGTTCAAGTTCAACACCTGACGGGCGGTCGCCGGACTATCCACCGCTTCCACGCTCTGCGGCGGATTGCCGCCGCTTGCGGATTGGATTCGTGTCATCGAAAGGGTGTAATCCTCAGCTTGTCCGGTGTTCCCCTCCCAGGCACCGGGTTCTCAAACCATTCCCGTGAGCCTCCGGTCCTTGGGCCGGTGGGCGGGCCTGTTTTAAAGGATCGTGTTCATGCTGAGAAAAAGAGTCCCGGACGTGACCTTCCGCACCCGCGTGCGCGATGAGAGCATCGAAGGACCGAATCCCTATCGCTGGGAGAACAAGACCACGGCGGATTATTTCAGCGGGAAGCGCGTGGTCCTGTTCTCGCTGCCGGGCGCCTTCACGCCCACCTGCTCCAACTACCAGCTGCCCGATTTCGAGAAGCTCCACGACGAATTCAAGGCGGAAGGCATCGACGAGATCTACTGCATTTCGGTCAACGACGCCTTCGTCATGAACGCATGGGCCCGCCACCAGGGGATCGAGAAGATCAAGTTCATTCCCGACGGCTCCGGCGAGTTCACGCGCAAGATGGGCATGCTGGTGGCCAAGGACAATCTGGGCTTCGGCATGCGCTCCTGGCGCTATGCTGCCGTCGTCAACGACGGCATGATCGAACAGTGGTTCGAGGAGGAAGGCTTCGCCGACAATTGCGAGACCGACCCGTACGGCGTTTCCTCGCCGCAGAACATCCTGGAAAACCTCAGGGCGCGCGAATCCGCCGCCGCCTGATCCCACCTACTGCGTCTGACCCTCTACCCCCGGACAGAGCCTGTCCGGGGTTTTTGCCGTATGCGGCGTTATCGGCGGGGCTCGCCTCGTCAGTCGCCCGCGAAGGAGACCAGCGTGCGCACCTCGACACCGGCGGCTTCCAGCAAGGCACGGCCGCCCAGATCCGGCAGGTCGATGACAAAGCAGGCCGAGACGATTTCTGCGCCCATCTGGCGCAGGAGCTTGACCGCCGCTTCCGCCGTGCCGCCCGTGGCCACCAGATCGTCGACCAGGATCACCTTCTCGCCGGGCTTGACGGCATCGCGGTGCATTTCCATCTCATCGAGCCCGTATTCGAGGCTGTAGGCCACGCGCACCGTCTCGTGCGGCAGCTTGCCTTTCTTGCGGATCGGGGCGAATCCGGAGGAGAGCTGGTGGGCAATCGCCCCGCCGAGGATGAAGCCACGCGCCTCTATGCCCGCGATCTTGTCGATCTTCGACCCCGCATAGGGATGGACGAGTTCGTCCACCGCGCGGCGGAAGGCGCGTGCATCGCCCAGAAGCGTGGTGATATCGCGAAAGAGGATGCCGGGCTTCGGGTAGTCGGGAATCGTGCGGATCGCCGCGCGCAACGTCTCATCGAGCGACTGCTTCATCTTCCGGAGTCCTCCGCCCTGCTGCCTTGCCAATAAAAAGGGCGCCCATGCGGCGCCCTCAAATTTCACATGGAATGAGGTCTGATGCCGTCAGTGCACTTCCGCCCATACCTTACGCTTGGTCAGATAGACAAGCCCGCCGAATAGGACGAGGAAGACCATGACCGTGAAGCCGGTCGCCTTGCGCGCTTCCATATGCGGCTCGGCCGCCCACATCATGAAGGCCGACACGTCGCGGGAGTACTGGTCCAGCGTCTCAGGCGCACCATCGTCATAGGTGACCATTCCGTCGGCGATCGGCGGCGCCATGGCAAGCGAGATGCCGTTGATGAAATACGGGTTGTAGTACGTACCGGGCGGAACTTCGACGCCCTCCGGCGGCTCCTCGTATCCGGTCAGCAGCGCGTGAGTATAGTCCACTCCGCCCTCGGCATACTGGGTAAAGATATCGAAGAGGAAGGTCGGGAACCCGCGCTCCACCGCCCGCGCCTTGGCCAGCAGCGAAAAATCGGGCGGCACGGCGCCGTTGTTCGAGGCCGCCGCCTGCTCGGGATTGGCGAAGGGCGGGGGGAAGTGGTCGGACGGCTTGGCGGGCCGGGTGAACATGTCGCCCGCCTCGTTCGGGCCGTCCTCGACTTCGTATTCGGCGGCGATCGCCCGCACCTGCTCTTCCGTGTAGCCCAGGTCCTCCAGATTGCGGAAAGCGACGAGGTTCAGCGAATGGCAGGCGGAACAGACCTCGCGATAGACCTTGAAGCCGCGCTGCAGCTGGCCCTTGTCGTAGGTCCCGAACGGCCCCGAGAAGCTCCAGTCAATGGGCTCCGGTTCCTCCAGTGGATACTCCGCGGCCGCCGCCGAGGAGGCCAGGGCAAAGCCGAGGCCGAGCGCCGCCAGGCCATGGAAAAACATCTTCATGTCCGAAATCCCTTTGCGCATCGCTCAACCTTCACTGGCCGCCTGGGCGCCAGCGGGCGCGCTGGTTCTGTTCTTCTCCAGAACCGCTTCGGTAATCGAGTTCGGCAGCCGGCGCGGCGTTTCGATCAAACCGAGAACCGGCATGACGAGTAGGAAGAAGGCGAAGTAGTACAGCGTGGAAATCTGCGCCAGCACGACATAGACGCCCTCCGCCGGCCGCGAGCCGAGCCAACCAAGGAAGATGGTGTCGGCCACGAAGAGCCAGAAGAACAGCTGGTACCACGGCCGGTAGACCGCCGAACGCACCTTCGAGGTGTCGAGCCAGGGCACGACGAAGAGAACGGCAATGGCGCCGAACATGGCGAGCACGCCGCCGAGCTTGGAGTCGATCGGCCCGATGTTGAAGGTGATCGCCCGCAGGATCGCGTAAAACGGCAGGAAGTACCATTCGGGCACGATATGCGCCGGCGTCTGAAGCGGGTTGGCCTCGATGTAATTGTCGGGGTGGCCGAGATAGTTGGGAATGTAGAAGACGAAGTAGAGGAACACGAGGAGGAACACGACCATGGCGAAGCCATCCTTGATGGTCGCATACGGCGTGAAGTTGACCGTGTCCGTCTTCTGCTTCACCTCGATTCCGGTGGGGTTCGTCTGGCCCGTGACGTGCAGCGCCCACACGTGCAGAACCACCACGCCCGCGATCATGAAGGGCAGCAGGTAATGCAGCGAGTAGAAGCGGTTGAGGGTCGGGTTGTCGACCGCGAAGCCGCCCAGCAGAAGCTGCTGGATCCAGTCGCCCACGAGCGGAATAGCCGTGAAGAAACCGGTGATCACGGTGGCGCCCCAGAAGCTCATCTGCCCCCAGGGCAGCACATAGCCCATGAAGGCCGTCGCCATCATCAGCAGATAGATGATGCAGCCGAGGATCCACAGAAGCTCGCGCGGCGCCTTGTAGGAGCCGTAGTAGAGCCCCCGGAAGATGTGCACGTAGACGGCGATGAAGAAGAAGGATGCGCCGTTGGCGTGCAAATAGCGCAGGAGCCAGCCGGAATTGACGTCGCGCATGATCTTCTCGACCGATGCGAACGCGACCTCCGTGTTGGCGGCGTAGTGCATGGCCAGCACCACGCCGGTCAGGATCTGCGCGACCAGCATCAGCGAAAGGATGCCGCCGAAGGTGTAGGCATAGTTCAGATTGCGCGGCACCGGATAGGCGACGAAGGAATCGTAGACGAGACGCGGCAGGGGCAGACGCGCGTCGATCCAGCGCCCGATGCCGGTCTTGGGTGTATAGGTCGAGTGTCCACCGCTCATGGAAAATGCGCTCCCTTTCCTACCCGATCTGGATGACCGAGTCGGAGATGAAATCAAAGGTCGGAATGGCCATGTTCTCGGGAGCGGGCCCGTGGCGGATGCGGCCCGCCGTATCGTAGTGCGAGCCGTGGCAGGGGCAGAACCAGCCGCCGAAATCGCCCTGCTGACCGAGCGGCACGCAGCCCAGATGGGTGCAGATGCCGATCATGACGAGCCAGTTTTCCATCCCCTCGCCCGCCGAGCGGTCGACATCGGTCGCCGGCGCATCCGCGGGCAGGTTGGCATTGCGCGCGACCGGGTCCTTGAGCTCGTCGAGCGGCACCTCGCGCGCCGCTTCGATCTCCGCCTCCGTGCGGTTGCGGATGAAGACGGGCTGGCCGCGCCACTTCACCGTCAGCGACATGCCGGGCTCGACGGCCGAGACGTCCACCTGGATGGAAGCCAGTGCACGCGTGGAGGCATCGGGACGCATCTGGTCGATGAAGGGCCACAGGGCACCGGCGGCGCCAACGGCAGCGGCCGTTCCGGTGGCCACGTAGAGGAAGTCGCGGCGGTTGTGTTCCGGGATATGGGTCGAATCGATATCGCTCACGGGACTGCGGTCCTTTTCACCTCATGCCTGCCGAAGAGAATGCGTTTGTCGACAATCGCGCCCGCCCTTCGATTCCCCACGACGGACCGGCCGTTCCCCCGGCAATTGGCGATGGTTTCTATGCGCGACCGCCAGACTTGTCCAGACACCCGCCGCCTGACAGGGCAGATTGTCGCGGGGAGAACACCCTTTTATGCGCATGTGAGGGCCGTGCGAGACGTTCCCCGCCCTGACCGGCGCATCCCCGCGGATTGCCGGTCCCTATCGCGCGCCGAGCCGCACCAGGACGGCGCGCGGAATGGCAAGCTGGCGCACCACGTCGTCATGGCGCTTCAGCCCGCATAGCTCGCGCTGGATGAAATAGGCGTAGACGGCATCGGCCGCCGCACGCAACAGACCGGCCCGTTCGGATCCCTCGCCCTCGTGCGCGGCGAGCCGCGCCAGGGCCGCCTCGGCCTCCCGACCGGCCCGGCCGAGCGAAGCGGCCATTTCGCCGGCAAGCTCATGGTCGAGCGAATCGACCCCGGTCTGCGGTCTGTTGGCTTTCGTGGAAGGTGCGCGCAGCATGTCCGATTCCCGATTCTCGCGGCCGGTTTGTCTCGACAGGACGTGGAGACGGCACCTATTGTGGTCCTCATCGAACGATGCTTCAACCGATGGCCTGAGAGCCGGCGCAAAGACCCTTGGCCGCGGCACGATCCTGGCAGGAATACGGCAATGACTTTCCTGGAACTCTCCGCCTTCACGCTCGTCGCCACTCTTCTGGTGATCTCGCCCGGCCCGAACGGCGTTCTGATCGCCAAGACCGTTCCCACCTCGGGCAAGGCGGCGGGCTTTGCCAACATCGCCGGTTTCTTCGCCGCCTTCTACCTGCACGGGGCACTGTCGATCCTGGGCATCTCCATCATCCTGGTCCAGTCGGCGCAGGCCTTCTTCATCGTGAAGATGCTGGGTGCCGCCTATCTGTGCTTCATCGGCCTGAAGGCGCTCTGGGAGGCCTGGAAAGGCGTCGCGTTGCCCCGGCAGGTGACGCCGGCAAAGCGGCGGCGGACCCTCGTGCGGGCGACGGTCGAAGGATTCCTCACCAACGCGCTGAACCCAAAAGTGTCGATGTTCTATCTTGCGGCCTTCCCTCAGTTCATTCCGCCCACCGCGCAGGGCGTGCAATGGGCCTTCCTGCTGGTCGCGATCCACTCGCTGGTCAACATCGTCTGGTTCTCGGGCCTTGTCGTGCTCCTGTCTTCGCTCAAGGGGCTCGGCAGCCGCGCCTGGGTGCAGCGCGCGCTCAAGGCCGTAACGGGAACGGTCTTTGTCGCCTTCGGCCTGAAGCTCGCGACCCTGCGGCCATGAGATCACGCCGCGTTGCGGCGCTCCAGACGCTCGCGCATGCCCTGCGGATCCCTGGAAAATGAGGTCGATCAGCGTCTGCCGGCAAGCTACGGCCACTTGACCACAGGCGGCATGCTGGAGAGGATGGAATCGACATTGCCGCCGGTCTTCAGCCCGAAGATCGTGCCGCGGTCGTAGAGCAGGTTGAACTCAACGTAGCGGCCCCGGCGCACGAGCTGCTCCTCGCGGTCGGCTTCGGTCCAGTTGGTATCGAAGTTCTTGCGCACCAGGTGCTCGTAGACGACCAGGAAGGCGCGGCCCACGTCCTGCGTGAAGGCGAAGTCGGCCTCGAAGCCGCCTTTTTCGTCCGAGGTCTTCAGCCAGTCGTAGAAGATGCCGCCGGTGCCGCGCGGCTCGTTCCTGTGCGGCAGGAAGAAATATTCGTCGCACCAGCCCTTCATGCGGTCATACTCCGCCACCTGCTTGTGTCGGTCGCAGACATACCGCATCGCCCGGTGGAAGGCGACCGTGTCGGGATCCTCCTGGGTGCGCCTGCGGTCGAGCACCGGCGTCAGGTCGGCGCCGCCGCCGAACCACTGCCGCGTGGTCACCACCATGCGGGTGTTCATGTGCACGGCCGGCACATTCGGGTTCTGCGGGTGCGCGATCAACGAGATCCCGGACGCCCAGAAGCGCGGATCCTCCTCCGCACCCGGTATCTGCTGGCGGAACTCCGGCGAGAACTCGCCGAAGACCGTCGAGGTGTGCACGCCGGCCTTCTCGAAGACGCGGCCGTTCAGCATCGACATGAGGCCGCCACCGCCCGCCCCTTCCTCGCGCTGCCAGGGCGTGCGCTCGAAACGGCCGGGCGCACGGGTCGAGAGCGGCCCCGACAGTTCGTCCTCGAGCTTCTCGAAGGCGGTGCAGATCCGATCGCGCAGGCTTTCGAACCAGGCCTTCGCCCGTTGTTTCTTCTCCTCCAGGCCGTCGGGCAGTCCGGCCGGTATGTCTGGTCTTTCCATGAGGCCCCTTTCGAGCGCGAAGCCGCGTCGTCGTGGCAGACAAAGGACTCGCAATTGTCACTTTCGATCCCTAATCTTAACGGGCAACGGGTCAAGGAGTTCTTTCGTGCGCGTGCCCGCCAAGCCCCCGCTCGAGGGCCTCAAACGTGCCCTCGACAAGAAGCGCGCCAACGACCATCGCCTACCGCGCGACGGTTTCCTGCGCGAAACCTTCTCGCTGCCGCGCGACGAAGCCCGCGCCAAGGCGCGCGAATGGCTGGAGCGCTGGCCCAAGCAGGCTTACTGGACCGAGGTGGAAAGCTGGTGCGAGCGCCCGGGCGGCGTGATCGAGTTCACCATGCGCCGCCTGCCGAGCGCGGACTAAAGCGCCGCCTTTCGGTTTTTCCGCATCCCGCTTGACCTCAACTTAAGTCGAGGTCGTACCCCGGCCTCCTTCCACTTACCGTGAAGGAGAAAACCGTGCAGCCGTACAGCCTAAGCAAACGAAGCAGCCTACCCCGTCTGCCGCAACGCTTCGCCGCAGACCATCGCGGCGGCAAGCGCGACATTGAGGCTGCGCGCCTCCTCCCGCATGGGAATGACCAGGCGGCAATTGGCCGCCCGGTGCACCTCCTCGGGCACGCCGGCCGACTCGCGCCCGAAGAGCAGCACGTCGCCGTCGCGGTAGCACAAGGCCGTATAGGGGACGGCGGCCGTCGTGGTGAAGAGGAGAAGCCGGCGCCCTTCCGCCTGTCGCCACGTCTCGAACGCTTCCCAGGACGCATGGCGCGTGAGCGGCGCGCGTTCGAGATAGTCCATCCCCGCGCGCTTCAGGGCGCGGTCGGAAAGTTCGAAGCCCGCCGGCTCGATCAGATCCACCGCCACGCCCAGACAGGCCGCAAGGCGCAGGATGGCACCGGTGTTGCCCGGAATGTCGGGTTGGAAAAGTGCGATGCGAATGCCGTGTTTCATGCCTTGCTCGACTGTAGCCCCGGAGACACAGCTGCCCGAAAGGGTGAAAGCACACTGACAAAGGCGCTGGCCAGCCTCGGCATTCTTGGATATAAGGTCGCCACGCTTAACGTAAACCGCCGGAGGCAGACATGGATAATCGGATGGTCGCATCCTTGGTCTGCGCGCGCCCCTGGATCGGGGCCGGGCTCAAGGCCTGACGGCGGTTCTCGCTCCAACGCATATTCTTCCCCAGTAGACCACGCGCGAGCCGATCCGCCGGAACCCATTCCGGAATCATTCCAGGATTCGCTCCATGTCTGCGAAATTTCCCGAAAGGCGCAACGCGCCGGCGACACGAGTCGCTCCCACCACCACGGCTCTGCCGCCGAGCGACGCACACCAGGCTCCCGCCAAGACCCTGTCAGGAGCCTTCGCCGCTGTTCTTGGCGCAAAGCCGCAAATGCCGCATGCCGGGTCCCCGATGCCGCAGGAGAAAGGCTCCGGTTCGAAAGCCTTTGCGGTCAAGGCGAGCGCGCCACCGATCAGAAGCGGAAAGCCCGGAATGCCGACCGTGCTGCCGCGCAAAGGGCACCGCTGAGGGCCCGAGCCTGTCGAGGATGAACGATGTTTAGCTGGTTCGAAAAGCGCCTGCCCGCCTTCCCCGCTGAGGAGATGACCGAGCCGCCGAAGACGCTCGTCGCCTTCTGCCTGCACTTCACCAGGGGCGCCTGGCCCTATCTGGCGGTCTCGATGGTTCTGATGGCGCTGATCGCCATCATCGAGGTGTGGATGTTCTCCTTCCTCGGCAACATCGTCGACTGGCTGGCCGAGCGGGACCGGGCGACCTTTCTCGAGACGGAAGGTTGGAAGCTTGCCGGCATGGCATTCGTCGTGCTGGTGATCCTGCCGATCGCGGTGGTGCTGCACTCGCTTGTGAACCACCAGGTGCTGATGGGCAACTACCCCATGCGCATCCGCTGGCAGGTGCACCGCTACCTGCTCAGACAGTCCATGTCCTTCTACCAGGAGGAATTCGCCGGCCGCATCGCCACCAAGCTGATGCAGACGGCGCTCGCCGTGCGCGAATGCGTCATCAAGCTCATCGATGTCCTGAACTATGTCGTCGTCTACTTCACCGGCATGCTGGTCATCGTCGCCTCCGCCGATCTGCGGCTCGCCGCGCCGTTGGCGGGATGGCTCGTCGGCTACGCCCTCCTTCTGCGCTACTTCATCCCGCGGCTCGGCCGGGTGGCCGAGGAGCAGGCCGATGCGCGCTCGGTCATGACCGGTCGCGTGGTCGACAGCTACACCAACATCCAGACCGTCAAACTGTTCTCGCATGCCCGCCGCGAGGCAGGCTTTGCACGCGAGGGGATGTTGGAGTTCCTGAAGACGGTCTATCGCCAGATGCGGCTGGTGACCGGCCTCTACGGCACGCTCTATCTTTTGAATTCGCTGTGCCTGTTCGCCGTCGCCGCCCTTTCGATCTGGCTGTGGCTGGGCGAAGCGGTCTCGATCGGCGCCGTCGCGGTGGTGATCGGCCTGGTCCTGCGGCTTTGGGGCATGTCGCAGTGGATCATGTGGGAACTGACCGTCCTGTTCGAGAACATCGGCACGGTCCAGGACGGCATTTCCTCGATCTCCCTGCCGCGCCTCGTCGAGGACAAGCCCGGCGCGAAGGAACTGCGTGTGTCTAAGGGCGAGATCGTCTTCGACCGCATCCGCTTTCACTACGGCAAGACGGGCGGCGTGATCGAAGATCTGTCGCTGGCGATCCGTCCTGGCGAGAAGGTGGGCGTCGTCGGGCGCTCGGGCGCGGGAAAATCGACCTTGGTCAACCTGCTCCTGCGCTTCTACGACCTCGAAGGCGGGTGCATCCTGATCGACGGAAACGACATCGCCGAAGTGAAGCAGGATTCCTTGCGCGCCAACATCGGCATGGTCACGCAGGACACATCGCTGCTCCACCGCTCCGTGCGCGACAACATCCTTTACGGCCGGCCCGACGCCGACGAAGCCATGGTGATCGAGGCGGCAAAACGCGCCGAGGCACTGGACTTCATCGGGGGCCTGTCCGACATAAAGGGACGGACAGGACTGGATGCCCATGTCGGCGAGCGTGGCGTGAAACTATCCGGCGGCCAGCGGCAGCGCATCGCCATCGCGCGCGTGATGCTCAAGGATGCGCCGATTCTGATCCTGGACGAGGCGACTTCGGCGCTCGATTCGGAGGCCGAGGCGGCGATCCAGGAGAATCTCGCCTCCCTGATGCAGGGCAAGACGGTGATTGCCATCGCCCATCGGCTTTCCACCATCGCCGCCATGGACCGGCTCGTGGTGATGGACGAAGGGCGCATCGTCGAAGAAGGCAACCACGACGCATTGCTGGCCAGGGGCGGAATCTACGCCCAGCTCTGGCAACGCCAGTCGGGCGGTTTTCTCGACTTCGAAGAAGCAGAGGCAGCGGAGTGAAGGACGGCGAGGAAGAAAAGGGCGGGCTGAACGAGCGCCTGTGGCAAAGCGCCGAGGGGGTGATCGACCCCTTCGGCGACACCGAGCGCGAGGTCCTGCCCACGGAGGCCCACCGCTTCATCCTCTTCTTCGCCGCCCAGGCCAAATGGCCTTTCGTCCTGCTTCTGGCCGCCGGCGGCCTGATGGGCGCGGTGGATGCCGGGCTTTACTGGGCGCTCGGCTGGCTGATCGACCTGCTCGACACCTCGAGGCCCGAAACCTTCCTGGCCGAGCACTGGCCGGCCCTCCTGGCCCTCGGCCTCCTCGTGCTGTTCGGGCGCGCGGCGATCATGATCGTCAACACCGTTCTGGAAGAGCAGGTGATTGCGCCCTCCTTCTACCAGCGGGTACGGTGGCAGTCCTTCCGGCGGGTGATGGACCAGCCCTACGAGTTCTACCAGAACGACTTCGCCGGCCGCATCGCCACCAAGATCATGCAGGGCGGCGAGGCGACGGGCGATTTCATCACCTCCGCGCTCCAGACCCTGTGGAGTTTCCTCACCTTCCTGCTGCTCGCCGCCACCATTCTTACCCGGCTCGACCCGCTGCTCGGCATCGTCCTGGCGCTGTGGTTCGCGGCGTTCCTGGTCACCGCGCGCTATCTCCTGCCGCCACTGCGCGAAGCCGGGCGGCGGCGCGCGGACGAGCGCTCCCTTTTGAACGGCCGCATGGTGGACGCGTTCACCAACATCATGGCGGTGAAGCTCTATGACAGCGGACGGCGCGAGCACGGCTATGTGCGTGAGGGCATGGCGCGCTTCCTCGCGGCCGTGCGCACCCTGACGCGCGCCATCACCCGCGTGCGCGCCGCCGTCGCCATCCTCAACGGCCTGATGATGACGGCGGTGGGTACGCTGGCGGTCATGAGCTGGATGAACGGCGCGACGACGACTGGGGCGATCGCCACCGCCATGGGGCTCGTCTTCCGGCTCAACCAGATGTCGGCCTACATGATGTTCAACGTCAACGGCCTTATCCGCGCCTATGCCACCGTGCAGGACGCCACCGGGGTGATCTCGCGCCGCCCGGCAATCCGCGATGCGGCGAATGCACAGACGCTCCCTGAGGCCAAGGGCGACATCCGTTTCGAGGACGTGACCTTCAACTACGGCAAGGAAGAGGGGGTCATCGAGAACCTCGACCTGCACATCCGCCCCGGCGAGCGGGTGGCGCTCGTCGGCCCTTCCGGCGCCGGCAAGACCACCATCGTCAACCTGATGCTGCGCCTTTTCGACATCGAGGGCGGGCGCATCCTCCTCGACGGGCACGACATCCGGGAATTGAGCCAGGCCTCGCTGCGCGCCCAGTTCGGCGTCGTCACCCAGGAGCCGATGCTCATGCATCGCTCCATCCGCGACAACATCGCCTATGGCCGGCCCGGCGCAAGCGAGGCCGACATTATCGCCGCGGCAAGGCGCGCCTCCGCGCACGACTTCATCATCGGCGTGACGGACCCGCGCGGCCGCACCGGCTACGACGCGCATGTCGGCGAGCGCGGCGTGAAGCTCTCCGGCGGCCAGCGCCAACGCATCGCCATCGCCCGCATGATGCTGAAGAACGCCCCGATCCTCGTCCTCGACGAGGCGACCTCGGCGCTCGATTCGGAGATCGAGTCCGTCATCCAGGAGAACCTGGCCGAGCTAATGGCGGGAAAAACCGTCATCGCCGTCGCCCACCGCCTCTCCACCATCGCCGCGCTCGACCGGCTGATCGTGCTCGACAAGGGCTGCATCGTCGAGGAAGGCACGCACGAAGAACTGATCGCCCGCGGCGGCCTCTACGCTCAACTGTGGAAACGTCAGTCGGGCGGCTTCCTCGGCGAACGGCTGGCGGCGGAATAGGCCGACGCGATCGTCCTGTCAGCGCCTGCAGGCAATGTCGCGCCGAAACGGCAGATCCGCCAGCTCGCGCTGGCTCATTGCGGCGATGTCGGGATGCGAGAGCGGATCGCGACACCATTTCTCCCGTTCCTCCGCATACTCCTCGATCGCCCGGAACGCCTCCCTTCGACGGCGTAGATAGGCGGCAACACTCAAGAAAATCTTCAGCATGGCGATATCCCTCCGGCGCCACAGCCGAAAATCCGCCGAGAGCGGCTCGTTTTCAATGGAGATTGCCTGCACGTTGCTATAGAAAAACTATATGCAAAACCTGAACCGCGTCCACCTGAACGCCTTGCGCGCCGTGGAGGCCGTGCTGCGGCTTGGCTCGCTCGCCGCCGCTGCAGCGGAGCTGGGTGTTTCGGCGGGAGCGGTGAGCCAGCATATCATCCGCTTGGAACGCCAGCTCGGCCGGAGCGTCTTCGAGCGCACGCGGCGCGGCCTCGAGCCGACGGTTTTCGGACGGCAGATCGCGGAAAGACTCAACGAGGGCTTCGAAAGGCTCGACGAGGCGGTGGCGCTGTCGCAACGGCATGCCGACACGGTACTGACCGTTTCCGTCGCTCCGGTCTTCGCCTCGAAATGGCTGGTGCCGCGCCTGTCGGGCTATTCCCGGCAATATCCGGAGATGCGGATCAGGCTCGACGCTTCCGTAACGCTGGTCAATCTCGATGCTTCAGACATTGATCTGGCGATCCGCGTGGGTGAAGGCGGCTGGCCCGGTGTCAAGGCCGAGTTCATCCTCGCGCAGGAGGTCTTCCCGGTCTGCGCACCGGCCTTGGCGGAACGGCTGAAGGAGCCGCGTGACCTGCTTTCCGCGCCCATCGTGCGCGACGCCAATTCGACGACGGGCTGGGACATCTGGCTCGCCCCGCACGGCCTCGACGAGCGGGAGCTCGAGGAAGGCAGTTCCTTCACCGACGCCTCGCTCGCCCTCGACGCGGCGATCGCCGGCCAGGGCGTGATGCTCGCCTGGCCGACGCTCGCGCATGACGCGCTTGCGGCGAACCGCCTCGTGCGGCCGTTTCCCGGACGGGCCCCGACCCGGTTCGGCTACTGGCTGGTGACGTCGAAGAATCGGCCGGAGCCGAAAAAGGTCAAGGATTTCAAAAGCTGGCTTCGCCAGGAGGTGGCTGCCACCGCCTCCAGGTATCAAACGTGATTGCCGGGCCTTGTCTCAATTCGGTCCGAAACCATCTATCGTGCTATACTACCCAGCCCCACCAAGCGCGAAACAAAGGAGGATCGGATGATGAAGGAATTCCATTGCGGATCGCTTGTCCCCGGTTGCGAGTGGCACACGAGGCACGAGGAGGAGGCGGAAGTCATCCGTCGCGCCGTGGAGCATATGCGCGAGGTCCACGGCGAGACCATCATTCGCGAAAGCATGCTCGAGGCCATTCGCTCGCGCATCACCGAGGCCCGCAACGCCGCATAGGGACAGCCTTTCACGACAGGGAAAGCGGTTGGCGCAAGCCTACCGCTTTTCGCCCCGGGCTTCCGACAGGAGGTCTTCCCGACTCATCGCAAAACCCGATTCCAGCCACCGTTCCTCAAGCGCAGCCAGGGTCTTGCCCAGTTCCGCACCGGGCTTGAAGCCCAGGGGCAGGAGATCCTTTCCGCCAAGCGGGAAGACAGGCCGCTGCCAACGTTCCAAAGTGTCGAGCAGGCGGCGATAGCCGGCTGCCTCCATGAGCGCGCCGTCATCCGCTTGCGCGCGGGCGCGGGCACCCGCAAGGGCAAGGCCCAGGCGCTTGTCGACACCCTTCTCCCCGGCGCGGTAAAGCAGCTTTGCGAACGCGCTCTCGCCGAGTGATGGGTCGGGCACGGGTGCCTCGGCCCAGCCAACGAGCGCGGCCGCCTCAGCCTTCGACATGCGCAGGCGGACCGCCAGCGCCTTCACCCGTTCGGCATCGGGCGGGATGATGGCCGCAAGGCGCAGGAGCGGGTCGGGCGCCCAGCCGAATGCCCGCTCGGTATCGACCAGCCCGTGAATCGCGTCGATCCCCCACCGCTCGCTCTCCGGCAGAACGGCGGTGAGCGTGCCCGTCTGGCGCATCCAAAGGAGCGCGCGCGAGGGATCGGCAGCGGCCAAAAGCTTCTTCAACTCGCTCCAGACGCGCTCGGCGGACAGCCGGGCGAGACCGTCTCTAAGCCGCGTGCACGCCTTCAGGCCATCCGCATCCGGCCGGCCCGAGCCGTACCAGGCGAAAAAACGGAAGAAACGCAGGATGCGCAGATAGTCCTCGCGTATGCGTGTCTCCGCGTCGCCGATGAAGCGCAAGGTGCGCGTCTCGAGATCGGAGAGCCCGCCGACGAGATCCACCACGCGCCCGTCCGCCTCGGCGTAAAGGGCATTGATCGTGAAGTCCCGCCGCTCGGCGTCGTCCCTCCAGTCTCGACCGAAGACGACGCGCGCATACCGGCCGTCGGTCTCCACGTCGGCGCGCAGCGTCGTCACCTCGTAGGGCAGGCCCTTGGCGACCACCGTCACCGTGCCGTGCTCGAAGCCTGTGGGAACGACCTTGAACCCGGCCGCCTCCGCCCGTCGGGTGGTCTCCTCGGGCGTGGTGGTGGTGGCGATGTCGACATCCGTCACCGGCTGCCCGAGAAGTGCGTTGCGCACCGCGCCGCCGGCGATCCGCGCCTCCTCGTCGCCTTCGTTGAGGACGGCAAGCAGCGCCTGGAGGCCGGGCCTGTGCAGCCACTCGGCCTTGTTATCGATGGTGGCAAGCGTCATCGCGCGTAGAGCCTTTCATAGAGCATGTGCAAAATACCCGCCGTGACTCCCCATATGAAGCGCTCTCCGTAAGGCATTGTATAATAAAACCGTTCCCGCTCCTGCCAGATGCGGCTTTCGCGCCGGTGATTGGCCGGATCCATAAGGAAGGACAACGGCACCTCGAACGCCACCTCCACCTCGTGCGGGTTGAGCGTCAATGTGAAACCGGGTTCGACGATCGAAAGCACGGGGCGGATGCGGTAGCCGCTACCGGTGACGTAGTCGGGCATGCGGCCGACGATCTCGACCCGCGACGGTGCGAGCCCGATCTCCTCCTCCGCCTCGCGTAGGGCGGCATGTTCGGGCGAGCCGTCTACGGCGTCGATGCGCCCGCCGGGAAAGGCGATCTGGCCCGAGTGCCGGCGCAGGGTCGTGGTGCGCTGGGTGAGGATGACGGTCGCCTCCTCGCCGTGGTCGACCACCGGCACGAGCACGGCCGCATCGTCGAGACCGTCGCGGACGATGAGGTGCCTGATATCCGGGTTCAGCCGATGGTCGCCATAGGCATCGGGATCGTGAGCCGGGTCCTGCGCGGCGGCGCGGCGGCGGAATGCCTCTGCTGAAAAGCGATTCTGCGTAGCGGCCCGCATCGTCATCCCACGAGCGCCTTCAGCCGTTCGGCCGGCATCACGGGAAAGATCGCGCCGCCGGAGCGGACGGCGAACATCGCGCGGCCGTCGATCTCCACCTCTTCGCCCAGTTCCACGAGTTCGTACATGACCGGACGCGCCACCAGCGCCTCGAGTCGGCCCCGCACGAGCACATAGGGCTTCACGCCGCCGGTCCCCTCCTCCTCGACGAAGCGTATCGGATGATCAGAGCCGGCCTCCACCACGTCGCCCACATTGGTGCGGAAGGTCAGGTGCTGATTCTCCCCGGCGCCGGAGACCGCCATCTCCACCGCAAGGAAGGGCGCATCCTCCACGCGGATGCCGACCTTTTCCACCGGCGTGACGAGATAGGTCCTGCCGTCCGCATCCTTGCGCAGAACGGAGGAAAAGAGCTGCACCAGGGCCATGCGCCCGATCGGCGTGCCGAGATAGAACCACGTGCCGTCGGCGCGGATTTCCATGTCGAGATCGCCGCAGAAGGGCGGATTCCAGCGCTCCACCGGCGGCACGCCCTTATCCGCGCGGGCCGCGCGGGCAATCAGCGCCGAGAGCGCCGCCGCGTCACCGGCCTTGGCGAAGGTGCCCTCCCCGGCGGCATTGTCCTGGTTTCGAGCAGTCATGGTCACGAAATAGTCACTGTTGTTCGGCTTGTCAGCCATGGGAACTCAATTAAGCTCGTCGGGCTGGCACGCTGCGCATCCTGTTCCATGTATCGCAGATGACCGCCAGATCGGCAAAGCGAGGACGAGCCGCATGAGCATCATCGCCAGGGAAGGCCAGGCCGGTACAGCCGGCGAGAAGGAAATGGTGGCGCAGGCCGAAACCGCGCTTGCCGATATCGCCCGCGTACGTGAAGGGGTCGGACGGGTGATCTACGGCCAGGAGGCCGTGGTGGAGCGCGCCCTGGTGGCCATCATGGCCGGCGGGCACGCGCTTCTGGTCGGCGTGCCCGGACTTGCCAAGACCAAGCTGGTGGAAACCCTCGGCATGGTGCTCGGGCTCGATGCGCGGCGCATCCAGTTCACGCCCGACCTGATGCCTTCCGACATTTTGGGCTCGGAGGTGATGGAGCAGGACGACACGGGCCGCCGCTCCTTCCGCTTCCTCCCCGGGCCGATCTTCGCCCAGCTTCTGATGGCCGACGAGATCAACCGCGCGAGCCCCCGCACCCAGTCCGCGCTCCTGCAGTCGATGCAGGAGTACCACGTGACGGTGGCCGGTGAACGCCACGACCTGCCCTCGCCCTTCCATGTGCTGGCCACGCAGAACCCGCTCGAGCAGGAGGGCACCTATCCGCTTCCCGAAGCGCAGCTCGACCGTTTCCTGATGCAGATCGACATCCTCTATCCGGAACTCGATGCCGAAAGGCGTATCCTCCTCGAGACGACCGGCCTCGAGGAGGCACGGCCGATGAATGTGCTCGCCCCGGCGCGGTTGAAGGAGATCCAGGCGCTGATCCGCCGCATGCCGGTGCCCGAAAGCGTGGTGGAGGCGATCCTGGCGCTGGTGCGTTCGGCGCGGCCTGGTCTCGGCCACCCCGAAACGGACCGGCATGTGGCCTGGGGACCCGGCCCGCGGGCGAGCCAGGCGCTGACGCTCTGCGCCCGCGCCCGCGCACTCTACGACGGCCGCCTCGCCCCGTCGGTCGACGATGTGCGCGCGCTCGCCGAGCCGGTGCTGCAGCACCGCATGGCACTGACCTTCGCGGCGCGGGCGGAAGGCATGAGCGTGCGCGATGTCATTGCGCGCCTGGTGAAGGCGCTCGGCTGAGCGAACGGCGAAAGAGGCTGATGGCGCGGATCGGTGAAGTCACCACCCCCGTTTCGACAGAGGACGCGCTGGTGCGTGCCCGCACGCGCGCGGCCCTGGTGCCGGATCTTCTGGTGGAGGCCCGCCGCGTCGTCAACAACGTGATCGCCGGCTGGCACGGCCGCCGCCGACGCGGCATCGGCGAGAATTTCTGGCAGTTCCGCCCCTATGTCGAGGGCGAGGCCGTCGCCCGCATCGACTGGCGGCGCTCCGCCCGCGAGGAGGACCATCTCTATGTGCGTGACCGGGAGTGGGAAGCCGCGCACACCGTCTGGCTGTGGGCCGACCGTTCCCCCTCGATGCTCTACCGCTCCGGCCAGGCCGAGGTTTCCAAGGAATCGCGCGCCCTCGTGCTGATCCTCTCCCTGGCCGAGCTCCTGTCGCGCAGCGGCGAGCGGATCGCCTGGCCTGGGCTGACCGACCCCTTCGCCGCCCGCAACGGCGCGGAGCGGTTGGCGCAATACATCAGCCATGCCGAGCCGGACACCGGACGCGCGGACTTCTCCCAGGTCCGCCGCTTTTCCGACGTCGTCATTGCCGGTGACTTCCTCGATCCGCCGGAGGAGATCATGCGTTGGCTCGATCCGCTGGCGCGCCGGGGCACCCGTGCGCATCTGATCGAGGTGGCCGATCCCGCCGAAGAGACCTTTCCCTATTCGGGCCGCACCGAGTTCCAGGACCCCGAAACCGGCGTCAAGCTGACAGCCGGCCGGGCCGAAACGCTGGGCGAGGAGTATCGCCGGCTCTACCTAGCAAGACGCGAGGAACTTTCCCGCTGGGCCAAGAAGGTCGGCTGGAGCTACACGGTCAACCACACCGACCGGCTGGCCTCGGAGGCTCTGATCCGCGTGCATACGGCCATGACCGCCGAGATGGATGCGGGCCGATGAACTTCCTCCCCCTCTCCTTCGGCGCGCCGATGGTCCTGTGGGGCCTTGTTGCCCTGCCGGTCATCTGGTGGCTCTTGCGGCTGACGCCGCCCCGGCCGCAGCGGGAGACCTTCCCGCCGCTGGCCATCCTGGCGCGCATCGTCAGGAAGGAGGAAACCCCGCACCAGAGCCCGTGGTGGCTGACGCTCCTCAGGCTCGCGCTTGCCGCGCTCGTCATACTGGCGCTTGCCGACCCCGTCTTCAATCCGCGCGAACGGACCGTCGTCAACGGCAGCGCGCTCGCCGTGGTGCTCGACAATGGCTGGTCGAGCGCTCCGGACTGGGACAGGCGGGTGGCGACCGCCACGCGGCTGATCAACGATGCGGGGGAAAGCGGCGTGCCGGTGGTGCTGGCGCTGACCGCCGAAGCACCGGCGCAGGATATCGGCCCGTTCGACGCCGCAACCGCGATCGAGCGACTGAACGCCGCGGAGCCACGCCCGGTCCCTAGCGACCGCCCCGCCATCTACGCCCGGGTTGCCGAAACGCTTTCGCAACTGCCCGGCGCGAGCCTCGCCGTGCTTGCCGACGGGCTTGCGCGCGGCGATGACGCGGAAGCCTTCGAGACGCTGTTCTCCGCCGAGCTTTCCGACGTTCTTTGGATCGCTCCGGATAACTTGCCGCTCGTTGCCCTGTCCGACAGCGCCAACGCGCCGGAGCGCTTTACCGTAACCGCCGTTCGGCGCGAGTCGGAGACGGGACCACGGCAGGTCGTCGCCTACGCTTCCGACGAGCAGGGCCGGCGCATCGCCGAAACGGCCATTGGCTTCGGCCCCGGCGAATCCGCCGCCACGGGCGAGATGCGCGTGCCCTTCGAACTGCGCAACGATTTCACCTCGATCGGGCTTGCCGGCGAGAACCATGCCGGCGCGCTCCGGCTGCTCGACGAGAATGCGCGCCGGCGCCGCATCGGGCTCATCTCCCAGCACGAGGCCGACGAGGCGCAGCCTCTCCTTTCACCGCTCTACTACATTCGCCGGGCCATCGGTCCCTATGCCGATCTCATCGAGGCCGGCAGCGCCGATCTGACGCAATCCGTGCCCCGGCTCCTGGAGCAGAAGCCGGCGGCGATCGTCATGGCCGATGTCGGCACTCTGCCGGATTCGGTGCGCAGCCGGCTGATCGAGTGGATGGAAGCCGGTGGCACGCTGATCCGCTTCGCCGGGCCGCGCCTGGCGGCGGCCGAGCACGACGAGGCGCTGCTGCCGGTCCGCCTGCGCACCGGCGAGCGCTCGCTGGGCGGTACGCTCTCCTGGTCGGAACCGCAGCCGGTCGACCAATTCCCTCCAGGCCCCTTCTCCGACCTGACGCCGCCGCGCGACGTGACGGTGAACCGCCAGGTACTCGCCGAGCCGTCCGCCGACATCGTCGAGCGCACCTGGGCCAATCTCGCCGACGGAACGCCGCTCGTGACCGGCGCGCCGCGCGGCGAGGGCCGCGTCATCCTCTTCCACGTGACGCCGGAAGCCACTTGGTCCAGCCTGCCGATCTCCGGCAGCTTCGTCGAGATGCTGCGGCGCATCGTGCAGCTTTCGCGCAATCAGGGCAGCCTGACCGAGCAGGAGGAAACGGGCGCACGGCTGGCGCCTTACCGCATGATTTCCGCGACGGGGGCGCTGGTGCCCCCCGGCCCCGAAGCCGAACCGCTGGAGCCCTCCTCCGACGCACCGGTGACACTGCGAAATCCGCCCGGCTTCTACGGCTCGGAGGAAGGGGTGGTGGCCCATAATCTGCTTTCACCCGACGCCACGCTTGCGCCGCTTGCCCGCCCCGAAGCGCCGGTGAACGTGAGCCAGGCCTCCTATGCATTCGACGAATCCAGGCCGCTCAAGGGACCGCTGATGGCGGCTGCGCTTGCGCTCCTGGCCCTCGACACGCTGGCCGTCCTGTGGCTCGGCGGGCTGTTGCAGCGCCGCCCCGCGCGGCGCGCCGGCACCGCCGCTTCCGCATTCCTGGCCGGCTTCCTCGTCCTCTTGCTCGCCGCACCGGACAATGCGCGCGCGCAGGAGACGCCGCAGGTGGACGAGGCGGCTGCGATCGATGCGATCTCGGCCACCCGCATCGCCTATGTGGTCACGGGCGTGTCGTCCGTCGACGCGGTCAGCCGGGCCGGCATCGCGGGACTGTCGCGTTTCCTGACGCAGAAGACGGCGCTCGAGCCAGGCGCGGCCGCCGCCGTCGACATCGCCACCGACGAATTGTCCTTCTATCCGCTCATCTACTGGCCCATCGATGCCGGCGCCGAAATGCCCTCGGAGCGGGCCGTCGCCCGCATCGACGCCTACATGCAGCAGGGCGGGACGGTGCTGTTCGATACGCGCGACCAGTATTCCGCCGGTTTCGGTTCGTCCGGCTCCGTCAGCCCGGAAACGCAGCGGCTGCGCGACATCCTCTCCGGTCTCAATGTGCCGCCGCTGGAGCCCGTGCCGGATGACCACGTGCTGACCAAGGCATTTTATATCCTGGCGGAATTTCCGGGCCGGTATCGCGGCAGCGATCTGTGGGTCGAAGCCTCCGTGAACGCCGAAAGCCGTTCCGACCGGCCGGTGCGCACGGGCGACGGCGTGTCGCCCATCATGATCACCGGAAACGATCTTGCCGGCGCATGGGCGATCGACTCCGACGGATCACCCCTTCTGCCGACCGTGCCTTCGGACCCGATGCAGCGCGTCTATGCGTTGCGCGCGGGCGTCAACATCGTGATGTACATGCTGACCGGCAACTACAAATCGGACCAGGTCCACGTGCCGGCCCTGCTTGAGCGATTGGGGCAGTGATGGACTGGTCGGTAAGCTTCGATCCGCTGTTTTCCTGGAGCGTACTGGCGCTCTTGCTCGCCCCGCTGACGCTCCTGATGGCGCTCAGCCTGCTTCTCGGCCGGCGCGGCGCCCTTCTGCGCCTGGCGGCCCTTGCAGCGCTCGCCCTCGCTCTCGTCAACCCGGTGCTTCTGGAGGAGGAGCGCGATCCCCTTCAAAGCGTGGTCGCGCTGGTGGTCGACGAAAGCCAGAGCCAGGACATCGGCAACCGGGCCGAGACGACGCACCAGGCGGTGCAGACGCTGCAGGAGCGTCTCGAGCGTTTCGACGAATTCGAGGTGCGCGTGGTGGAAGCCGGACGCGGCGAGGCGGCCGACGAGCGCACCGAGACGCGCCTGTTCGAGGCGCTCGAAGGCACGTTGCGCGATGTGCCGCCCTCGCGCGTGGCCGGCACGATCATGGTCACCGACGGCCAGGTGCACGACACACCGGCCAACGCCACCGGACTTTCCGGACCGCTGCACGCGCTGATCACGGGCGAGGACGACGAGCGCGACCGGCGCGTCCGCTTCGAGCGCGCGCCGCGCTTCGGCATCGTCGGCACGCCGCTGGAGATGACGTACCGCGTCCTCGATTCGGCCAGCGAAGGCGGACAGGTGGAGGTCGAGGTCTTCGTCAACGGCGAATTGGCGCTGATCGAGCAGGCGGTGATCGGCCGCGAGATGCCGCTGGAGATCACCGTTCCCAACGCCGGCCGCAACATCGTGGAACTGCGGATTCCGGTGCTGGAAGGCGAGCTGACCGAGACCAACAACCGCGCCGTTGCCCTGGTGGACGGCATCCGCGAGAACCTGCGCGTGCTGCTCGTCTCCGGCGAGCCGCATTCGGGCGAGCGGACCTGGCGCAACCTCCTGAAGTCCGATGCTTCGGTCGATCTCGTCCATTTCACTATCCTGCGCCCGCCGGAAAAGCAGGACGGCACGCCGATCAACGAGCTTTCGCTGATCGCCTTCCCGACGCGTGAGCTCTTTGTGGAGAAGATCGAGGATTTCGACCTCATCATCTTCGACCGTTACCAGCACCGCGACGTGCTTCCGGTGCTCTACTACGACTACATCGCCGAGTATGTGGAAAACGGCGGCGCGCTGCTGATCGCGGCAGGACCGGAGTTCGCCGGAAACCAGTCCATCGCCCGCACGCCGCTGATCTCGGCACTGCCGGCGCTGCCCAACGGCGAGGTGACGGAAGCCGGCTTCTATCCGCGGCTGACAGAGACCGGCGAGCGCCATCCCGTCACCCGCGGCCTCGACGGTTCGGCCTCCGAGCCGCCGCAGTGGAGCCGCTGGTTCCGCATAGTCGGGGTGGAGCAGCCGGACGGCCACGTGGTGATGGAGGGCGCCGGCGAGCGGCCGCTCCTCCTGCTTTCCCGCCGCGGCGAAGGCCGCATCGGCATGTTCCTGTCCGACCAGGGATGGCTGTGGGCGCGCGGCTATGAAGGCGGCGGCCCCTACGTCGCACTCTACCGCCGCATCGCCCACTGGCTGATGAAGGAACCGGACCTGGAGGAAGAGCGCCTGACGGCGACTGGCCGCGGCATGCAGCTCGAGATCACGCGCCAGACGATGGAGGACGAGGCCGGCACCGCCACCGTGACCGCCCCCTCGGGCGAGACGCGTAACGTGCCGCTCGCGGCCGGTGAGCCCGGCCTCTTCCGCGGCACCATGGAGGTGGACGAGATCGGCCTCCATCAGGTCGAGAATGGTGAACTCAGCACGCTTGCCCATGTCGGCCCGGTCAACGCGCCCGAATTCGCCGATACGATCTCGACCGAAGACGTCCTGGCGCCGGTGGCCGAGGAAACGGGCGGCAGTGTGCGCAGGCTCCAGGGAGGCGTCGGCGGGATCACACTTCCCAATATCGTGCCCGTGCGCGCCAACGCCACCACCGCCGCTGGCCGCGACTGGATGGGGCTGCGCACGACCAATGACAGCGTGCTGAAATCGGTCAAGCGCGTTCCCCTCTTCGCCGGCTTCCTCGGCCTCGGCCTCCTCCTGCTGGCGATCGGCGCCATGTGGTACCGCGAGGGGCGGTGAGCGGCCGCGCTCAATACGCGAGGCGATCCTGCCAGAGGTCACATTTCGGCCCTGCCGCACCGATATAATGGCAGCGTGGAGTATGTTTTTCCATTTAGAATCAGTAGTTTTACATTAGAACTTTACAGAAATGACGAAATCTTTGATCCCTTTGGTCGTGACAGTCGCCGTGGCGGTTTCCTGCAGTTCCGCCTTCGCCCAAAGCAAGAAGGTGCCGGAAAAGTTCCTGTATGCCGGTTCCGGAGAACTGGAAGAACTGCGCCCGATTCTCAAGCGGCCGGGCATCGATGGCATCCAGGTCGTCTACTCATGGAAAGCGCTAGAGCCCGCCTTCAATGAATACGATTTCTCGGCGATCGAGCACGACCTGGCGCTCACCGATTCTCTCGGCAAGAAGCTCTTTATTCAAATCCAGGACAGTTCTTCACGCCTGAAGCGCGGCGCGTGCCCGACTACCTCCTGACCGAGCCGCAATATGGCGGTGGGCTCGCACCTCAGCTCGACAATCCCGGCGAGGGCAAGCCGGTCGGCCATGGCTGGGTCGCCATGCAATGGAACCCCGCCGTGCGCGACCGCTTTCAAGCTCTGCTGCAAGCGCTCGGCGAAGCGTTCGACGGCAGGGTTTTCGGCATGAATCTGCCCGAGACCGCCGCCGACGTCGACATGGAGGATGATCGGAACGGCTTCAGCTGCGAGGCCTATTTCGCGGCGGAAATGCAGAACATCGCGGCGGCCAGGAAAGCCTTTCGAAAATCCCATGTCGTGCAGTATGTGAACTTCTGGCCATGCGAATGGGAGAACGACCACAACTACATGGCTCGCCTCTTCGATTACGCATCCCGGCACGCCATCGGCCTCGGCGGCCCCGACATCGTTCCCGAAAGAAAGGTGCATATGAAGAATGCCTATCCCTTCTTCAACCGGAACAAGGACAGACTCGACCTTGTGGCGATGGCCGTGCAGGAGCCGACGCTCACCTACACCAATCCGAAAACCGGAAAGCCGTTCACGAAGGACGAACTGGTCCGTTTCGCCTCCGAGTACCTGGGAGTCGACGTGATCTTCTGGAGCGCAGCCTCACCCTGGCTCAAGGAGTAACGCGGCAGGCGGCCTCCTTGCCTTGCCTGCCTTTGAGCCGTTATGCGTCCACTCGGACCTACGTATCGTTCTTTCCGAAACCTGTTTCCGGACTTCGGGACGATGCTGGAAAGCTGCCAGGGATTTCGACTGGAACTGGGCCGGGCCGGTTTCGGCCTTCGGTAGGCGCTAGTGGCGTCTGGACATGCTCTCTGACCGCGCAGTCAACAATGTCGTCCCACAATGCCATGATTCGTTCGCCCGAAAAGCGTCGGGCCGAAAGGCGGGCAGCTTCGCCGAGACGCTTGCGCAACACCTCGTCGGACAGCAAGCGCGAGAGTGCCGTAGAAAGCGCATCGACATCGCCATCGGGAACAAGCAGGCCGTTCACGCTGTCGGTGATCATGTCTTCCGGGCCGAACGGGCAATCGAAGGAAACCGA
This sequence comes from Chelativorans sp. M5D2P16, assembly GCF_034427935.1. NCBI lineage: Bacteria > Pseudomonadati > Pseudomonadota > Alphaproteobacteria > Hyphomicrobiales > Phyllobacteriaceae > Chelativorans > Chelativorans sp. M5D2P16. The sequence continues at coordinate 137,762 of NZ_JAXQNM010000025.1, read as the reverse complement.
CGGCAGGCCCGCCGCCATGGCTTCCGCCAACACGTTGCCCCATCCCTCGTAGCGCGAGGAGAGCACGAAGGCGTCAGCCGCCGCCAGCCATTGGCCGGGCGTGCTGCTGACACCCGGCAGCGCCACCCGGCCTTTCAAACCCAGAGCATCGCGCTGAGCGGTCAATCTGGGTCGCTCCGGCCCTTCGCCCCATATCGTCAAGTGCCAATTGTCGTGCTTGGCGGCAATACGGGCGAAAGCTTCGAGCAGCAGGTCGAACCCCTTCTGGGGCACGAGCCGGCCGACGGCCACGAGTATCCCGCCGCTGCGACAGGCCGTCACGCCGGACGGCAGCACGACGGGATTCGGCACGACCCAGCGGCGCTCGCGCGGAACGCACGGGAAAAGCTCCAACGCGCCGCGCGTCATCGCGACAAGGCCGAACGCGCGAGGATAGCACAGCCGACGCAACCAGACCCAGAACGGTCCAACCCTTTGCCGCTCCGGATTGTTGCGTTCGGAGATGATGACCGGAATGCCGGTGCCCGAAGCGGCGATGACGGCAAGAATGTTGGTGCGCGTCAGAAAGCTGATGATGAGATTCGGAGAAAGCTGGAGAAAGGCGCGCCGCAGGCGCAGCACGCGCTGGATGACAAGCCGTGTCGCCTGAAACCAGTTGCCGGGTGCCGTCGGCAAGCCGAGTCGAAGAACCTCTACGCGCGGATGCGTCGGGTAATAAGCCTCGGTGTCCTCCGCTTCGAGTGTTACGACCGTCACCCGCCATCCGCGTTCGGCCCAGTGACTGGCCATGAACGTCGCAATCCGCTCACTCCCTCCGGCCGCAAGCGATGGGAGGACGAGTGTGACCCTCAAATCGTGTCCTGGCGCTGCTGCGCTAAAATCCTGCCTCGGCATAGCCCCGAATGCCGCGTTTCCTCTCTCGGCACTGTTTTGTCGCCCGCCCACATTGTTGGAGGTCTATTCGTGCCGGAAAGGCAGCCTATACCGTAGGGAGGTTTATGGAAATGGACCCCACCAATGCCGATCAGGCAGTGAAGCGAGAATGCGGAATTTCCTGACAGATTTACTGTCCTCAACCCGCGCGTTCTCCGGCAATCGCTGGATCAAGAAAAGACACCGTTCCACCTGCAGCCTTCAGGCCGGGACGTTTGCCCCTCTTTTCGACTCGCCGGGCCCCTCGCTGACCAGGCCGGCGTGGGTGATCATGCCCTTGAGTTTTTTAAGCTCCCCCTCCTTGAGCTCGGCCGCCAGCAGGCGGTCGGGATCGACGGGGCGCGGCATGGTGAGTTGGCCGCGCGGAACGCGCGTGAAGCCGAGCGGGCCGTAATAGGGCTCGTCGCCGACGAGCAGGACGACGCTGGCGCCGCTCTCCCGCGCAGCCTCCAGCGCGATCCGCACCAGCTTCTTGCCGATCCCCATGTTCTTGCAGGCCGGGCGCACCGCCAGCGGCCCGAGAAGCAGCCCCCTGCCCGCGCCGGCCGCGATGCGGGTCAGCCGCACGGAGGCGACCACCTTTCCGCCCTTGACGGCAACGTGGGAAAGCGTGCGCTCATGCGGACCGCCCTCCCGGATCCTGTAGGCCGCGCGGGCGAAACGCCCCGGCCCGAAGGCCTCGGCATTGATTTCGTCGATTTCGGTATCGTGCGCCGGTTCTTCCGGCAGAAAGGAAATGTCGGCAAGGGACATGAAACGGCTTCCGGTGGACAGACAGGGATGTGCCGGCGCGAGCGCGCGCATTGCCCTCTACGGGGCTCGTCAATCCTGTCGTCGTCGCTCCACCGGCAAGAAAAACATGATGCATATCTCCAAAGCCGGCTTCCGCTAGCACCAAACGCGGCGCCAGTCCACCGGAAAAGAGCCGTCGGCGGGGGCGGTCGCTTGAAAGGCCTTGGGACGCCGGCACCCGCAGCTTCAAGATGATTGACGCAGCGTTCAGTTCCCTTCCCTTGGGCCGGGCGCGTAATCGTCCTAAATGCGGGGGCGAAGAGAAGGAGAGAGAAATGGGCCTGCTTGTCGACGGTATCTGGCACGACCAATGGTACGACACCTCCAAGACCGGTGGCCGTTTCGAACGGTCGAAGTCACAGTTCCGCGATTTCGTGACCGCCGACGGCCGGCCGGCCGAGGGCCGCGAGCGCGGTTTCAAGGCCGAGCCGGGCCGCTATCACCTCTACGTCTCCTACGCCTGTCCCTGGGCACACCGCACGCTCATATTCCGCAAGCTGAAGAAGCTGGAGGACGTCATCTCCGTCTCCGTCGTCCACCATTTCATGGGCGAGAACGGCTGGACCTTCAAGGCCGAGGAGGGAGCGACAGGGGATACGCTCCATGGCCTCGACTTCCTGCACCAGATCTACACCAAGGCCGACCCGCGCTATTCCGGCAGGGTGACGGTACCGGTTCTGTGGGACAGGAAGACGGAGACGATCGTCAACAACGAGTCGGCCGAGATCATCCGCATGCTCAATTCGGCCTTCGACGAATGGGGCGACGCCGCGCTCGACTTCTATCCCGACGATTTGCGCGGGGAAATCGAGGCCGTCAATGCGCTCGTCTACGACAACATCAACAACGGCGTCTATCGCGCCGGCTTCGCCACCACCCAGGACGCCTACGAAGAGGCCTTCGGCCAGCTCTTCGACGCGCTCGATACGGTGGAGGAGCGCCTGTCACGCCGGCGCTATCTTGCCGGAGACCGGCTGACGGAGGCGGATTGGCGGCTCTTCACCACGCTGGTGCGCTTCGATCCGGTCTATTTCGGCCATTTCAAATGCAATCTCAGGCGCATCGTCGACTACCCCAACCTGTCGAACTATGTGCGCGAGCTCTATCAGGTGGCCGGCGTGGCCGAGACGGTGAACCTGCACCACATCAAGGCGCACTATTACGGCAGCCACACCACCATCAATCCCACGGGGATCGTGCCTGTGGGACCGGAGGTGGACTTTACGGCGCCGCACGATCGGGAGAGGCTTGCCAAGGCCGCGTGAGCAAGGAAGCGTCGTCGCTACCACTCCGGCGAAACCGCCGCGCCCTCGAAGATCTCCGCCAGCCGCCGGCGCGTCGCCGCCGTCGTCTCTTCTGGCAGGGCATCGAGGGTGAAGAAACGCGCCTCGGCGATCTCCCGGTCCGGCACGTGTGTGCTGGTCTGGCGGAACGCGGTGACCAGATAGACGGCGACGTGATCGCGCCGGCTTGCCTGGCGGTTGAAGTGGATCGATTGCAGCACCGGGGCGCCGGTGAGCGCGATATTGCCTTCCTCGGCCAGTTCGCGTTCAAGCGCCGTCTCGAGGGTCTCGCCGGGCTCCACACCGCCACCCGGCAATTGCCAGCCGGCCACGTAGGTGTGGCGCACGAGCAGGACGGCGCGCCTCTGGGCGTCGAAGACGACGCCACGCGCCCCCAGAGTCATGGGCCGGCGCAAGAGGAACCACAGATGGAACAGACGTACCCTGAGCCGCATTTTCTCCGCAGGAAGCGGCCCGGTTCTTTTCAATACGCCACTCATGCGAACCGGCCCGAGGGCTGGAAAGCCGAGCGGCACTGAACTACACACGAAGCATGTTTCGCCTTGCGCATTTCTCCGACATCCATCTGGGGCCGCTGCCCGACATAACCTATCGCGAACTCGTCTCCAAACGCATCACCGGCTACATCAACTGGCATCGCTTCCGGCGGGTCGCCCTCGACAACGGCATCATCGACGAAATCACCGAAGACATGCTGGCCGCCAGGCCCGACCACATCGCACTCACGGGCGATCTGGTGAACCTTGCCCTCGAAAAAGAGATCGAGATGGCGCGACTGTGGCTCGAAGCGCTCGGCACCCCAAAGGACATCTCCGTGGTGCCGGGCAACCACGATGCCTATGTGCCGGGCGCGTTGGATCGGGCCTGCCGTGCGTGGGACGGCTACATGGCCGGTGACGGGGTGACAGCGCCCGCCCGCCGCAACCGCTTTCCCTATCTGCGCGTGCGCGGTCCGGTGGCCATCATCGGCGTGTCGTCGGCGCGCGCCACCGCCCCCTTCCTGGCCAGCGGCTATTTCACCGAGAGCCAGGCGCGCAAAACGGCGACACTTCTCGACGAAGCGGGCGCGCGCGGGCTCTTCCGCATCATCATGATCCACCATCCGCCGGTGCGCGGCGCCACGGGGCCGCACAAGCGGCTTCTGGGCATCGGCCGGTTCCAGAAAATGGTGCGGCGGCACGGCGCGGAACTCGTGCTGCACGGGCACACGCATCTGGCGACCGTACATAGGATCGACGGAAAGGACGGCGCGAGCGTACCGGTCGTCGGGGTGGCCGCCGCCGGCCAGAGCCACAACGGTGCCAAGCCGCCCGCCCACTACAACCTGTTCGAGATCATCGGAGCACCGAGCAGCTGGCAGGTGCATCTCAGCCGCCGGGGCGCGGCGCAAGCGGGCGACCGCATTACCGAGCTTTCCAGCCAATGGCTGGTTGCCGCGGACCGGACGCCCGCCTGATCTCAAGACCGAAGGGCCCTGTGCAAGGACGCCGAAGAGAAATGTCCTCGCCCGCTACGGCTGCAGGTATTGCTGCAGCTCCGGAAACCGGTCGGACAGGAACAGGAGGACCGCCGCCACGCCGACCACGCCGCCGGCGATCACGAGAAGCAGGCCGCCGAAGAAGGCTTTCCACATACTGCGCGGCTTGGCATCGGACGAAGCCTCCTCCGCCCGCGCGACCTCCGCGCGGCGCGGCAGCGGCTCGACCTCGCCCTCCACGATGCGCTGGCGCTCGACGATGCGCTCGGCGATATAGCGGGTGACCTGATCGGCCACGGGCTTGATCTCGCTGGATTCGGCCAACACCACGCGGCCGAGCCGGGTGTCGCGCAGGAACCGGTAGGTGCGCCGGTCGCGCCCCATGGTGACATGCGCCACCGCATCGATCCACAGCCGCGGCTGCTCGCCCGAGGAAATGACGAAATCGAAGGCCGGATCGTCCTCCGGCACATCGGTAAAGACCGGCTCCAGTTCCTGAGCCAGCAGTTCGAGCCGGGTGCGGCTCGCCTCGCGCATTTCCACCACCACGTCCTCGCGGTCGGCGGCGGCATTCTTCATCTCGCGCACCGCGTCGGAGAGCCGGCGTACATTGGAAATCGGTGCGACGTTCTGGCCAGCCTCGCTCATGATGGTCCTCCAGACCAAGCTATCCTTAACCCATCGTTAACACGGGCGGGAGGGAAAATCATCTCGATTTGTTCCGTTTTCGTGCCCGGCAGTAGGGCCGGCCTCAGCCGATCGCCCGACGAAGGATACGCGCCATCTCTTCCGGCGCTTCCACGGGCAGCATATGCCCGAGATCGGCAAAGATATGGCGCGAAAAGCGTGTCGGCAGATCGCTTGTCTGGCGCACGGGCAAGACGGCGTCGAGCCTGCCCCAGACAACATGGACCGGCATTTGGAGCGCCGCCAGAAGGTCGCGCGGCAGAACACCCTGCCGCCCCTCGCGCGTGATCAGCTTCGAGATGCGGGTAAGCAGGGTCAGCTGCCGCGGGGTGGCCCGCATCGCCATCGCCTCGCTCACCACGGCTTCGGATGCGCCGCCGCGGCCGCACATGAGAGCGAGGCAATCGCGGACTTCGCCGGCGCTGTCGGCGACGGCCAGGCGGCGCAGGAGCGGCGCGTTGATCTCCGGTCCCAGGCCGCCCGGCGCAAAGAGCGTGAGAGAGGCGACGTCCTGCGGGCGTGCCAGCGCGATCAGCGCCGCCACTGCACCGCCGAAGGAATGGCCGGCCAGATGAAACCGCCTGATGCCGCGCCCATCGAGAACGGCACACACCGCCTCGGCAGCGACACGCGCCGGACCGGCATCCGAAAAATCCAGCGAGCGTCCATGGCCCGGCAGGTCGAAGGCCAGTACATGCACGCCGCTGCCGAGTGCCGCGCGCACACCGCCCCACGCCCGGTGCGTGGCGGCAAAGCCGTGCAGGAGGACGAGGGTCGGTTCGCCCTCGCCCGTCTCGTCCATGTAGAGCGGGGTGCTCACCCGACGATGCGGTTGGCCGCCGACACAACCGCCTCGAGCGAAGCGGTCACGATGTTGGTGTTGATGCCGACGCCGAACAGCTTGCCACCGGGATGTTCCATCTCCATGTAGCAGACGGCGGCCGCATCGGCGCCGCGCTGCAGCGAATGCTCGGAATAGTTGAACACCGTCATGTCGACGCCGATATGGCTGGAAAGCGCGTTGGTGAAGCCGTCGATCGGTCCGTTGCCGACACCCTTGATGATCTTTTCCTCGCCATTATCCAGGATCGTCGCCTCGACGATGCGCCGCCCCCGCACCTGCGGATCCGGAAAGGTCTGGTGGTCGACGAATTTCAGCCGCGCACCGGGCTGGTCGACATAAAGCTCCATAAACCGTTCATGGATGCGCTTGGCGGGGAGTTCCTTGCCATCCCTGTCGGTGATGGCCTGGATGTCCTCGCGAAACTCCACCTGCAGATTGCGCGGCAGATTGAGCCCGTAATCGGCCTGCAGCACATAGGCGATGCCGCCCTTGCCGGACTGGGAATTGATGCGGATGATGGCTTCGTAGGTCCGGCCCACATCGGCCGGGTCGATGGGCAGGTACGGCACCTCCCACAATTCCTTGTTCGCCTGGCGGAAGGCCTTCATGCCCTTGTTGATGGCATCCTGGTGGGAGCCCGAGAAAGCGGTGTAGACAAGCTCGCCAACATACGGATGGCGCTCGGGAATCCTGAGCTGGTTGGAATATTCGTAGACATCCTTGATGCGGTTGATGTCCGAGCAGTCGAGCAGCGGATCCACCCCTTGCGTGTACATGTTGAGCGCCAGCGTGACGATGTCGACATTGCCGGTGCGCTCGCCATTGCCGAACAGCGTGCCTTCCACCCGGTCGGCGCCGGCCAGCAGGCCGAGCTCGGTGGCGGCAACGCCGGTGCCCCGGTCGTTGTGGGGATGCAGCGACAGGATGATCGAGTCGCGCCGGTCGAGATTGCGGCTCATCCACTCGATCTGGTCGGCGTGGATGTTGGGCGTCGACATCTCCACCGTGGCCGGCAGGTTGAGGATGAGCTTGTTTTCGGGCGTCGGCTGGACGATCTCGGTCACCGCGTTGCAGATTTCCAGCGCCACCTCGAGCTCCGTGCCGGTGAAGCTCTCCGGCGAATACTGGAAACGGTAGCCACCTCCCGCCTTGGCCGCCATGTCGGTGATCATCTTGGCGGCATCTGTGGCGATCCGCTTGATGCCGGTCACATCCTTGCCGAACACGACGCGGCGCTGAAGCTCGCTGGTGGAATTGTAGAAGTGCACGATGGGGTGCGTGGCCCCCTTAAGCGACTCGAAGGTCCGCGCGATCAGTTCCGGCCGGCATTGCACGAGAACCTGGAGCGAGACGTCCTCGGGCACATTGCCCTGTTCGATCGCCCAGCGGGCGAAATCGAAGTCCGTTTGCGAGGCGGAGGGAAAGCCGATCTCGATTTCCTTGAAGCCCATGTCGAGCAGCAGGGCGAACATGCGCGCCTTGCGTTCGTGCCCCATGGGGTCGACGAGCGCCTGGTTTCCGTCGCGCAGATCGACCGAGCACCAGATCGGCGCCTTCTCGATGCGCTTCGACGGCCAGGTGCGGTCGGGCAGGTCGACATGCGGATAGGGCTGATATTTGCGTGCGGCGGTAGGCATGCCCTTCACCCCCGCCCTGTCATTGGCGATGTCGTTCTTCACGTCCATCTTAATAACTCCAGCGGCTGCCCCCCGGTGATTTGGTCCGATGGGAAAGGCCTTCTGTCAAGGCTTCGTCTAGATTGTTGAATGGAAGGAGCGCGCCAGTGCATCCGGCGACACGATCGCCGGGCGCCCCTTCACCGGACCCGACGATCGCCGATAAGGCCGAGCAGGAGCAGGGTCGAGAGCAGCGCGTGCGCGACCGCGCCGCAGCCTGCGGACGGATGAAAGCTCGAAATGCACGCGCTCTGTGACATGGCCGCTTGATAGCTCACGCCGGAGACAGGCGCAAGGGGCGGCTTGACGGCACGGAACGTCCGATGTATTTAACATACTAGCTAATTAACCAGAATAGAAAATACAATGAAAGAAGACCCGCTGAGCGCGGCTTTCGCCGCCCTGGCCGATCCGACCCGCCGCGCCATGCTGGCGCGGCTGTGCGAAGGGGAAGCGACGGTGAACGAGATCGCCGCTCCCTTCGATCTGTCGCTTCCGGCAATCTCGAAGCATCTGAAGGTCCTGGAGGGCGCCGGACTGATCTCGCGCGGGCGAACCGCGCAATACCGCCCGTGCCGCCTGGAGGCCGGGCCGCTCAAGGAAGTCGCCGACTGGGTGGAGCGCTATCGCCGCTTCTGGGATGAGAGCCTCGATCACCTGGACGGCTATCTGAAGGAATTGCAGGAGAAGGAGCCTTCCGATGACGTCTGAGTCTGCAGCCGCCCGGCAGTCCGATGCCGAGCTTTACATCTCGCGCCGTTTCGACGCCCCGCGCACGCTCGTGTTCGAGACCTGGACCAGGCCCGAGCACCTCAACCGCTGGTGCTGCCCGACTGGCTTCACCATCCCCTTCTCAGAAGGCGAGATCCGCCCCGGGGGAACCTTCAGGACGTGCATGCGCGCGCCTTCCGGCGAGGAGCATTGGCTGAGCGGCACCTATCGCGAGATCGTCGTGCCTGAGCGCATCGTCTTCACCCATGCCTGGCACGACGAGACAGGCAAGCCCGGGCACGAGACGGTGGTGACCGTCCGCCTCCAGGAAGATGGCGAAGGGACACGCCTCACCCTGCATCAGGCCTTCTTCGCATCCAAGGCCGCCCGTGACGGCCACGAGGGCGGCTGGAACGAGACGCTCGACAGTCTCGCCGCCTATCTGGCGGGCCTCGCCGACCAGAGCCACGCGTGAAGCCGAGCGCTTGAATCACTTCGCGAGCGGACCGGGACAAGGCTCCGCAACGACTCGCCTTTCCCCGTCTCGCAAGGAGACCGCAATGCACACGACCACGACGAAAGACGAACCGTCCCTCACCCTCACCCGCATGTTCGATGCCCCGCGCACCCTCGTCTTCAGGGTCTGGACCGCCCCGGAACATCTCGCTCGCTGGTGGGGGCCGAAGGATTTCTCCGTTCCCTCCATCAAGACCGATTTCCGGGAAGGAGGCGCATGGCGAAGCTCCATACGCTCGCCGGAGGGACGGGAATATTGGGCGCACGGCACCTACCGGGAGATCGTCACGCCGGAACGCATCGTCTTCACCTTCACCTGGGAGGAAGAAGACGCGATCGACACGCTGGTCACCGTCACCTTCGAGGAGGTGGATGATGGGCGAACGAAGCTCACCTTTCATCAGGCTCCGTTCACGAGCATTGACGCGCGCGACGGCCATGCCGAGGGGTGGGGAGAATGCCTGGACCGCCTGGGCAGCTATATCGAAGCACGGAAGGAGGATATGCGGTGAAAAAGACCTATCACGGAAGCTGCCAGTGCGGCGCGGTGCGCTTTTCCGCCAATCTCGATCTCGCACCGGAAGGAGAGCGCTCGGAGCCGACGCGCGAGGGCCCATGGTGGACCTCCACCCGCCGCTGCAACTGCTCATCCTGTCTCAAGACGCGCTTCTGGAAGATCTTCGTGCCACCGGAGGATTTCTCGCTTCTTTCCGGCGAGGAGGCGCTGACGGAATACCGCTTCGGCGACGGCGGAATCCGCCACCTCTTCTGCAGGCATTGCGGCGTCCACCCCTTTGCCAGCGCCGATTTCGACATCATGGGCGGGCCGTTCCATGCGGTGAATATCGTCTGTCTGGACGATGCAAGCGACGAGGAACTGGCGGGCGCCCCCGTTATCTACGAGGACGGGCGGCACGACGCCTGGGACCGACCGCCCGCCGTGACCGGGTTTCTGTGAGGAGCCGGGACGTGCGCAAGGTTCGTCAGCTCGAAAGCCCGTTGCGCGCGGCGACCTCCTCATAGGCGGCCCGCAGCCGCTCGCGCACGCCCGGACCTTTGCGCGGGCGCGCGGGCGGCGTGCCCAGATGCTCCTGGCGCAACTCCTCCATGAAATCAGCCCAGAGCGCCGGTCCGCCCTCCTCGAGAAGCTGTGCGCGGATGGAAAGCGCCTCCGTCACCGGCAGCCATTTGCGGCCCCAGGCGCCGATCATGGCGAAGACGGGCAGGAGTTCGACGCCCTTCTCCGTCAGGCTGTAAATCGCCTTCTGCTTGTGGGTGGGATCGTCCTTTCTGGAGATCACCCCTTCCGCGGTGAGCCGGCGCAGGCGGTCGGCCAGGATGTTTGAGGCGATCCCCTCCTCCGATTGCGTCAACAGCTCGCGGAAATGACGGCGGTTTCCGAACATCATGTCGCGCAGGACGACGAGGGACCATTTGTCCCCCAGCACCTCCACGGTGAGGTTGATGGGGCAGCCCGAGCGGTGGGCGGCGGTTTCCTTTTCCACTTCCAAATCACACCTCCTGAAAAACTGATTGCAATATGGAACCATTATAAATAATATGCAACCAGTTGCAAAATACAATCAAAATGGACGGTACCATGGACCTGTTGCCCACGAGTGAACGCGTAATCAGGACAGATGGCATTGAGATCGCCACGGAAGCATTTGGCGACCTGTCCCATCCGCCGGTTCTGCTCATTATGGGTGCCATGGCCTCCATGCTTTGGTGGCCCGAGGAGTTCTGCAGGAAACTTGCCGCGCGGGACCGATACGTCATCCGCTACGACAACCGCGACACGGGCCTGTCGACGACCTATGAGCCGGGCAATCCACCCTACACCTTCGATGATATGGCCGGCGACGCCATCCGTGTTCTCGACGCTTACGGGATAGAGTCGGCCCACATCGTCGGCATGTCCCTTGGCGGAATGATCGGCCAGATGGTTGCCCTGGCGCATTCGGACCGTGTGGCGACGCTCACGGCCATCAGCACCTCTCCAATCGGCACGGATACGTCCTCCTTGCCACCAATGAGCGAGGCATACCAGGAGCATGCTGCCGCGGGAGAGATGGTTGACTGGACCAACGAGGCCGAGGTGATCGACTTTATCATCAAGGACACCCGGATGATCGCCGGCACAACCCATCCCTATGACGAGACTGCCGCCAGAAATCTGGTCGAGCGCGACGTGGCGCGTGCCCGGTCCTTCGTCAGTGCCACGAACCACTTTATCCTGAAAGGTGGCGACGGGTGGAAAGGCAAGCTGAACGAACTGGTCCCGCCGTTGCTCGTTATTCACGGCACGACCGATCCGCTCTTCCCTGTCGAGCACGGCGCCGCTTTGGCCGCGGAGGTCGATGGAGCCAGATTGGTCAGGATCGAGGGAGGCGGGCACGAACTGCACCCGGCGGACTGGAACCAGATCCTTTCCGCCATCGCCGAGCACACCTGCGCATAACCCGAGACCCGCGAGGGAGATCGAAATGACGAACGAGAAGGGAAAAACCGTCCGGCAGCTTTTCGAAGCCTACCGTGTCAAGGACCGCTCAATGATCGAGCCGCTGCTGGCAGACGACTTCACCTTCACCAGCCCCTATGACGACGCGATAGACAAGCGCGCCTATTTCGAACGCTGCTGGCCAAACAGCGAACGCATCGAGCGACATTCTCTGGAAGAAATTGTCGGGTCGGGGGACCGCGTCTTCGTCTTGTATCTGTGTCGGACCCGCGAGGGAAAGGAGTTTCGCAATGTCGAGACCTTCGACTTCGAAGGCAGCCGCATTCGCGCCATCAACGTCTATTTCGGCGCGGCTTACACCGACGGCGTCTTCCAGCCTTCCTGAGGGAGGCGGCACGCAACACGTCAAGGAGGAGAAAATGAGCTTGCCGGAAATCGTTTCGCGAGAGGAATGGCTGGAAGCCCGCAAGGCGCTCCTGACCAAAGAGAAGGAAATGACGCGGGCGCGCGACGCATTGAGCGCGGAGCGCCGGCGCTTGCCGATGGTCAAGGTCGAGAAGGACTATGTCTTCGACGGACCGAACGGCAAGAAGAGATTGATCGATCTCTTCGAGGGCCGGCGCCAGCTTATCGTCGACCATTTCATGTTCGATCCGCGCTGGGAGAAAGGCTGCCCCGGCTGCACAGGCGATGCCGACGAAATGTCGGACGGGCTCATACGCCACCTCAACCATCGCGACACGTCATTCGCCTGTATATCGCGGGCGCCGCTTGAAAAGCTCGAGCGCTACAAGGCCGAGCGCGGCTGGACCTTCCCCTGGTATTCGTCCTACGGCAGCGACTTCAACTACGATTTCGGCGTAACGATCGACGAAAACCGCGCGCCGGCGATCTACAACTACCGCACCAGGGAAGAGCACCAGAAGGCCGGCACCGGCTACTATTTCGACGGCGAGCCGCCGGCCGAAGCGGCTGGCCTCAGTTGCTTCCTGCGCGTCGGCAACGACGTCTACCACACCTATTCGGCTTTCGGCCGCGGCGACGAGGCGATGGGCGGCGCCTATTACTGGCTCGATTTGACCGCGCTCGGCCGCCAGGAGGAATGGGAAGAGCCGAAGGGCCGCGTGGAGAGCCCCCGCGCCAGCCTGCCGTTCTTCGACGACTGACGAGGAGCACCATGGATTTGCATCAAACGATAGGCCGGCGCTCGCTGCTGAAGGGCGCCACGGCTTCAATTGCACTTGGTGTCGCGGGCCTCGCCCGCGCCGCCGGCGGCGGGACGGCAAAAGGAGAGACGATGGCAGGCAAAGCTGCAATGGCGGAGGTTCTCGAAGCCCTGCAAGAGAAGATGGACCGCCACGTGGCCGACGGCTATATCCCCGGTGCGACCTGGCTCATCCACCATGACGGCGAAACCCACGTCGGCACAACCGGCACTTTTGAGATGGATGGCGCTGGCAAGCCGATTACGCGCGACACGATCTTTCGTGTCGCCTCCATAACCAAGCCCATTACGGCCGCTACAGCCATGAAGCTGGTGGAAAACGGCACAATCGGTCTCGACGATCCGGTCGACGAGTTCCTCCCGGAGCTCGCCCGGCCCCGCGTACTGAGGAGTGTGGAATCGGACCTCGAGGACACGGTGCCCGCCGAGCGCCCGGTCACCCTGCGCCATCTCCTGACACAGACCTTCGGCCTCGGCGCCATCATGGTCTTCCCGGAAAAATACCCGGTCCAGTTAGCCATGCGCGAGGCGGGCATCGCGCCGAGCTGGGTGTTGCCCAAGATGACGTCCGACGAATACATGCAACGGTTGGGCGGCCTTCCCCTCGCCTACCAGCCCGGCGAACGCTTCCTCTACAATAACGGCCTCGACGTGGCCGGAATCCTGGTCGAGAGGGCCACCGGAAAGCGGCTTGGCGAGGTCATGCGGGAGTGGCTGTTCGAGCCGCTCGGCATGAAGGACACTGCCTTCTACGTGCCGCCGGAAAAGCTCGACCGCCTGCCCACGCAATACGGACCGGACTTTGCCGCGGGGGACGGCGCCCTCATCGAGTACGGCCCCGAACAGGGCGTCGACTTCACCGCCCCGCCGCCCATGGATTCCGGCGCTGGCGGGCTCGTGACGACGGTGGACGACTATGCCGCTTTCCAGCGCATGATGCTGAACGAGGGAGAACTGGACGGTACGCACATCCTCAAGCCCGAGACCGTGGCCGAGATGACGCGCAACCAACTCACGCCCGGGCAAATGAGCACATCCGATGCCACCATGTTCATGGAAGATGGCGGTGCCGGCTGGGGGCTTGGCATGTCCGTCATTCTCGGCGAGACGAAGATGGGTCTCAAGCCCGGCGCCTTCGGTTGGAACGGCGGCTACGGCACGACCGCCTACACGGACCCGCAGAACCGGGTGATCGGCATGCTCTTCACGCAGAGGCTCATGGATTCACCAGAACCGCCAATGACTTACGTCGATTTCTGGAATCATGCCTATAAGGCGATCGGGTAATAGGAAAGAAGTCATGGAGAAGACGCGACACGGAAGCTGCCACTGCGGCGCGGTGCGCTTCGCCGCCGAACTCGACTTGCGCGAAGAGACGAGCCGCTGCAATTGCTCGGTCTGCACCAAGGGGCGGTTCTGGAAAAGTGTTGTTCCGGAAAGTGATTTCCGGTTGCTTGCGGGTGCCGATGCGCTCACCGAATACCGGTTCGGAAGCGGCACCATTGTCCACCTCTTCTGCAGAAACTGCGGTATCAAGCCCTTCGGGCGCGGGCATCTGGAGGAACTCGGCGGCACCTTCTACGCGATCAACGTCGCGTGTCTGGACGATGTCCCCGGGGAGGAACTGGCCGCCATCCCCGTCAAGTTCGAAGACGGCCGGCACGACGCCTGGGAGCGGCCGCCCCGCCATACCGCTCATCTCTGACGCGACGCCGGCAGCGATTTCCTCGGGCGCCGTCGGTAACACGCTGACGCGGCAGTGACGGTGGCGACCTTATCCGTCTTCGGAATGTCCGTTCTTGGCCTTGTGTTCCGGCTCCACGTGGATGGTCACCCGCGCGCCGGGCAGTTCGTCCTCCAGCGCGTGCTCGATGCGGTCGCAGATTTCGTGCGAGCGCTCCACCGTCATGTCCGAGGGGACGACGAGATGAAACTCGATGAAGCGGGCGCGGCCGGCCTCGCGCGTCTTCACGTCGTGGAATTCGAGGGCGCCCTCGTAATTTTCCGCGATGATGCGCTCGGCCCTCTCGCGCTCATCCGGCTCGAGCGCCACGTCCATCAAGCCCTGCACCGAGCCGCTGACGAGGTGCCAGCCGTGCCAGAGGATGCTGGCCGCCACCACCACCGCCATCGCCGGATCGAGCCACAACCAGCCCGTTGCGAGCGCCAGGAGAAGACCGGCGATCACGCCCGCCGAGGTGATGACATCGCTCCACAGATGGCGGGCATCCGCCATCAATGCCGGCGAACGCGCGGCGCGGCCCGCCCGCATGAGCACCAGGGCCCATATCCCGTTTCCGACCGCGGCAAGCGCGTTGACCGCCATGCCCACGCCCGGCGTCTCCAGGGCATGCGGTAGATAGAAGGCAAGCACGGCCTCGCGGAAGATCAAAAGGGCCGCGACAACGATCAGCACCCCTTCAAGCACGGCGGAGAGATATTCGGCCTTGTGGTGCCCGAACGGGTGCTCTTCATCCGCCGGGGCGTGCGCGACGCGAATGGCGTACCAGGTCACGCCCGCCGCCACGACATTGACGATCGATTCCATGGCGTCGGAGAAAAGCGCCACGGAGCCCGTCAGCCACCAGGCGGCGAATTTCAGCGCCAGAACCGCCGCGCCGACGACGATCGTCCAAAAGGAAAGACGGCGAACCGTCCTGCCGGATGTCATGCCTGACCGACCCCTCACTCGTCCATGCTCCCGGCGCGCGGGGCCGCCGGCACAGCTTACGCCGCCTTCACCTTGGCCTTGCGCGGAAGGTGCGCCACCACATTCTCGATCATGCGCATGCCCGCGTCCTGGCCCAGCGTCATAATCGATTCGGGATGGAATTGAACGGCCGCCACCGGCTCGCTTTCGTGCTCGATGGCCATGACCACGCCATCCTCCGTCTCGGCGGTGATCACGAATTCCCCGGGTAGACGCGCCGGATCGGCGAAGATGGAATGGTAGCGCCCGACCGTCACCTCGTTCGGCAGGCCGGAGAAGACAAGGCTGTTGCCGCCCACGCGGATGCGCGAGGGCTTGCCGTGCACCGGCTCGTGCAGATGGCGCAACTGCCCGCCATAGGCCACCGCCAGCGCCTGCAGGCCGAGGCACACGCCGAAGATCGGCAGCGAGCGCCCGCGGGCCTTCTTGATGGTGGCCGTGCAATCGAAGTCCTCCGGCGTGCCAGGGCCGGGCGACAGCACCACAAGGTCCGGGTTCACCCGGTCGAACACGCTGTCGGCGACGGGCGTGCGCACCGTGACGACCTCGGCGCCCGTCTGGCGGAAGTAGTTGGCCAGCGTGTGAACGAAGGAATCCTCGTGGTCGACGAGCAGGATCTTCTTTCCTTCGCCGACGCGAGCGGTTTCTCTCGCCTCGTTCGCCATGTTCGTTTTCCCTGCCTCGCGAATGGCCGAAAGCATGGCGGACGCCTTCAGTTCCGTCTCCGCCTCCTCTTCCGCGCCATCGGAATCGAATAAAAGGGTGGCGCCCGCGCGGACTTCGGCAATACCGTCCTTGATGCGGATGGTCCTCAGCGTCAGGCCTGTGTTCATGTCGCCGTTGAAATGCACCATGCCCACCGCCCCGCCGTACCAGGCGCGCGGGCTCTTCTCGTTCTCCTCGATGAAGCGCATGGCCCACAGCTTCGGCGCGCCGGTCACCGTCACCGCCCAGGCGTGCGACAGGAAGGCATCATAGGCGTCCATGCCCTCCCGCAGCCTTCCCTCTATATGGTCCACGGTGTGGATAAGGCGAGAATACATCTCGATCTGGCGCCGCCCGATCACGCGCACCGAGCCCGGCTCGCATACGCGTGACTTGTCGTTGCGGTCGACATCGGAGCACATAGTCAGCTCCGACTCGTCCTTCTTGGAGTTCAAGAGTTTCAGGATCTGCTCGGAATCGGAGATGGCGTCGTCGCCGCGCCTGATCGTGCCGGAAATCGGGCAGGTTTCCACGCGCCGTCCCGACACGCGCACGAACATCTCCGGCGAGGCGCCGATGAGATACTCCCGTTCGCCCAGATTGATGAAGAAGGAATAGGGCGACGGGTTGATCTGCTTCAGCCGCCGGCAGATGTCGGACGGGCGGTTTTCGCAACGCTCGAAGAACATCTGGCCGGGCACCACCTCGAAGAGATCGCCGCGGCGGAAGCTCTCCTTGGCCTTCTCGACCAGCTTGGCATATTCGCCGGGCTGATGGTCGGCGCGCGGGGGCACGCGGTCGGCAGGCTGGAACGGCGCCACACGCCCCTCGCGCGGCATGCCTTCGGTGGCAAAATCCGCACCCGCATAGTCGTAGCGGTCGTGCCAGGCCTTGGCCGCGTGGTGGTCGACGACGAGGATCTCGTCGGGCAGGTAGAGCACGAGGTCACGCTGGCTCTCGGGCCTTTCCAGCCGCAACCCGACGGGATCGAACTGGAAGGCGAGATCATAGCCGAAGGCGCCGTAAAGGCCGAGATTGCTGTCGGCCTCGGTGTGGAAGAGGTCGGTGACCGCCCGCAGCACCGTGAAGACGGAGGGAACGCGCGAGCGTTCCTCCTCGGTGACGATCTCCGTCGGTTCGGCCACTTTCAGCGCCAGGCGACGCTTCGAGCGCTCCGTCACTGCGACCTCCGCCAGCGCCTCGACCGCGCCGGCGAGCATCGGCAGCATCGCCTCGCCTCGCCGGTTCAACGCCTCGATCTTCATGTCGCGGCCACGCGCGGAGATGGCGATGGGCGGATCGATGATGGCCGTATCCCAGCGCGTATAGCGGCCGGGATATTCGTAGTTCGAGGAGAAAACCGCGCCGCGCCGGCTGTCGAGCGCATCGATATAGGTATCGATCGCGCCGCTGTATGA
Organism: Chelativorans sp. M5D2P16; assembly: GCF_034427935.1. Taxonomy (NCBI): domain Bacteria; kingdom Pseudomonadati; phylum Pseudomonadota; class Alphaproteobacteria; order Hyphomicrobiales; family Phyllobacteriaceae; genus Chelativorans; species Chelativorans sp. M5D2P16. The sequence continues at coordinate 120,303 of NZ_JAXQNM010000025.1, read as the reverse complement.
CGTCTCCGTGCGGCTGCGCACGACCGTGACGCCGCCCGCCGTGACGAACCGCTCGGCTCCGCTTTCCAGGGTTTCCACGCTCATCTTGTGCTCCCGTTTGAGGTGCCGCCGGGAGGCCCGATCATGAAAATGGCCGCCCGGTTTTCACCTGCGGCCATCGTCGAAGTTGCACACGAATGCTACGCCGGCCGCTCTCAGCGGGCCCGCCACCAAAGCTTCGTGTCTGCAACCATGCTCATGCATTCTCCATAGCGGCGAAAGGCGGGCAGCGCAACTCTTTCCTTAACGCGCGCCGCCGCGCCGGCGCGCCCGGCGGCGCCAGAACTGGAGGAAGGCGACGACGAGCCAGGTGAAGCTCGCCCAGGCCACGCCCAGGGCCCAGCCCGCCGCGACGTCGCTCGGCCAGTGCACCCCCAGATAGACGCGGCTCCAACCGACGATCACCGCGACGAAGAGCGCCACCGCGACCACGTAGATCTGCACGCGTATGTCGTCGAAGAAGCGGATTACCAGCGCGGCCAGGGTCAGATAGGCGACGGTCGACATCATGGCATGCCCGCTCGGGAAGCTCGCCGTATGCACCTTGTCGAGATGATCGACTAGGTCCGGCCGCGGACGGGCGTAGAATTCCTTGAAGAAATGCGACATCAACGCCCCGAGCGCGACCGACAACACCAGATAGACGGCGGGACCGTAGCGTCGCGTGACGACGAACAGGCCGGTGACGGTGGCCAGCGCCAGAATGATGAGCGCGTAGCCTCCGAGTGCGGTGAGTTCCAGCGCCGTTTCCTGAAGCCATGCCGGCCCCAACGGTACCGCCGGGTCCGTGTCGCTGCGCATGGCAAGGAACAGCTGCTCGTCGAAGGCACGAATCTCGCCTTCCGCCACCTCGTCGGCAATGGACAGAAAAGCATAGAGCCCGAGAGCCAAGACCATCAGCACGACGACCGGTGCCACCGCCTCGCGCCGCTGTTTCATTCCTTCGACCAGTCCGGTTACCGTTTCGCTTATCCCTTTGTCCCTGAAGGTCATTTCGCCTCCTTATTCGCGTGCGCTTGAAAATGGTGCCGCCGCGACAAATGTCCTTTACATTGGCTTGTTCATAATCCGGGTCCACAGGAGCACCCCTCGTTATGAGATGGTCCTTCAGCATCGGCAAATTCGCGGGCACGGTCGTGCGTGTCCATATCACCTTTTTCCTGCTTCTTATCTGGATCTGGTTTATGCACTACCAGATTGGCGGCATGGCTGCCGCCTGGGAGGGTGTCGCCTTCATCCTCGCGATCTTTGCCTGCGTTGTGCTGCACGAATTTGGCCATGCGCTGGCCGCGCGCCGCTACGGTATTCGCACGCCGGATATCACGCTTCTGCCGATCGGCGGCCTTGCCCGGCTCGAACGCATGCCGGAGGAACCGAGACAGGAACTCTTCATTGCCGTCGCGGGGCCGATGGTCAACGTGGTGATCGCCGCGATCATCTTCGTCGCGCTCGGAGGCACGGCCGGCATCGAGCAGATGCTGCAGGTGGAAAATCCGCGCGCCGACTTTCTCGTGCGGCTGGCCGGCGTCAACGTCTTCCTCGTGTTGTTCAATATGATCCCGGCCTTTCCCATGGACGGCGGGCGCGTGCTGCGGGCCTTGCTGGCGACGCGGTTGAGCTGGGCGCGAGCCACGCAGATCGCCGCCAATATCGGCCAGGGGCTCGCATTCCTGTTCGGCTTTCTCGGGCTGCTTTACAATCCGCTTCTCATCTTCATCGCCATCTTCGTCTATCTGGCGGCGGCGGCCGAAGCGCAAAATGCGCAGATCCGCGACGTCGCCAACAGTGTTCTGACGGGCGATGTTATGGTGACCGAATTCACCACGCTCGACCGCTCGGCCACCATCGCCGAAGCCATCGACCGGCTGCTCGCCACGACGCAGAACGAGTTTCCCATTCTCGATACGCGCGGCCGCATGGACGGACTTCTCACGCGCAACGACATGATCGCGGCCTTGAAGGAAACCGGCCCCGATGCGCCGGTGGTCAGTGTCATGCGCACCGGCCTGCCCTCCGTTCACCGGCGCCAGAGCCTCACTGAGGGCTTCCGCCTGATGCAGGAAAAGAGCGTCCCCGCGGTGGCCGTCGTCGACAGCGAGGGTCGTCTCGTCGGGCTTTTGACCCACGAGACCATCGGCGAGATGATGATGGTGCGCTCGGCCATGCCGGAAGGGTTTCGCTTCGGCCGGCTGAGACGCCAAGCGCCCCTGCCTCCCCGGCCTTGACATGGCTGAAGCCCTGCCCCACCTTTCGATTATGGAACGGCATCTGCGATCCCCCTTCTTTCTTCTTCGGGTGTGTCCCATCGCGGGACACTAGCCCCGGGGTTCGGTGCCATGCGCCTCCGAACCGCGGGGGTGCAAGAAAGTCTGCCCGTCACACGGGCGCGGCGATTTCAGATTCCAGGCGCAATCACAACAACATTGAAGGGCCGGCAGCGCCGGCAGCACTTGGATATGACCACCATGCGGAAAAAGACCGGGCGCAAGCCCAAGATCACGCTGTGCAGAACCGATCACGACCGCCTCCTCGGCCTTGCCACCGCGATGGAGGATCGCGACCCCGCGCTTGCGGAAACGATGTTGAGCGAGCTCGAGCGCGCCCGCGTGGTCAAGGACAATGCCCTGCCGGCAACGGTGGTCCGCATGGGCTCGAGCGTGACCTACACCGCCGACGACAACGATCCCAAAACGGTGACGCTCGTCTTTCCGGCGGAGGCGGACATCGCCGAGGGCAGGGTTTCGGTAACCACGCCCGTGGGCACCGCGCTCATCGGTCTGTCTGCCGGCCAGTCCATCAACTGGACCGCCCGCAACGGCCAGATCCACCGTTTGACCATCGTCGAGATTCGCCAGCCGGAGGAAGAGGCGGGCTGACGACCCTCAATTTCGGCTGATGCGGCCGGGCATTGCCCGGCCGCAAACGCGATGTCAGGTGTGCTTCAGTCCGTCGTCCAAATCACCTCCAGTAACCCGGCCGCCGTCAGTAGAGCCACGCTCTCATGCTGTCACACCGCCATCGATGGCGATCGAGGCGCCGGTGATGCCGCGACCGCCCTCACCCGCCAGATGGACAATCATGGAGGCGATGTCCTCGGGCCGTCCGTAGGTGCCGAGCGCCATGAACGCGCGCTCGTTATCGGCCCCCTCGCGGTCGGCAGGGTTCATGTCCGTGTCGGTCGATCCCGGATCGACGACGTTGACGGTGATCCCGCGCGCGCCGACGTCGCGGGCAAGCCCCTTGGTAAATCCGATCAGCGCGGATTTGCTGGCCGCGTAGAGCGTGAAGCCTGGACCGGGCACCCGCCATGCCAGCGAGGAGCCGATGGAGATGATCCGTCCGCCCGCCTTCATGTAGCCCAACGCCGCCTGGGAGGCGAGGAAGACAGCGCGGACATGGATGGCAAGCATGCGGTCGATCTCCTCAGTCGTCACCGCCTCGGGCGGACCGTAGGCGAAGATTCCGGCATTGTTGACCAGGATATCCAGCCCGCCGAAAGCACGCGCCGTCTCGTGCACGGCATTCACCACCGCCTCGCGGTCGGCGCTATCCGCCTGGACCGCCAGGGCGCGCCGGCCCGCCCGCTCCGCGTCCCGCACCACCTCCTGCGCCTTCTCCTCGGCGTTGACGTAGGTGATGGCGACATCGGCGCCGCGCGCGGCAAGTGCACGCGCCGTGGCCGCGCCCATTCCCCGGCTGCCGCCGGTCACCAGTGCCGTCTTTCCGAGCAGATCCTGCATGTCCGCCTCCTTTTAGATACCGATTGGTACGTAAATGCTTATTGCGCTTGCGGAGACCGGTCAAGCGATTTATTTACACAGCGGTACAAAAGAGGAAACCGACATGGCTGAACGCGGACGGCCGCGTGCATTCGACCGCGATGAAGCGCTGCGGCGCGCCATGGTGCTGTTCTGGCAGCGTGGCTACGACGGAGCTTCGCTCGGCGAACTGACGGAGGCCATGGGCATCAACAGGCCCAGCCTTTATGCGGCCTTCGGGTCCAAGGAAGCGCTGTTTCGCGAGGCGGTCGCGCTCTACGACGCCACCGAAGGGGCGCCGATCCAGGAGAAGATCGAGCAGTCACCGACAGCTCGGCAGGCGGTCGAAGCCGTCCTGCGGCACAATGCGCGCGCCTATGTACGCACCGATGTACCCCGCGGCTGTCTGGTGGTGCTCGCCGCACTGATCGGAACGCCGGAACACGAAGATCTCAGGTGCTTCCTCAAGGAAAACCGCAAGGGCGCCGAAGACTATCTGTGCCAGCGCATCGCCCGGGGCATCAGCGATGGCGATGTCCCCGCGACCGCGGATCCCGCGGCGATGGCCCGGTTCTACACAACCGTGAACCAGGGCCTTTCGATACAGGCCAGGGATGGCGCCTCCATGGAGGTGCTCGATAGCGTCGTGGACGCGGCCATGGTTGCCTGGGACGGGCTAACGGCCGGCACGCCTTCCACGAAGAGCACCGCCCGTGCGGGTCAGAACAATCCCTCGATATAACCCTGTTCGTTAAGGAAGATGCGCTCGGCCGAAGGCGTTTTCGGCAAGCCGGGCATGGTCATGATCTCGCCGCAGATGGCAACCACGAAGCCGGCGCCCGCTGCCAGCCGCACCTCGCGCACCGGCACCACGTGGCCGGTCGGCGCCCCGCGCAGATTGGCGTCGGTGGAGAAGGAATACTGCGTCTTGGCCATGCAGACGGGCAGATTGCCGTAGCCCTGATCCTCCCACTGCTTGAGCTGGTTGCGCACGCTCTTGTCGGCGATCGCCTCCGAGCCCCGATAGATGCGCCGCACGATCGTGTCGATCTTCTCGAAGAGGGGCATGTCGTCGTGGTAGAGGGGCGCGAACTGAGACATGCCGCTCTCTGCGAGTGCCGCCACCTTGTGCGCAAGCTCCTCCGTTCCGGCAGAGCCGTGGGCCCAGTGGCGGCAGACGACAGCCTCCTCGCCTTCCCCCGCCACATAGGCCTGCACGGCTTCGAGCTCGGCCGGGGTATCGGTATGAAAATGGTTGATGGCGACGATGGCCGGCACGCCGAACTGCTTCACGTTCTCGATATGGCGGCCGAGATTGGCGCAGCCCTTCTTCACCGCCTCGACGTCTTCCGTGCCGAGATCCTCCTTCTTGACGCCGCCATTCATCTTAAGGGCACGCACGGTGGCCACGATGACGGCGGCGGCCGGCTTCAGCCCGGCCTTGCGGCACTTGATGTCGAAGAACTTCTCGGCCCCCAGATCAGCGCCGAACCCGGCCTCGGTCACCACGTAGTCCGCCAGCTTCAGCGCGGTGGTCGTGGCCATGACCGAGTTGCAGCCATGGGCGATGTTGGCGAAGGGGCCTCCATGCACGAAGGCGGGATTGTTCTCCAGCGTCTGCACGAGATTGGGCTGCAGCGCGTCCTTGAGCAGCACCGCCATGGCGCCGTCCGCCTTGATGTCGCGGGCGAAGACCGGGCTGCGGTCGCGGCGGTAGCCGATGATGATGTCGCCGAGGCGCCTTTCCAGGTCGCGCAGATCGGTCGCCAGGCACAGGATCGCCATCACCTCGGAGGCCACGGTGATGTCGAAGCCGGTCTCGCGCGGGAACCCGTTGGCCACGCCCCCGAGCGAGCCGACGATCTGCCTGAGCGCCCGGTCGTTCATGTCCATGACCCGGCGCCAGGTGACACGGCGGATGTCGATGTCCTCGGCGTTACCCCAGTAGATGTGGTTGTCGATGAGGGCGGACAAAAGGTTGTGGGCCGACGTGATGGCGTGGAAATCGCCGGTGAAATGCAGGTTCATGTCCTCCATGGGCACGACCTGGGCGTAGCCGCCGCCGGCCGCCCCGCCCTTCATGCCGAAGCACGGACCGAGGGAGGCTTCGCGAATGCAGACTGCGGCTCTTTTGCCGATGCGGTTCAAACCGTCGCCGAGCCCGACCGTGGTCGTGGTCTTTCCCTCACCCGCCGGCGTCGGGTTGATGGCAGTGACCAGGATGAGCTTGCCGTCGCCGTTCCCCCGGGCTTGCGCGATAAACTCGGCCGACACCTTCGCCTTGTCGTGACCGTAGGGCAGGAGATGCTCCGGCGGAATGTTCAGCCTGGCACCGACCTCCTGGATCGGCCTCTTGTCCGCCGCACGGGCGATTTCGATGTCGGATTTCACTTCGGCCATGAGCGTCTCTCCCCCGATTGCCGTTGGCGAACCTTTGCTGCCACACCCGCCCTCGTCAGGCAATAAGCCGCGTGCTCTCGCGCGGCACGGTTCCGTATAAGGCGAAAACTGCACGAATTGCGACAACAGCCCCGAAGCCCGGCACCGGACAGGCGCAATCGCCTTCTTTCCGCTTGCGGCGGGCCCGAAATGGTGCTTGCGTTTGAATAAAGCGTCGAAGCCGGTTAAACGGCGGGCACACACAAAAGCATGGTGAACAACTTTCAAGGGGAGAACATCCATGTCACCGACGAAACGCGTGGTCGCCGGCCTCGCCCTCTTCCTGTGCGCCGCGCCCGCCTTTGCCCAGGAGCCGGCCGAGTGCCGCACGATCACTTTCTCCGATGTCGGCTGGACCGACATCACCGCCACCACGGCGACCGCTTCCGTGGTGCTGGAAGGCCTCGGCTACGAGCCGGAGACGCAGGTGCTATCCGTGCCGGTCACGTACGCCTCGCTGCAGAACAAGGACGTGGACGTCTTCCTCGGCAACTGGATGCCGACCATGGAGGCCGACATTGCACCTTACCGCGAGGACGGCTCGGTGGAGACGGTCGTCACCAACCTGGAAGGCGCCAAATACACGCTCGCCGTCCCGCAATACACCTATGACGCCGGTCTCAAGAGCTTTCAGGACATCGCCGAGTTCGAAGACGAGATCGACGGCAAGATCTACGGCATCGAGCCCGGCAACGACGGCAACCGTCTGATCCTCGACATGATCGAGAACGACACCTTCGGTCTCGGCGATTTCGAGCTGGTCGAAAGCTCGGAGGCCGGCATGCTCTCCCAGGTGCGCCGCGCCGTGCAGCGCGAGGAGCATATCGTCTTCCTCGGCTGGGAGCCGCATCCCATGAACGCGAACATCGATATGGCCTATCTGGAGGGCGGCGACGACATCTTCGGCCCGAACTACGGCGGCGCCACGGTGCACACCAATGTCTGGGCCGGCCTCACCGAGGAGTGCCCCAATCTCGGACAGCTTCTGGAGAACATGGTCTTCTCGCTGGAGATGGAGAACGAGATCATGGGTGCCATCCTCGACGAGGGACAGCAGCCGCAGGCTGCCGCCGCGGCCTGGCTGAAGGAGAACCCGGAGACGCTGGAACCATGGCTCGAGGGTGTGACGACCGTCGAGGGCGACGACGGGCTGGAGGCGGTCCGGGCGCATCTGGGGCTTTGACGAGGAGCCGTGGGCGCCGCACCGGCGGCGCCTTTTTCCGCCCGACTGTAAGCAGCAGGAAAACCGCTTAGCCCATGGATTTCTTAGCCCAGTGGATTGCAGCCTGGAAAATCCCCATCGGCAGATGGGGTCGCGAATTCTTCGATTTTCTCACCACCAATTTTTCCTGGATCTTCGACAATCTGGCAGACGGTCTGGCGACCGTGCTCGACGGCATGGCCGGTTTCCTGCTCTGGCTGCCGGCAAGCGTCGTCGTCCTGGTGATCGCCGCAGGGGCTTATGCGCTGCAGCGTTCGTGGAAGCTGGCGATCGGCGTGCTCGTCGGCCTGGCCTTCATCATCAACCAGGGCCTGTGGGCGGAGACGATCGAAACGCTGGTGCTGGTGGTCGCCGCGACCACCGTTTCCATGGCCATCGGCATTCCCGTCGGCATCTGGGCGGCGCACAACGAGCGCGTCTACCAGTTCCTGCGGCCGGTTCTCGACCTCATGCAGACCTTGCCGACCTTCGTCTATCTGATTCCGGTTCTTATCCTTTTCGGCCTCGGGGCTGCGCCTGGGTTGATCGTCACGGTGATCTTCGCCTCGCCCGCACCGATCCGGCTCACCTATCTCGGCATCACCTCCGTCCCGAAGCCGATGCTGGAGGCGGGCCAGGCCTTCGGTGCGACACGAAACCAGCTGTTGTGGAAGGTGGAACTGCCGGCCGCCCTGCCCTCCATCATGGCCGGATTGACCCAGTGCATCATGCTGTCGCTTTCGATGGTGGTGATCGCCGCGCTGATCGGCGCCAACGGGCTCGGCAAACCGGTCGTGCGTGCCCTCAACACCGTCAACATTCCGCTCGGCCTTGAGGCGGGGCTCGCCATCGTGATCCTGGCGATCATCCTCGACCGGATGGCGCGCATCGGTCGGGAGATCGACCGATGAACCCGGCCGTCGATTTCCGCGCCGTCGACATCATCTTCGGTACCGACAAGGAGCGCGCGGAAGCGCAGCCGCTGGTCGACCGGGGCGCAAGCCGCGAGGAGATCCTGGAGAAGACCGGCGCGGTGCTTGGCTGCGCAGGCTGCGACCTGACGGTGGAACGCGGCGAGATCTCCGTTCTGATGGGCCTTTCGGGATCGGGAAAATCGACCCTCCTGCGGGCGGTCAACCGGCTCAACAAGGTGTCGCGCGGCGAGGTGATCGTTCGCGACGGCGACTGGTCGGCCAACGTCGTGACGTGCTCGGACGTGGAATTGAGAAAGATCCGCCGCGAATGCGTGGCCATGGTGTTCCAGCAATTCGCGCTCCTGCCCTGGCGTACGGTGGCCGAGAATGTCGGCTTCGGGCTGGAGCTATCAGGCCTTCCGGCGAAAGTGCGCAAGGAGCGCGTGATGGCCCAGCTCGAGCTGGTGCATCTGGAAGACTGGGCCGGCAAATACGCCCATGAGCTTTCCGGCGGCATGCAGCAGCGTGTCGGGCTCGCCCGCGCCTTCGCCACCGAAGCGCCGATCCTGCTCATGGACGAGCCCTTCTCAGCCCTCGACCCGCTGATCCGCACCAAGCTTCAGGACGAGCTGGTCGAGCTTCAGGAGCGGCTGAAGAAGACCATTATCTTCGTCAGCCACGATCTGGAGGAAGCGCTCAAGATCGGCAATCGGATCTCCATCATGGAGGGCGGCCGCATCGTCCAGACAGGCGCTCCCGAAGACATCGTCCTGCGGCCGCAGAACGATTATGTGCGCGACTTTATCGCCAACGTGAATCCGCTTTCCGTGCTGACGGCCTGGAACGTGATGCGCGATGCCCGCGACCTGGAGAACGCCGGCGAACACTGGCTGTGGCTCGACCGCCGGCGCACGACACGCTTCCGATTCGACGAGAACATGCTGGTGATCGACGCCGAGCGCGACGGCAAGCCGGCCATCTGGGTCTCCTGCGACGATATCGAGACGCTGTCGGAGGACAAGCCCAAAGTCTATTGGGCGCGCGCCGGCACGCCGTTGAAGATCGTCATGCAGGCCATGCACCAGTCGCAGACCGCTCCCGTGGCCCTGTTCGACGACGCATCCCGCTTCGTCGGCGCAATCGGCGTGCGCGACGTGTTGAAGGCGATCGTGCGCGGCAGTCCGGCCGAGCTGCCCTGATCCGCCACCCTCCGACTGTCCAGCGATTGTGCTAAGCCGTCGCGCGTTCCGGTCCCAGGTAGCGCAGCGCGCAGTCTTCGAAACCGAGTGCCGTCACCGTTTCGGCGATCTGCGCCCGCAGCCATGCGTGTTGCAGGTCGTCGTCGGCGCGTACGTGCCAGTACATCTCGAACTTGAGAAACGGCATGGGAACCGGAACGCGATAGATCGCCAGGTCCAGTCTTTCGGCCACCGCCTCGGCGAACTGACAGGGCATCAGCGCGACGAGATCGCTGTCGGCGGCGGCCTGCGCCGTCGCCTGGAGATGCGGCAGCGCGAGAGCGGCGCGCTGCCCCAGGCCTACCGACCGCAACGCTTCGACCGCACAGCCGGTCTCGCCGCCATCGAGCGAATAGACTGCAAACGCGCATTCGCGAAACACGCTTGAGGGCAGCAATTGTCCTTCTGCCGGGACCAGTCCCCGCAGGCGGGGATTGTGCCGGCTGGTAACGGCGACGAAACAGGATCGGAAGAGCCGCGCGCGCGAAATCCAGCCCGGAACCTGTGAGAGATATTCGAGAACGACATCGACGGTGCCCTCTCGCAGAAGCTGAACCCCGTCGCCACGGCTCGCATCGATCAATCTCAGGCGGACACCGGGTGCATGTGGAGCAAGCGCGGCGGCAAATTTGGGCATGAAGAGCATCGAGAAGAAATCCGCCCCGAGCAGCGTATAGCTCCGTTCCAGCCTCTTCGGTTCGAGCATCGAGTAGCGGGCGAAGGCCGCTTCGAGCGTGGCAAGGGCCTCACTGACCGATTCTGCAAGAGCGGCCGCGCGCGTGGTAGGCACCATCTGCGCGCCGGCACGAACGAAAAGCTCGTCATGGAAGGCATGGCGCAGCCGGCCGAGCGCAGCACTGACGGCAGGCTGGCTGAGCCCGATGCGGGCCCCGGCGCGCGTGACGCTGCGCTCCTTGAGCAAGGCGTCGAAGACACGCAGAAGATTGAGATCGAAGGAATTCAAGTTCACGGAGTGCTCCACCCGCAATGACGGCCGGCACTCCCGGTCCCCCTGCCCGCCGCCCGGCAAAAATCCATGCCGTCAATGGCCTGCATAATGACATTCGATTTCCCGCCGCGCGAGTTAGCCATTAATCTTATGCGATTGGATAAAATAGGGGCAAAACACATGCCGACCGTGGCACAGCATTTCTTCAAGACGGCGATCGTCTTCCTCATCTTCGGCATCGGCATGGGGCTGTACATGTCCATATCGGGCAATCACAACATCATCGGAGCCCATGCACATACCAACCTGCTTGGGTGGGTGACGATGGCGCTGTTCGGTGTCTATTACGCGCTCAACCCGGCCAAGGCGGCAGGGCGTCTTGCCCGTATCCAGTACGGTGTCTACACGACCGGCGTGGTCGTGCTCACTCCGTCACTGCTCTTCATGCTGCTCGGCAACCCGGCGCTGGAGCCGCTGGTGGCGATCAGTTCCCTCGTCACCTTTGCCGGTGTGCTGCTGTTCGGATTGGTGGTCTTCGCCAGGGAGCAGCCGAGTACCGTGCGCGGCATGCGCTCGCCCGCCTGATCTTAACCGGGAAACACCCCTTGCCAAATTCCCGGCCGTCCGGCATGCCGGAGCCATGGCAAAGACCGACCCGATCCTCGAAACCAATGCCGAGGCAATCCGCCTGGCGAAGACGCTCCTCCGCACCGCCCGGTTCGGCGCCCTTGCAACGCTCGATCCGGCAGACGGCGCGCCGCAGGTCACACGGGTGGCGGTGGCCACGGGCATGGATGGCGCACCGCTCATCCTGGTTTCCGCGCTTTCGGCGCACACCCGGGCACTCGAAGCCGATCCGCGCTGCTCGCTGCTTGTCGGCGAGCCGGGCAAGGGCGATCCCCTCGCCCATCCGCGCCTGACGCTGAAGGCGCGGGCGGACAAGCTGGCGCGTGACACGGATGAACACGCACACGCCAAGCGCCGCTATCTGAACCGTCACCCCAAGGCCCGTCTCTACGCTGATTTCGCGGATTTCGCCTTCCACCGGTTGAGCCCGGAAGGCGCGGCGCTGAACGGCGGCTTCGCCCGCGCCTACCGGCTTGACCGCGCCGACGTCGTCACCACGAGCCCGGCGAACGAGGCACTCGTGGAGATGGAACAGGGCGCGCTCGACCACATGAACGCGGATCACGCGGACGCCGTTAAGAATTACGCCGTTGCGCTGGCTGGCGGGACACCCGGCAAATGGTCGCTGACGGGCATCGACGCCGACGGCATCGACCTCGCCAGGGGCGATGAGGTGCGCCGGGTCTTCTTCGACGCGCCGCTGGAAGAGGCGGCGCAGATGCGCCCCGTTCTGGTCGCCATGGCGAAGAGGGCGCGCGGCGCCTGATTGAGATGCCGCGCGACCTCATCCCGATCGACGACCCCGACGACCCGCGCATTGCCGCCTATCGCGACATCCGCGAGCGCGATCTGGTCGGCCGCCAGGGCCGCTTCGTCGCCGAGGGCAAGGTGGTCTTGAGCGTGCTGTTCTCGACGGCCCGCTTTGCCGCCGAATCCGTTCTTCTCCGGCAAAACCGCGTGGCCGGCATGGACGATCTCCTGACGCGCATCCCGGCGGAAGTGCCTGTCTATGTGGCCGCCGGTCCGGTGATGGATGCCATTGCCGGCTTCCCCATGCATCGCGGCGTGCTGGCGATCGGCCGCCGCGCGGTCGAGGAAAACCCCGACACGCTCGTTTCGCGCCTGCCCGAAAAAGCCCTCGTGGTCGCCCTCGCGGGAATCGCCAATCACGACAATATGGGTGCGATCTTCCGCAACGCCGCCGCCTTCGGTGTCGATGCCGTGCTTTTGGACGGGCACTGTTGCGATCCGCTCTACCGCAAGGCGATCCGCGTTTCGGTGGGCGCGGCACTGAAGGTGCCCTTCGCCCGCACATCAAGCACCGAAACGCTCGCCGCCACGCTTGCAGCGCACAGTTTTGCGATGCTGGCATTAAGCCCCGGAGGGACGCGCGAAATCACCGAGGTTGCGACCGGGCCGCGAACGGCGCTGCTGCTCGGCGCCGAAGGTCCCGGGCTTCCGCCGGCTCTCCTCGAGCGCCTGCCGACGGTGCGCATCGCCATGCGCGACGATTTCGACAGCCTGAACGTCGCCGCCGCCTCGGCGATTGCACTGCATCACCTGTGGCGGCCCGATAAATAAGATAGCCCTATTCGGCCGCCGGCGAACCCCGGCGCAAGGCGCGCACGCGCTCGGCGAGGCTGGGCGGCCCGGCTCCGACGCCGTCGTCACCGCCCGGCGGGTCTTCCGACAGCGCTTGATCGATGGGGGAATCCGGGCCTTCGAGCGCTGCCGTGATGTTAACCACCTCCGCCGCCAGGCTGGAAATCTGTTCGCGCAGTTCCTCCTCCCCCTCTCGGTCGGGCGTATTCGCGCCGGCCGCGATCTCCGTGCGCAGTTTCTTGTTCTGCCGCATCAGCGTCGCCAGACGCGAGCGCAGCCGCTCGATTTCCGTCCGCGCGCCGGAGGCTCCGTTCAAGCCGTGGTCTTGCGGCAGGAGAGCCGGCGCGTCGGCCGCAAGCTCCACCGCTCCGGCCTCTTCCCGTCCCTCGTCGATACCGGCCAGCGGAATGCCGTCAGGCCCGGTTTGCCCCTTCCCGTCCCTGATCTTTTGCTTCAAGCGCGCAATCTCCCTTTCGCGCCGTTCCAGCCGCTCGTCACGGGTGGAGAGATTGGTCATCATGCGCTCGACCTTGCGCTCCAGATTGGCGGCACGTTCCCGTTCGACGCGCAAGGCTTCCTCGAGCTGCCCCTTCTCGGCCACCGCATCCCGCATGGCGCGCTCGGCCTCCTTGCGCTGGGCGCGCAGGGTCGCATTCGCATCCTGAAGGCGCTCGATGTCCGCCTCACGCGCCACCAGCTCGATCTGCCGGCTGCTGGACGTCAGGCTCGCCTCCTCATAGAGGCGTGAAAGCTCCTCCACCTCCTCCACTTGCCTTTTCAGCGCCTGCCTGTCTTCGGCAAGCCTTGCCCTCAGCGCCTCTATCTCCCGCTCGCGTTCGGAAAAGCGCTCCGACAATGCCTCGCGATCAGCCTCCATTCGGCCGATGGTCTCGTCGCGTTCGGCGCACGCCTCCTCCAGGCGCTTGATCTCCTCGCGCTGGAGATTGATCTCCACCAGATCTTGCGCGGCCTTCTGCTTGATCGCCTCCGCCTTCATCTCCAGCCGCCGCATGGCCATAGCGTGCTCGGCCCTCAGCGCGTCGACCTGCGCCTCCAGTTCCTCGCGCGACATCGGCATGGACGCTTCCATGTGACGGCGCATGTGAATACCGGCACGGCGCCACAAGGCGGGCGCCACCGAGAGCGCGAGAATCGCCGCGACGAGAAAACCGAGAGCAAAGGACAGGACAGTCTGGATCACGGGGCAAATCCGTCGCCGATAGATCCGCTACTGTGCCACGACCCGCAGCGGCAAATCCAGTGTTGCGATAGGCGGAGGGCCCCACCGAAAGAGTGATGCCAAGGCCCTCGGCACCAGCCCTTCGCTTAGAAGGGGTTCCATGTCGGCCGGGCCGTCATCTTCAGATAGCCCAGATTGACCCCGAGACGGGCGCCGACGCCCGTGCGGATCGGCACGATGAGCACGTCGTTGTTCTTCAACACGTTGAAACCGAGCCCGGCGACCAGATAGGCCGACCCTGCCACGCCGGCGAAACGACGGTAAAGGTCGTCTATAGTGTTGAGATTGTAGACGAGCACCATGACGCGCGAGCCCTGGGCGCCGAAGTCCCAGCCCACCGAAGGGCCTTGCCAAAAAACCGCATGGTCGCCCGCATTCTTGGTGTAAAGCGTCCCCTCGCCATAGGTCAGGCCGCCGACGATGGCGCCGGAGCCTTCCTCGCCGAGGACATAACCGTTGGGCAGGCCGTAGGCGGAGAAGATCTTCTCCACCGCCGTCGCGAGACCGCCAGTGGTGGCGCCGAAGAAGTTGCTGCCGGCCTCGACGATCTCCTCCATCGAGTAGCCCTCCTGCGCCCGTGCGGAGGACGCGGGCAGTATGATCGCGGCGCTCAGGATCGCCAGCAGCAGAACGGCAAGATGCGCTTTCAGGCGGCTGAAGAGGCTGATTGGCATCATCGTTTTCATCTCCATTGTGACGCGATGGCACGTGCGAACTGCATTGCCTCTCGGGCACCCCGCATGTCCGATTACGGAAAATGCGATTCTAGGCCGTAATCCTTTTTCAACCATTAACCCGCATTTCTCATTCTCCCGGCGTCCTGACCGTCTGCCCCATTTCCGCTGCGGTCCGCGCCGCTTTGTTGCCGCTAAAGCGCGGGACGTGTACCAACGGCGCAATTGACGACAATGCGATTCGCGGGCGTGGGGTTCGGCCCCGCCTCTTGGTTCGGCAAAACCATCGACGGAACGGCTCAGACAATGACGGACATCTTTTCGCTCAGCGCCACCGATCTCGCTGCACTGCTTTGCAGCCGTGTCTGCCATGACATCATCTCTCCCGTCGGAGCGATCAACAACGGGTTGGAGTTGCTCGACGAGGGCGGCGCGGAGGAAGACGCCATGCAGCTCATCCGCACCAGCGCCGCCAATGCCTCCGCCCGGCTGCAGTTCGCCCGCATCGCCTTCGGGGCCGCAGGTTCCGCGGGCATGCAGATCGACACGGGAGACGCCGAGAACGTCGCCGGCGCCTTCATCCGTAACGAAAAGCCGGAGCTGGAGTGGATCGGCGGACGAGCGCTCCTGCCGAAGAACAAGGTCAAGCTCCTGCTGAATCTGATCCTGGTGGCCAACAGCGCCATCCCCCGCGGCGGCAAGCTGACGGTCCGGCTGGAGGAACTCGAGACCGCACCGAAGTTCACCGTCGTTGCCCATGGGCCGATGGTTCGCGTACCCCCGAAATTCCTCGAATTGCATACCGGACGCGAGCCCGAGGAACCGGTCGATGCCCACAGCGTGCAGTTCTACTACACGCTCCTGCTCGCCCGGGAGACGAACATGACGATCTCACTCCGCGGCTCGGCGGAAGAGATCGTGATCGGCGCGCGTTAGGCATTGTTAACCATTCCGGTTTGCCTCGGCTTTACCAGGCCGGGTTAACCTTGCTTCAGGCCAGAGCCGTCAGCCACGGGAACCGGACCATGAAGCGTTGTTTGATCGTCGACGACTCGAGCGTCATCCGAAAGGTGGCCAAGCGGATTCTCGCCGGCCCGGAAATGCTCGTGGGCGAGGCGGCCACCGCCTATGAGGCCATCGAGATCTGCAGCCACGAGATGCCGGATGTCGCGGTGGTCGACAGCATGCTGCCGGACATGGATTCGGTCGAACTGATTCAGCGACTGATGGCGCTGGAAGCAGCGGTGAAGCCCCGCCTCCTCCTGTGCACCTGCGAGCTCGATCTCGGCCGCATCATGCGCGCCAAGCGCGCCGGCGCTCGGGGCTATGTGATGAAGCCCTTCACGCGGCCACAACTCCTGGAAAGTTTCCGCGAGCACCGGCTGGCCGCCTGACGCGTTTTTCGCGTCGGCCATCCTCGGCACCGCCCCTATAGCAAAACCCGGCCGAAGCCGGGTTTTTCATGGCGAAGGGTGGCGGATTACGCGCTCTCGCGGATTTCCTCCGGCTCGCGCAGCACATAGCCGCGGCCCCAGACGGTCTCGATGAAGTTCTGGCCACCCGAAGCCGTATCGAGCTTCTTGCGCAGCTTGCAGATGAAGACGTCGATGATCTTCAGTTCCGGCTCGTCCATGCCGCCATAGAGATGGTTGAGGAACATCTCCTTGGTCAGCGTGGTGCCCTTGCGCAGCGAGAGCAGCTCCAGCATCTGGTATTCCTTGCCGGTCAGATGCACCCGCTGGCCGGCGACCTCGACGGTCTTGGCGTCGAGGTTCACCACCAGGTCGCCCGTGGTGATGATCGATTGCGCGTGGCCCTTCGAACGGCGGACGATGGCGTGGATACGCGCCACCAGTTCGTCCTTGTGGAAGGGCTTGGTCATGTAGTCGTCGGCGCCGAAGCCGAGCCCCCTCACCTTATCCTCGATGCCGGCCATGCCGGAAAGAATGAGGATCGGCGTCTTCACCTTGGAAAGGCGAAGCGTCCTGAGCACCTCGTAGCCGGACATGTCGGGCAGGTTGAGATCGAGCAGGATGATGTCGTAGTCGTACAGCTTGCCGAGGTCGACGCCCTCTTCGCCGAGATCGGTCGTGTAGACGTTGAAGCTCTCCGACTTCAGCATCAGCTCAATGCTCTGTGCCGTCGCACTGTCGTCTTCAATCAGCAGAACACGCATTTCTTTCCCCTTTCCGCCGCCGAACCGGGTCGTGAGCAATCCGGCACCGGAGCAGTGATCGCCTGAATCAGAGGCTGCCAGTTAATGGTTAACAAAATCTGATTCGCCCTTGCAAGCGCTGATGGCATATTTCAGCTTTTTCGATCACGTCCTTGAATCCAAATATTGAATCAACTTCGGTACGCGCCGTGCCTGAACACCCTTTCAAGCCGTGGTATCAGGCCCGCTGCGCTCGTGGCCGCCGGGCGATCTCCTCGAATCTTTACCGCGCCTTAAGCCCTGGGCCATATGATTAACAATGCCCGTAAACGAATGGTTACCGCCCGGGAGGAATCTTAGGATTTCGTTTTCCAAGCGTCCGGCAGGAATGCGGGCAAGGGGCTTTGCCGGCCGGTCGATTTGGGGTGTTGGTCCGCGTTTGGGAGTGTGAGGGATGAAGTCACGTACGAGTATTGTCCGGTTGAAGCAGTTTCAGGTCAACGAAAAGCGCCGCCGCATCACCCAGCTGGACACCATGATCGCCGAGTTCGACCGCATGGCCGCCGAACTGGATGCCCAAATCACCGCCGAGGAAGGCAAGGCCGGCATCACCGACCAGAACCATTTCGCTTATCCCACCTTCGCCAAGGCCGCCCGCTTGCGCCGCGACAACCTGCGGGATTCGCAGAGCGAGCTTTCCCAGCAGAAGGCGCAGGCCGAGGAGGAACTCGCCGAACTCGAGGCAGAGCTGAAGAAGGCGGAAGCGCTGGAATCGCGCGACGGCAAGCAGCGCGGCGGTGACGAGGAAGCCCGCGCCCTCACCGGCTGACGGAAGCCGCCGAAACAGAAGATCGCCTGCCCGCCTCCGGCGCTGCCGGCGCGGCCACACGCGAGGAAGAGCAGCGTGGACGCGCATGGAGGCAGCCGCCGCGACGAGGCCGGCTAATCGGCGCCTTTCCCTAACGACGACCAATCAAGAGCGAAGGGACGCACGCTTGCGGTCCCCGCCTGCCGCTCGATTTCTTCAGGATAAGTGCTTTCCGTGACTTGTCGCGGGCTGTCGCGCTCTTCGAAACAGCCCTTTCAGTGACGGTATTGCTGAATGCGCGTCGTGCGCAGCCCCTGCAGGCCGTATTCGTCGATCGAGGCCTGCCAGGACAGGAACTCCTCGACCGTCAGCCGATAGCGCTGACATGCCTCTTCCAGGCTCAACAGCCCGCCGCGCACGGCGGCAACCACTTCGGCCTTGCGGCGTATGACCCAACGGCGCGTGTTGGTCGGCGGCAGGTCGGCAATCGTCAGCGGACTGCCGTCAGGCCCAATCACATATTTTACGCGCGGTCGCACCAGATCGGTCATCGTACTCTCTACACTAACCCAAGACCCAATCGCGACGACGGTACCGCCGCAGCTTTAAGAATTGCCTAAACGCGTGGTAAGACTAGCGTAATACAAATGAATCCCGCGTTAGGGATTTGTCCGCATATCGATTCAAATGCGGAATATCCGCCAGGCGAGACCGCGCTGCGAAAGGGGCGCTTGCACGTCTTGACCTTGCAATGCAGCATTGCCATGTAGCCTGCGACCGGAACGGGAATGAAACCGATGAACAGCCTCGACCTACCCGGAAGCCCCGAGGATACACGCGTCGTCGTCGCCATGTCAGGCGGCGTGGATTCGTCCGTGGTGGCCGGCATACTGGCCCGGCAGGGCTATGAGGTGGTTGGGGTGACCCTCCAACTCTACGACCACGGCGCGGCCACGCACCGCCCGGGCTCCTGCTGCGCGGGCCAGGATATCGACGACGCGCGCCGCGTGGCCGAGACGCTGGGCATCGCCCACTACGTGCTCGATTATGAGGAGCGCTTCCGCAAGGCGGTCATCGATCCCTTCGCGGAAAGCTACATTTCCGGCGAGACACCGATACCGTGCGTGTCCTGCAACCAGACCGTCAAGTTTTCCGACCTCTTGGGGACCGCCCGCGATCTGGGCGCGGATGCGCTCGCCACCGGCCATTATATCCGCTCCCGCCCCAACGGTGCGCACCGCGCGCTCTTCCGGCCGGTCGATGCCGACCGCGACCAGAGCTATTTCCTTTTTGCCACCACGCAAGCGCAGATCGACTTTCTGCGCTTTCCGCTGGGAGAGTTGTCCAAGCCGCAGGTGCGGCAAATCGCCGAGGAGATGGGTTTGTCCGTGGCGACCAAGCAGGACAGCCAGGACATCTGCTTCGTGCCGCGCGGAAAGTACTCGGATATCATCTCGCGCCTGAAGCCGGAGGCCTCCAATCCCGGCGACATCGTGCATATCGACGGCCGCGTGCTCGGCCGGCACGAGGGCATCCTGCGCTTCACCATCGGCCAGCGCCGCGGCATCGGTATCGCCACCGGCGAGCCCCTTTACGTGGTGCATATCGACGCCGAAAGGGCGCGCGTCATCGTCGGCCCGCGCGAGGCGCTGGAAACGCGGCGGCTCTATCTGCGCCAGGTCAACTGGCTGGGCAACGGCCCGCTGGACGCGATTTCCGCCGAAGGCATGGAGGTTTGGGCGAAGGTGCGTTCGACGCGGCCGCCGAGCCCGGCCACGCTCTATCATCGCGACGGTGGCACCTTTGTCGAACTGCACGAGGGAGAAGCCGGCGTCGCCCCCGGCCAGGCCTGCGTGCTTTACTCCGACGAGGGAGCGGAAGCGCGCGTCTTAGGCGGTGGGTTCATCGAGCGTTCGGAACGCCGCGCCGAGGCGGAAGCGCAGCTTGCACGGCTGGAAAACCTGCCGGCCTGATTCCGCGCCGAGGTTGCCGCTCCCTCAGGCGTGGGAGACCGTGCCGGCGGTCAGGATCCGCAGCACCTCCACCGCTTCCTCGCCCGGGGTCCGCGGCTCCACGCGCGTCTCGATGCATTCGAGGAAATGCTCCAGCTCGCGGGTCAGCGGCATCCCCTCCTCGACCGGGACATAGCTCGGCTCATTGGTGGTGAAGGCCCACTGTCCGCTGTCCTGCCAGATGGCGTGGCGGTAGACGGCGAGCTTGCGCCCCCAGGGCTCGACATCGTCGAAGACGGCCATAGCCTTCGTGCCCACCACCGTCAGGCGGCGCTCGCGATACGGGTTGAGCCTGGAGGCGAAGAGGTGGCTGCGCAGCCCGTTCTCGAACTGCATGTGCAGATGAGCGAAGTCGCTGAGATGATCGAGCAGGGCCGCCCCCTCGCCGCGGACTTCCACCGGCCCCGCCCCCGTAATGGCCAGGATCATGGATAAATCGTGCGGGGCGAGGTCCCACAGGGCGTCGTTCTCGGTATGGAATTTCCCCAGGCCCAGCCGATGCGAGTGTATGTAGCGCAACTCGCCCAATTCGCCCGTGTCGATGAGCGCCTTCAGCGTCTCGAAGGCGGGATGGAAGCGCAGCACGTGCCCGACCATGAAAATGCGCTTGGCTTCGCGCGCCGCCTTCACCGCCTTCTCGGCATCCTCGACGGTGAGCGCAATGGGCTTTTCGACCAGAACGTCCTTTCCCGCGGCCACGGCGCGCATGGCATATGTCGCATGGTGCTGCGGCGGCAGCGCCATGACGATCGCATCGATCTCCTGATCGTCAAACAGCGCCTCGGGATCGACGGCACGGCAGTCATGCTCGCTCGCAAACCCTTCCATACGTGCCTGGTTGGCATCCGAAACCGCGCTCAACGCGCCGAGAGATTTCAATGTGCGGATGTGGTTCGCGCCCCAATATCCACACCCCAGAACTGCGATACGCGGCTTCATACAATCTTCACAAAGGTTTGGCGTTGCCGACACATATCGGCGCGGGCGTTTCAACTCAAGCCCGTGAGATGCTTCTTCCGTAAGGCAGAAATTTGAATCCCCGGTAACCCGCTCTCTTAACCAAGCCTGCGCCAATGTGCGCGCCCGGTAGCGGCGCGGAACCTACGGCACCCGCACTGCGCCCAAAGCCTCGAGGAAATGATCGTTCTCCTCCCGGCTACCGACGGTCACGCGCATGAAAGACCGATATCCTTCCTGCCTCCACGGCTTGACGATCACCCCGTGGCGCAGGAGTTTCTCGCTCACGGCGGCGTCGTCGCCGCCCATGTCCACGAACAGGAAATTCCCTTTCGACGGCGCGGTGCGCAACCCCATGGCGGTAAGGCGCTCCGAAACGCGCCGCCGCTCGCTCACCGCCAGGGCGACGACGCGCGCCAGATGGTCCGTGTCCCCAAGCGCAACGCATGCAGCGGCTTGTGCGAGCGCATTGGTGTTGAACGGCGTGCGCGCACGGTCGAGATAGGCGCGCAGGCCGGGCTCGCTCACCAGCCCGAAGCCGATGCGGAAGCCCGCCAGGCCATAGGCCTTGGAAAACGTCCGCAGCACGATCCAAGGTCTAGTCCCACCTTTAAGAAGAGACAAAGCCGAGCAGTAATCCTCGCCGGCCGCGTATTCGGCATAGGCCTCGTCCACCACCAGAAGCGTGTCGGGATGAAGCGCGTCGACGATCCGAGCCAGCGCCGCCGGATCGAGCCAGCTTCCTACGGGGTTCATCGGGTTGGAGAAGATCACCATTCGTGCCGGCGCACAGACGGCCGAGACGAGCTTGTCGACATCGATGGTCAGGTCGTCGCTGAGCCCCACGCGCTCGATGCGTGCCCCCATGATTGCCGCATAATCCTCATGCAGCGGAAAGGACGGATAGAGCGTCACCACGCGATCACCGGGGCGCAGCACCGTCCGGCAGATCACCGCGATGAGGTCTTCCGACCCATTGCCAAGGATCACCTGACCGGGCGTCAGCGAGAAGGCCTCGGCAATGGCTGCCGCGAGGGCACTTCCGGAAGGATCCGGATAATGGCGTGCGAGAGCGCGCAACTCCCCGGCAAGCGTATCGACCTTCGAAGAAGGCCCCAGCGGGTTCTCGTTGGATCCGAGCTTGGCAATACGGGGCGGATCGTGGCGGGCTTTCACCTCGGCCAGCGTCAAGCCGGCATTATAGGGGGAAAGCCCTTGCACTTCCGGGCGAATGAGATGGAATGACCCCGACACTCTTGATAACTCCTTTGCCTCACCGCGGCTGAAAGTGATGTTGCAATCACGCTGTTGTATATGATTGTATAGACAACGACGCGACTTGACCAGCCGGGAGCGGGCAGAACAGACGGGGGAGCCGAGCATGGAAGTTTCGAGACTGTTCGACCTGAGCGGCCGCAAGGCGCTTGTGACCGGCGCAAGCCGCGGCCTCGGCCAGGCGATGGCCGAAGCCCTGGCGGCAGCCGGCGCCGACGTCGCCGTCACCGCCCGCGAAACCGCATCGCTCGACGAGACATGCACGCGCATCGAGCAGACAGGGGCGCAAGCCCACCCCCTGTCCCTGGATGTGCGGGATGTGGAGGCCTGCCGGGAGGCAGTTGCGAAAGCTGCCGACGCGATGGGCGGCCTGGACATTCTCCTGAACAACGCCGGCTATGAGCAGGTGCATCCCTCGCTAGAACTGGACGAGGAGTTGTGGGACCGGATCGTCTCGACCAACCTGAAGGGCTCCTTCTTCTGTTCCCAGGCGGCGGCGCGAAAGATGCAGCAGCGCGGCCGGCCCGGGGCGATCGTCAACCTTTGCTCGCTGACCTCCTATGTGGGCGTGCCGACCGCCGTCCCGTATGGGTCCTCGAAGACTGGACTCCTCGGCATGACGCGGGCCCTCGCCGCGGAGTGGGCGCCGCTCGACATCCGCGTCAATGCCATCGCGCCCGGCTATTTCCGCACCGCCATGACCGATGTTTTCTACCGCGATCCCGAATGGCAGGAGTCGATGCTGGAGAAGATCCCGCAGAAACGCTTCGGTCGGATGGAGGACCTGGCAGGCACCGTCCTTTTTCTCGCCAGCGATGCTTCGGCCTATGTGACCGGCCAGTGCATACCCGTCGACGGCGGCTATCTGGCCGCGATCTGAAGGGCCGGCCATGCTTGCAAGCTCTTGTACATGGTTGTATAGACGACATAAGGCGCCAAACCGAAGAACAGCACGAGCGCCACGAAGGGGAACAGAATGGATGAAACTGTAAGGGAGGCACGGGCAGAGTCCATTCCGGGCGACCGGCCGGTAGCCGTATCCGTACAGAATGTCAGCATGGTCTTCAGCGGCGTCCATGCGGTGAAGGACGCGACGTTCGATCTCCCCAAGGGTAAGTTTCTCACCATTCTCGGCCCCTCCGGCTCGGGCAAGACGACGCTCCTGCGCCTTATCGCCGGCTTTCAGCAGCCGACCAGGGGCGAGATCTTCATCAATGGTCAAGCCGTCAGCGCCGTGCCCGCGCACAAGCGCTCGATCGGCATGGTGTTCCAGCGCCTAGCGCTTTTCCCGCACATGACGGCATCGGAAAACGTCGCCTTCCCGCTGAAGATGCGGCGCACCGACGCGCGAAAGATTCCCGAGCGGGTCGATCGCTACCTCGACCTGGTCAAGCTCGGCGGCTACGGCCATCGGCGCATCCACGAGCTTTCCGGCGGCCAGCAGCAGCGCGTCGCGATCGCCCGCGCCCTGGTATTCGAGCCCGACCTTCTCCTGCTCGACGAGCCGCTGGCCGCGCTCGACCGCAAGCTGCGCGAGGAGATGCAGCTCGAATTCCGCCGCATCCAGCGCGAACTCGGCGTCACCACCATCAACGTGACGCACGACCAGCGCGAGGCGCTGGTGGTTTCCGACGAGATCATCGTCATGAACGACGGCGAGATCCAGCAGAAGGCGCAGCCGGCGCAAACCTACAGCGATCCGAAGAATGCCTTCGTCGCCAATTTCATCGGCGTGACCAACTTCATATCCGGAACGGTGCGCTCCGTGGGCGACGGGCAGGTGGTGGTCCGCCACGGGGAGAGGGAAATCACGGGCGTTCCGGGCAACATGCACAACCCGCCGGTGGCCGGGAGCAACGTCGCCGGCGCCATCCGTGCCGAGCGGATCTGGATCGCGCGCGAGCCGCTGGCCGCCGATGCTGCGCAGGACAGCGTCAAGGGAACGATCTCGGACGCCATCTTCGAGGGAGAGCGGATCGTCTACGAGGTGCGCGTCCCCGAGTTCGGGGATGCGATCATGCGCGTCTTCCACCACGACCCGCTCGCGCATGGCCAGCCGGAGCCCGGAGACGAGATCGTGCTCGCCTGGAAGGCGCGCGACATGCGCTTTTTCAGCGACGAGGCGGAACGGTAACGGACAACAACAACAGCCCGAAACCAATAGAGGAGAATCCCATGAGCAGAAAATTTCCATCCATCCCACTGCGCCGCCGGCAATTCCTGAGCGGAGCGGCCGCGCTCGGCGGCGCCGCCGGCCTTACAGCCCTCGGCATGCGCGGCGCCTTCGCGCAGGAGCCTGAGAAGCCGGGCGAAATCATCGTCCGCGCCTGGGGCGGAAGCTGGGTTGAAAGCCTGAAGGCGGGCGTCTCCGATCCCTTCACCGAGATGACCGGCATCGCCGTGCGCCACGACCTGACCGAGGACAACGAGATCCAGCCGAAGGTCTGGGCCGCCGTCGCCCAGAACCGCATCCCGCCCATTCACATCAACTGGGACACCACCACCAACGCCACCAAATCGGCGCTGCGCGGGGTGACGGAAGACCTTTCCGACCTGCCTAACCTCGCCAATGTGACGGAGCTGGCAAAGCCGGTCGGCCTCGACGGCTATCCGATCGTCAACACCTACGGCTATGTCTATGTGCTGGCCTACCGCCCCGAGGCTTTCCCGGACGGACCGCCCCAGTCCTGGCGGGATCTGCTCGACCCACGCTTCAAGGGCCGCATCGCGCTCTACAATGACGGCATCGGCTTCCATTTCCCGGCCCAGGTCGCCGGCGGCGGCTCGCTCGAGGATATCCCCGAGAACATGCAGCCTTGTTGGGACTTCATTGCCGAAATCAAGAAGCAGGAGCCGCTCCTGGGCGAGGACCCGGACTTCACCACCTGGTTCCAGAACGGCGAGATCGACGCCGCCTGCACCATTTCCACCAATGCGCGCGAGGCCAAGAAGAACGGCATCGAGATCGACTGGGTGGTGCCGGAGGAAGGCGCCAAGTTCGATACGGACGGCCTGTGGATCCCGAAGGGCCTGCCGGAGAACGAGCTATACTGGGCCAGGCAGTACATCAACTTCGCCCTGACCAGGGAAGCGCAGCAGGTCTGGCTCGACGGTCTCGGCCTGCCCGGCGTGGTGCCCGGCCTGACGCCGCCGGAAGACCTTGTCGGCGATCCGTCCTATCCGACCGAGGAAGAGGATTTCGAGAACCTGATCCGCATCTCCTCCAAGGTCCAGGTGGAGAACGAGAGCGACTGGTTCGCCAAGTTCAAGGCCATCATGCAGGGCTGACCGCCCGCATGCGCCGCCGCTCTTGGAAGGCGGCGGCGCGTCCCCTCTCCTCCACGAACGCCGGGATGTGACCGCATGCGAGCCGCGCGCGCTGCCTATCCGATGACATGGCGCATCATGGATGCGCTGGAAGCCTTCGCGGCCTTCGTCTGGCCGGCGAACTTCAAGCGCGCCGTGCCGTACCTCATGCTGGCGCCGGCCATCCTGCTCGTCGGGCTTCTGGTGCTCGGGCTCGTGCAGATCACCGACACCAGCCTGCGCACCCTCGACACCAGCACCTTCATGATGTCGCAGGATTACACGCTGGCGAACTATCACCGCGCCTTTACCGAGCCGTTTTTCGCGACCGTGGCGATGCGCAGCCTGCTCGGCGCGCTGATCGTCACGGTGATCACGCTCGCCTTCGCCTTTCCCTATGCCTATGTGATGGTGCGCACCCCTTCTGCGGGCTTGCGCAAGTTCCTGCTCATCGCGCTCTTCCTGCCCTTCTTCATCGGCCAGGTGGTGCGCGCCTATGGCTGGCTCATCATCCTCGGCAACCAGGGCATGGTGAACGAGGCGCTCGGCCTCGTCGGCGTCGAGCCGATGCGCCTGCTCTACAATTATCCGGCCGTGCTGTTCGGCCTGGTGCAGTACATGCTGCCCTTCGGGGTCCTGATGCTGGCCCCGGCGCTGACGGCCATCCCCGAGGAGTTCGAGGCCGCCGCCGGCTCGCTCGGGGCGAACTGGGTGCGCACCTTCATCCACGTGGTGCTGCCGCTCGCCCGTCCCGGCATCATTGGCGCCGGTATTGTGGTCATCACCCTGTCGCTGACCGATTTCGCCATGCCGGCGATCCTCGGCGGCGGCTCCCAGGACTTCATCGCCAACGCCATCTACGACCAGTTCTTCCGCACCTCCGACCAGGGCCTGGGCGCAACGCTGGCGCTCATGCTGGTGGCCGTCGGCTCGCTGGTGGTCGGGCTGATCTTCACGCTCTTCGGCGCCGGCACGCTGGCCATGGGGAGGACCCGCCGATGAACGCGCCGCTCAGCAAGACCGTCACGCTGTGGACCTTCATCCTCATCACCATCGTGGTGCTTTCAGCGCCCACCATCGTCGTGCTCGGCGCCTCCTTCACCTCGGGCAACATCATCACCTTTCCGCCCGACGGCTTCTCGCTGAAATGGTACGGCGAGATCGCCCGCGCCCGCGCCCTGTGGGACGCGTTTCTGCGCTCGGTCTATGTGGCCACGATCTGCACCCTCGTCGCGCTGCCGGTCGGAACGCTGGCCGGCATCGCGCTCGCCAAATATGGGGTCCGTTTCGAAAAGACGATCCAGACCTATCTGCTTCTGCCCTTCACAATTCCGCTGATCGGCTCCGGCATCGGCCTGATGCTCGTCTTCGGCGAGGCGGGTGTTCTCGGCCAGTTGTGGCCGGTGGGTATCGCCTGCTGCGTCATCAACCTGCCCTTCATGATCTGGGCGGTAACGGGGAGTGCCGCGAGCCTCGATCCCGATCTTGAGCTGGCCGCCGCCAATTGCGGTGCGCCGCCGCTGCAGACTTTCTTCCACGTGACCCTGCCGGCCGTGATGCCCGGCGTCATCACCGGCTCGCTTTTGATGTTCATCCTGGCGCTCAACGAGTTCCTGGTGAGCCTCCTGCTGGTGGATGCCCGCATCGTCACCCTGCCGGTGCAGATCTACAACTCCATCCGCTCCATCATCACGCCCGACCTGGCGGCCATCTCGGTGGTGTTCATCGCCTGCGCCGTCGCCGCGATCACGCTGCTCGACCGGCTGGTCGGGCTCGATGTCTTCCTGAAGTCGAAGTGAGGGCCGGCGGGTCCGGAAGCCGAAGAAACGAGGGAACACAATGACCGACGTCTCCTATCACGAGTTCGACAAGCTGGACGCCGAGCAGCGCGCCGCCCTGTTGCGCCGCTCCGAAACGGACCTTTCCGGCGTCATCGAGAAGGTGAAGCCCATCATCGAGGCCGTGTGGGCGGAAGGCGACGCGGCCCTCGTGCGCTTTGCCCGCGAGCTCGACAAGGCGGACCTCTCCGCAGGCGGGCTCAAGGCGACGGAGGCCGAGTTCGATGCGGCGTTCGACCAGGTCGAGGACAGCGTCGTCGAAGCGATCAAGTTCGGCATCGACAACATCCGCCGCTTCCACGAGGAGCAGAAGCCGGAAGCCATGTGGCTGAAGGAGATGCGGCCGGGCGCCTATGCCGGCGACCGGTTCACGCCAATCCGGTCCGTCGCGCTCTACATACCGCGCGGCAAGGGCGCCTTTCCTTCCGTCACCATGATGACGGCGGTTCCCGCCGTCGTTGCCGGCGTGCCGGAGCTTGCCATCGCCACCCCGCCGGCGCCGGACGGCTCGGTGGACGCTGCGACCTTGGTGGCAGCGCGGCTCGCGGGCGTGGAAACGGTGTATAAATGCGGCGGCGCGCAGGCAGTCGCCGCGGTTGCCTACGGCACGGAGACGGTGAAACCGGCCCTGAAGATCGTCGGACCGGGCAGCCCCTGGGTGGTGGCGGCCAAGCGGCTTCTTGCCGGCGTCATCGACCCCGGCCTGCCGGCCGGCCCCTCGGAGGCCGTGATCTTCGCCGACGACACCGTTTGCGGCGGCCTTGCCGCGCTAGACCTCCTGGTCGAGGCCGAGCACGGGCCGGATTCCTCGGCCTGGCTCGTCACCCACAGCAGGCGGGTGGCGGAGGAAGCGCTCGCCGCCCTGCCGGACCATTGGGCCGAGATGACCGAGCAGCGCGTCGCCTTCTCCAAGGCGGTGCTGACCGGCCGCTACGGCGGCGTTCTGCTCACGCCCTCGGTCGAGGAGAGCTACCGCTTCGTCAACGATTATGCGCCGGAGCATCTGGAGATTCTTTCGACGGACCCCTTTGCGCACCTCTCCCACATCACGGAAGCTGCCGAGATCCTGATGGGCCCGCACACGCCGGTCTCCATCGCCAATTTCGGTCTCGGTCCGAACGCGGTGCTGCCGACCAGCCGCTGGGCGCGCACCTTCGGGCCGCTGTCGGTCACGGACTTCGTCAAGCGCTCCTCGATCGGCTACGTGACGGCATCCGCCTATCCCGAATTCGCCGGCCACGCCCGGACACTGGCGCGCTACGAAGGCTTCTCCTCGCATGAGCGCGCCGTCTCCGATGTCCGCGATACCTATCTGCGGGGGGAGCGATGAAGGCAGTGCGCCTCTACGCGGCCCGAGATCTGCGGGTCGAGGCGATCGAGAGGCCCGGTTCGCCGGGAGCCGATGAGGTGCGCCTGAAGGTGCGGGCCGCCGGCATTTGCGGCTCCGACCTGCACAATTTCAGCACCGGCCAGTGGATCAGCCGCGCGCCATCGGTCGCAGGCCACGAGTTCGCAGCCATCGTCACGGAAGTCGGCGCCGCCGTCACCGGCTTCGCGCCGGGCGACACGGTGGTCGCCGACTCGCGTTACTGGTGCGGAAAATGCCCGGCCTGCCGGAGCGGGCGGCAGAACATCTGCGAGAGCCTCGGCTTCGTCGGCGAGCTGTGCGACGGCGGCTTTGCCGAGGAAACGCTCCTGCCGGCGCGGCTTCTCATCAAGCACGATCCCGCGCTCGACCCGGCGATCGCCGCCATGGCCGAACCGCTCGCGGTGGCATTGCACGCGGTGCGCAAGCAAGCCGTGCCGGCGGGCGAAGCGGTTCTCGTCGCCGGCTGCGGCCCGATCGGCGGCCTTGCCGCACTGCTTCTGGCGCGGTTTCACACGGGCCCGCTGCTGGTAGCCGATAAGAACGCCGCGCGCGTTGCACTTGTCGCGGACGTGACCGGCGCACGCACCATCGATCTCGATGATATCGCGACGGCGGGCGGCGACCCTCCGCTGCGCTATGCGCTCGATGCGACCGGCAATATCGGCGTGATGGAAAAGCTGCTCAAAGCCCTTGCAGGCGGCGGCTCGCTGGCGCTCGTGGGCATTGCCCATGGTGCGATGGAGCTCGACCCGAACCTGCTCGTGGAGCGCGAGACCGCCCTGATCGGCTGCCACGCCTTCACGCACGAACTGCCCGAGGCGGTCGCGCTTCTGTCGGATCTGCAGCCGGCGCTCGCGCGCTTCATCGGCGAACGCATCCCTCTCGAAGAGGTACCGGCGGCCTATGCCCGTCTTCTGGCGGGCGACAGCCGTGGGCTCAAGACCATCCTGCAGATCGGAGAGAGCGGCCATGTCTGATAACGCGGCCTCCGGCAAGCAGACGCGGATCGAGGCGCTCTCCACCTCCGCAGGACCGCTCTATGAAAAGGTCAAGGAGTACGTCCTTGCCAACATCGGCAGCGGCAAATGGAGCCGGCACCACAAGCTTCCCTCCGAAAACGAGCTCGTCTCCGCGCTCGGCGTTTCCCGCATGACCGTGCATCGGGCGCTGCGCGAGCTGACCTCGGAAGGATATCTCCTGCGTATCCAGGGTGTCGGCACCTTCGTCGCGCCGCCCAAGCCCCAGTCGGCGCTGATCGAGATCAAGAACATCGCCAACGAGATCCACCAGCGCAACGGCCGCCACAAGGCGAGCGTGATCGTGCTGGAGACGATGCCGTCCTCGGCCGAACTGACCGCCGCCTTCGAGGCCGGCCGGAGCATCCCCATCGGCCACTCCCTCATCGTGCACTACGAGAACGACGTGCCGGTGCAGCTCGAAGAGCGCTTCGTCAACGCCGAATTGCTGCCCGATTACGACAAGCAGGATTTCGAGACCATCACCACCTACGATTACCTCCAGAAGAACACCCCGCTGACGGAGGTGGAGCACGTCATCTCGGCGATCGCCGCCGACGAGGAGACGGCGCGGCTCCTGATGCTCCGTCCCGGCGATCCCTGTCTGCTTCTGCACCGCCGCACCTGGTCCGGTGCGACCGTGGCGACGGTCAACAAGCTCGTCTATGCCGGCGGGCGCTATTCGCTGGGCAGCCGCTACACCCCGGCCTCCGTGGGCTAAGGAAACGACCGTGACAGGCGACAGCACACCTTCGAGCAGAACCGCCGCGATCCGCCGCCTCGCCGCGACCGACGAGGCGGAAGCAGGCCGCCTGCTGGCCGGGCTTCTGCTCGACCTTTTCGATATCCGGGCCCGCGCGGTCACCATCAACCGGGACCGCTACAGCCTCAATTCGCTCAACGGCTTCTTCGAGACGGACGACGGCGCCTTCTTCTTCAAGTTCCACCAGGAGGAAGGCGAGGAAGCGATGAGCGGTGAATACTACCGCGCCGACATCCTGGCCGAGGCCGGCCTGCCCGTCGACCAGCCCCTCTATAAGTCCGTCCTACCCGGCGAGCAGATCCTCATCTATCGCCGCCGGCAGGATCCGCGCTTTTCGGACGTTCTGCGGGCGCTCGACCTTGCACCGGACGAGGCTGTCGAAAGGGAGGCGGTTTCGGCGGAGCGGGATCTCTCGGAACGGCTCCTTGCCGTCTACCGCGCCACGTTGCACCCGGTCACGGTGGACGAGGTCCGCGCCGAGCCGATCCATCGGCTGTTCTACGAACGCCTGATCGACCCCGAAACCGGAGCCCTGCCCGGCGGGCGCTACAAGAGCTTCTATGTCGGCAAGACATTCCGCTTTCCGGGCGTCGAGCTCGACTGGGACCATTTTAGAGAGGCCCGCTTCGTCATCAACGGCCGCCGCTATGAACATTCGGTCGGCGCACTGTTCACCGCTGCAGCCCGGCGGCTCGACCCGGCACGTCTTGCCGATGCGGGCGGCATCACCGCCCATGGCGACGCGCACAACGCCAATGTCTGGTACGAACGAGGAAAGGATGGTGCCCGGCTCGCCTTCTTCGATCCTGCCTTCGCCGGCGCCGACATTCCCACGCTGCTCGCGGAGGTGAAGGCGACCTTCCACAACGTCTTCGCCCATCCGCTCTGGCTCTACGATCCGGCCGAGGCCACGCAGCGCTTTCATGCAGCGGCGCGCTATGCGGACGGCACGCTCTTCATCGAGACCGACTGGAAACCGACGCGCGTCCGCCACGCCTTGCTCGACGTCAAGGCGAGACATCTCTGGCGGCCGCTTCTGCAAACCCTGAAGGAGAGGGAGATGCTGCCGGCGGACTGGCGCGACGTGCTGCGACTGGGGCTTTTTCTCTGCCCCACCCTGGTGATGAAGCTGCGCGCCGGTTCCGGCACCCATACGCCGGTCTCCTCGCTCATCGCCTTCTCCATGGCCGTGATGGCCGGGAGCCCGCCGCGCGAGGGAGAGGATCTGGTGACCCAGTTCCTCGACGCGATCGATCCGGACAAACCCGCCCCCGCCGCACCTGCGTGAGACCGAGCCCGTCATGACGCCCGTCAACATCGACGATATGCGTAAGGCCGCACGCCGGCGCCTGCCGAAGATCTTCTTCGACTACATCGACGGCGGCGCCTTCGGCGAGGCGACCATGCGCGCCAACCGCGAGGACTTCGCCCGCTACCGTCTCGAGCAGAGTGTCCTGACGGGTGTCGATGCGGCGGATCTGTCGACGACATATCTCGGCGCGCGCCATGCCCTGCCCTTCATGCTGGGGCCGGTCGGCTTTCTCGGGCTCTACGCGGGAAACGGCGAGATGAAGGCCATCAAAGCTGCCCATGCGGCCGGCATTCCGCTGTGCCTGTCCACCTTCTCCATCGCCTCGCTCGCCGACCTGCGCGCCGAGACCGGCGCGGATCTGCATTTTCAGCTCTACATTCTGAAGGACCGGGGCCTCTGCACGGAGCTGCTTCGAACGGCCGAGGACGCCGGGGTCGACACGCTCCACCTCACTGTCGACACAGCCGTCACCGCGGTGCGTGAGCGTGACGTGCGCAACGGTTTCCGCTCGCTCGAACGTCTCACGCCCGGCCTTCTCCTTTCCATGGCCAGGCGACCGCGCTGGTGCCTGGACATGGCGCGGGCCGGCACGCCGAAGGTCGGCATGCTGCGCGAGCGCCCCGCCTTCGGCGGAAACATCCTGCAGCAGGCGGCGAACCTGTCACGAAACATCGACAAGACCCTGAGTTGGCGCGACGTCGAATGGCTGCGGCGGAACTGGAAGGGGCGGCTGGTGATCAAGGGGGTCCTCTCGGCCGCCGACGCGCTTTCCGCCCGCAAGCACGGCGCCGATGCCGTCGTCGTTTCCAACCATGGCGGGCGCCAGCTCGACGGGGCCAGTTCCACCATCGCCGCCCTGGCGGCCATTCGTGAGGCCGTCGGCCCGGAAATGGGCGTCATGATCGACGGCGGTTTCCGCCGCGGCTCCGACATCGTGAAGGCGCTCGCACTCGGCGCCGACGGCGTGATGCTCGGCCGGGCCTACACATATGGGCTTGCAGCGTCCGGCCGTCCCGGCGTGGAGCGGGTGATCGCCCTTTTGCGCGACGAGATCGAGATCACGCTGACCCTGATGGGGCTCGCCTCCGTTGACGCCTTGAAGCGCAAGGGTCGGGCGGCGCTCACCGATGCCGGTGGCCACTTACAGGCTCCGGTGCGCTGATCTAACGCCAACGGCCTGGGCCGGCACCGGATGACAACGGGTGAACGACGGGTACGGTCGCAACGGCGCCCTTCACCGAAGGGTTCAGGCCGATCGATGGTGATCTACGATTGTCGTGACAATCGCATCAGTCCTCCTCCCTTTGGTGATCGTCTGCCGGCGCACGCTTCTCCTGCGACGATGCCGCTTTTTGCACCTCGGGCCGGGAAACCACATATACCGCCGAACCGATCAGAGCCAGCGCAACAAGAACGGCGAGCCACGGGACCGGCTCCACCGCAAGCAGAAAGGCTCCGTAGCCGATTGCCATGCCCGCGCAGGCCATGATTTTGGCGTGGCGTGACACCGCGCCCTCTTCGCGCCATGCACGCAGGGGCGGACCGAAGCGCGGATGAGAGAGCATCCAGGCTTCAAGCCGCGGCGACGAACGCGCGAAGAACCATAGCGCCAGAATGAGGAAGATCGTCGTTGGCATGAGGGGCAACACTGCCCCGACGACGGCGAGCAGGAGCATCAGGCAGCCAAGGGCGATGAGGCCGCTTTTTCTGTATTCACCCAATGAGCGACCCTTTCTCGGTGGGACATTGCTCCCGGCACTGCCCGCCTCCCGGAAGTAGCGCCATGATTACAAAGGCGGAGATGGATTTCGATGATATTCATCGAAATCCATCCTCAATCCTCCAAGTGGCGGCCGCGGCTTCAGCGAGCCGGTGCCCTGGTGGCACTGCGGTTGCGGGCGGCGAAATTGCGGATGGCATTTCTCGACCGGCGGCCAGCTGTCTATTCGGCGTTCATTCTGCGTGCCTGCCACTTGCGAATGCGAACTCCAGCGCTAGCTAGCAGTTCTATCCTGCGACAGTCAGTAGACGCCGACGCCCAGCCGCCCCCTCCGCCCGGAATTGAGGAATCAGAGATGAGCGAGAAAGAGAAATCACCGAAGCACGGCGCACAGGAACGGACTCTCACCAACAGGCAGGGACATCCGATTACGAACAACCAGTCCCAGCGCACCGTTGGCAATCGTGGGCCGGCGACACTGGAGAATTACCCGTTTCTCGAGAAGATAACGCACTTCGATCGCGAGCGCATACCCGAACGGGTGGTGCATGCGCGGGGGTTCGTCTGCTATGGCGAATTCGAGGCCACCGGTAATATCGGTGACGAGGCTGCTTCCAAATACACGCGCGCAAAGCTCTTCCAGGAACCGGGTAAGAAGACGCCGCTCGCCATCCGCTTCTCAACAGTCATAGGGGGGCGCGACTCCTCGGAAGTCGCGCGCGACCCGCGCGGGTTTGCGGTGAAGTTCTACACGGAAGACGGCAACTGGGACCTGGTGGGCAACAATCTCGCCGTCTTCTTCATCCGCGATGCGATCAAGTTTCCAGATGTGATCCACTCGTTGAAACCGGACCCGGTGACGTTCCGCCAGGAGCCGAACCGGATCTTCGATTTCATGTCGCAGACACCGGAATCGATGCACATGCTGACGCACCTGTTCTCACCGCGCGGCATCCCGGCGAGCTACCGTCACATGGAGGGGTTCGGCGTGAACACGTACAAGATGGTGAACGCGCAGGGCGACACGGTGCTGGTGAAGTACCACTTCCATCCACGCCAGGGCATCGCGAGCCTGACTGCCGAGGAAGCCGGGCGCGTGCAGGGCAAGGATCTCGGCTCTGCCTCGAAGGATCTTTATGAGGCGATCGAGCGTGGCGACCACCCGCAGTGGGACATGTATGTGCAGATCATGGAGGATCACGACCATCCCGAGCTGGACTGGGACCCGCTCGACGACACAAAAATCTGGCCGGAGAAGGATTTCCCGCTGCGCCATATCGGCACCATGACCCTCAATCGAAACGTGGACGATGTCTTCAACGAAAATGAGCAGATCGCTATGGGTACCGGTGTTCTGGTCGACGGTCTTGATTTCTCGGACGACAAGATGCTGGTCGGTCGTACCTTCTCCTATTCGGACACGCAGCGTTATCGGGTCGGCACCAACTACCTCCAGCTGCCGGTCAATCAGGCAAAGAACGCCAATGTCGCAACCAACCTGTCAGGCGGCACGATGTCCTACCGGCGCGAAATCGCCGATGGGCAAAACCCGCACGTCAACTACGAGCCGTCCATACATGGCGGGCTGGAGGAGGCGGGCCGCGAGCGGCCCAACAATCCGCCGGAAATCAGGGGCCGTCTAACGCGCAGTGTGATCGAACGGCATAATGACTACCTCCAGGCGCGCGGGCGCTACTGCACCATGATGGATTGGGAGCGGGATGATCTCGTTCTCAACATGGGCACCCTTCTCGGGCAGTGCGAGCGGGACGTTCAGGAGCGGATGATCTGGCACCTGTTCCTTGTCCACGATGACTACGGCAAGCGAGTCGGCGAGATGATTGGCATCACCGCGGATGACGTTCGCCATCTTCCCCCTTTGCCGAAACAAGTGCTTACCAGTGAGGAAGAAAGACGGCTCCAGCACCTGGGCAACAATGGCGACGAAATCGACAGCTCGGTATGGGGCCAGTGGACGAGCTCTGTGAAGAACCTGCAGGTATCCGCAGATGACGTCCTTTCGGGGAAACTGCCTTCCGCCCAGGGGAGCATGAGCGATCGTGCCGCCGAGTAGGCGTTGCATGGCAGTCGAGGGCTCCACGTCCAGGGAGTTGGTGCACCAGGCATAGTCGCCGGTTTCCCCAAGAGGCTGTCACCGCGCCGCCGGGTGGACCGGCGAGGCGAACTTGGGCTCCAATGGCGCAGCGGCCCGATGGCGGCGTGACGCTTGGCGATGGCCAGGACCGCCAGTCGTGCGTCTTCCAGTTCTTTCAGGCGCGGTGCGATGCGCGCTTCGAAGATTTTAGAA
The DNA here is from genome assembly GCF_034427935.1 of Chelativorans sp. M5D2P16. Lineage (NCBI taxonomy): Bacteria > Pseudomonadati > Pseudomonadota > Alphaproteobacteria > Hyphomicrobiales > Phyllobacteriaceae > Chelativorans > Chelativorans sp. M5D2P16. Next base: position 84,783 of record NZ_JAXQNM010000025.1, on the reverse strand, counting down.
AAACCCGCTTCGATGGGGCTGCGTTCGGTGAATTCGATCATTTGTCCTCTTGATGCTGTCGACCAGGCCGCGGGGCGTCACGGAAATGCCCAGCCCTCATGTTCGATCCGCATGATGCGCAGCGCCGGCGGATCGAACGAGCCATCGCCTCGCAGGCGAAAGACCGCCTGCTGCGGATGCCCGAAATTGCGGAATGTCGCATGCACGCTGACCATGCCGCGAAACATCGCGCGTTCGGGGGCGGGAAAGATCTGCAACTGTGTAATGTCGGCGTCCTGCGCTCCAAACAGCGGGTGAGCCTCCAGCGGATGACCTCGCGCACCCTGCGCGAGCCGCGCGACTCCGTCCGGGAAGAAGTAGCGGCGCGCGACAGAGGGGTGCAGCGGGCCGATGGCGCTGGCACTGCGTGCGCTGAGCTCCCGGTCATAGATCCGGCGCACCAGTGCGACACCTTCGGCGACCAACGGGTGCATGTCGGGCCGGGCGGCTGACGTATCCTCTTTAAGATAACGGGCCGACACCCAGCCTTTGATCCCATGATCAGGGCTTTCCACCAGACACCATCTGGGTGGAAGGTTCGCGCGCTGGCTTTCGGTCAACTCCGAACGCTTCTGCCGTGTCAGGAACGGAACGCAGGTGACAATCTGCAGGCCCGTGGCATCCGATGGAAAGGCGCCGATCACCAGATGGTCCGTTCCCGGCCCGGTGCGCGCATTCAGCGTATCATCGGGCGCAACGCCCGTAACCTGCCAAGCATCCGGCCCGTGTCCGTCCATCTGCGCCAGTGCGACCGTGGGGGCCGTAAGCAGGAGTACTGCTGCCACGAGGTTTTTGATGCGTGAAAACATTGGAATGCTGCCTACTCATGATCGTCCACGGCCAAGGATGCCAGGCGCGATGATGGCACGACAGGTTCGAGGTGCGCCCCCTTCGTTCGGAGGGGACGGGAGCGCGCGCCGCTGGCCGTGCCGTTCTTCGCCTCGATCAAGACTTCCGATATCCCCGAAGACGCCGTGAAGTCGCGCAGTCGCCGGTCGGTGAGAACCTGTAGCTGCCCTATCTTACGGCCACGGGTGTGCTCAGGATAAGCGCGACCAGATCGACCTGCCGACGCGTTCCCGTTTTCTCGAACAGGTTTCGCAGGTGAAACGCCACGGTGGTCTGGCTGATCTTCAGTCGGCGGGCAATGTCGGCACTGCGCTGTCCGCTGACAAGGCCATGCGCGATTTGCGCCTCGGTCGGTGTCAGCCCGAAAAGGGAAGCGAGCATATGTTCCGGCGGTGCGGACCGCCGCTTCGAATCGGAGATGAGGATGGCAGCCAGCGACGAGGGGGCATCGTCCTTTCTGCCACCAGGGAGAGCGCAGATCACCAGAATGAGCTCCTCGCCGTCATCCGGTCGCGGCAGAGCAAGCCCCCTCATGATATCTTCGCCCCGTCTCGCAGCGTCGGCGACTTCCGCCACATGCGTCCGGAGTTTGCGGCTCAGCTCCGGTGTTCCAGCGCGCAGGCGGCCGTGGAGGGAAAAGGCTTCGGTTTCTGCGCTGAGTGTCCGTGCGAAAGCATTGGCGAAGACAACATCGCCGTGTGCATCGGCGAGCACGACGCCAAAACCGAGGATGTTGAGTACGTCCGTGGTGCCCTCCGTGACCCGCTCTTGATCGACGAGGTGACGAAAAGCCTCCTGGACGGCATCCGCGTCCCGCCGGTGCAGCGTGCGTACCCGCCGCGTCTGCGCCAGGCGCGCCTCGATGCTCGCGAGCATGAGATCGAAATCGATCGGCTTTACGAGGTAATCGTCGACGCCGGCGCGTTTTCCCGAAATCACCTCGTCGCGTTCATCGAGCGCAGTGAGGAATACAAACGGCACATCGCCCAGGTCCGTCCGCTCTTTGCGCATGGTCTCGAGCAGGTCATAGCCGTTCATTTCCGGCATGGAGATATCGCAGAGGATCAGGTCTGGACGCACGGCTTCCAAAGCATCCAGGGCTTCCCGCCCGGTACCGGCCCCGATTGCGTCATGGCCGGATGAGCGCAACTCCTCGATGATGTCCTCGCGCAAATCCCTTTCGTCCTCGACGCAAAGGATCAAGTTCCTGCTGCCGCCCGGTGTGTGCTTTGTCGTCATGTCGCATCCCCCCGATACGCGCAATAGTGCCGATAAGAACTATCGGGCTTGCCCCTCTATTTGAAGGGGGACGGTACATTTGGATTGGGATAGGAGGTGGGAACCACTCGAGCAAATAGTTGCGAAGGGTTTCTGTCATGTGGGATTTCTCGATCAATCGAGCCTTCGGGCTCATGATGCGCACTCTACCGTTCCTCCTGCTGCGCATCGCCGTCTATTTCGGCGTGGCCGTCGCCTATGTGCTGATGACGGGTGTGGGCGCTGGTGTGGGCTGGGGGATCGGCGGCTTCGGCGATGAAGGTTTCCGTGCTGGGGCGACCTTCTGGGGCGGCGTCGCCGGCTTCGCGGTCGTCGGCGCTGTCATGTACTTCCTGCGTGAGTACACGCTCTACATCGTGAAGGCGGGGCATATTGCCGTTCTGGTCGAACTCCTCGACGGAAAGCCGATGCCCGAGGGGCGCTCGCAGATCGCCCATGCGCGCAATGAGGTGACGCAGCGCTTCGCCCAGACCAGCGTACTGTTTGCCATCGACCAACTCGTCAAGGGCGTGCTGAGAGCGGTCACCGGGCTCGTGCGCGGTTTGATGACGGTGCTGCCCATCCCCGGCGCGCGGCAGCTCGTCAGTATCATTCATGCCTTCCTGCGCATCGCCATCGGCTTCGTCGACGAGGTAATTCTGGCCTACGCCATGCGCACGCGTTCGACCAACGCCTGGGAGTCGGCGCGCACGGGCCTGGTTCTTTACGCGCAGAACTACAAGCCGATGCTCAAGAACGCCGCTTGGCTGGCGCTCATCGTCTACGGCCTGTCCTTCGTTGTCTTCCTCGTCATGCTCGCTCCGGCGGGGCTTGCCGTCTACATGATCCCCGGCGCGTGGTCGGCCGGCGGCATGGTTTTCGCGCTCCTCTTCGCTTGGAGCGTCAAGGTGGCGCTGCTTGAGCCCTTTGCCATCACCTGCATGATGCAGGTTTATTTCAAGACCATAGAAGGCCAGTCGCCGGATCCGGCTTGGGATGCAAAGCTGGAGAACCTGTCGGCCAAGTTCCGCAAGCTCAAGGAAAAGGCCGCTATCGGTGGAGATACCACCGAGCCCGCTGCGCCATTGCCCGCCGGCAATGCTACCGGTTAGTCCCGCGGCCGAACCAGAAGAATGAAGAGGGGTTGAGAATGCGAAAAGTTGGATATCTCCTTGCCGGCGTGGTCATGTGGACCGGAAGCGCCATCGCTGCGGACGATGTCATGGTGGTCTTCGACGGGTCGAATTCCATGTGGGGCCAGATCGACGGAACCGCCAAGATCGAGATCGCCCGTGGGGCGATGGAACGCCTGGTCGGGGACTGGACGGAAGGCACCAATGTCGGTCTGATGGCTTATGGCCATCGGCGCGAGGGCGATTGCAACGATATCGAGACAATGATCGCCCCGGGGTCTTTTGACCGCGAAGACTTCCTGGGAAGGGTCAGGGACATCTCGCCGAAGGGCAAGACACCGCTGACGACCGCTGTCGAGCAAGCGGCGGAGGCCCTGGCCTATCGCGACAATCCGGCAACCGTGGTGCTGATCACCGACGGGATCGAGAGCTGCCGAAGGGACCCCTGCGCCCTCGCCGAGGATCTGGAGCAAATGGGCGTGGGTTTCACCGCCCACGTCGTCGGTTTCGACCTCAAGGGCAAGGAACAGGAGGCGGTGGCTTGCATGGCCGAGCGCACCGGGGGCCGGTTCGTCGCTGCCAATAATGCTGACGAGCTGAGCGCCGCTCTGAGCGAAGTGGGCACGGTGGTGGCCGAGGCACCTGAACCGGAGCCGGAGCCTGAACCCGAACCCGCGCCGAGCGTGGCGCTGGAAGGCCCGGACAGAGCCATCATAGGGTCTGCTTTCGATGTGTCATGGGAAGCTCCCGATCAGCAGCCGCGTGACTACGTCACCATCGTGCCGATGGACGCCGATGAGGGCGAGCACGGCGACTATACGCGCGTCAAGGACGACTCTGAAGGCAATCTCCGCGCGCCCGCCGAAACGGGCCTTTACGAGTTGCGCTACGTCCGGCAAGAGGATCGAATGACATTGGGTTCTGCCGAGATCGAAATCGTCGGAGCGTCGGTGTCGGTTGAGGCGCCCGAGAGCGCTACGGCTGGCGAAAGCTTCTCCGTTTCCTGGTCGGACGCGGTTCATCCCCGAGACTACGTGACCATCGTACCCGCCGGTACGGCGGACGGCGAATATGGCGACTACACGCGGGTATCCGGCAAGAACGCGGGAAATCTCCAGGCACCGGCCGAGCCTGGGCTCTACGAGGTGCGCTATGTGCTCCAGGAAGGCCGCAAGACGCTGACCTCGACTGACATCGAGATCGTCGATGCAACGGCTTCGGTGGAGGCCCCGGAAACCGCGACAGCCGGCGAGCGCTTTTCCGTCTCATGGTCGAAAGGAATTCACCCCCAGGACTACGTGACCATCGTGCCGATGGGCGCGGACGAAGGCGAATACGGTGACTATGCGCGGGTGAGCGACAAGACCGAGGGCGCGCTCCAGGCACCGGCCGAACCTGGCCTTTATGAGGTGCGTTATGTCCTCAAGGAAGGCCGCAAAACACTCGCATCAACCGAGATCGAGATCGTCGAGGCGGAAGCTTCGGTGCGGGCACCCGATAGTGCCGTCGTCGGCTCCCCCTTTCCGGTGCAGTGGTCGAGAGGTATCCACCCGCGCGACTTCGTGACGATCGTGCCCATAGGGGCCAAGGAAGGTGACTACGGCGACTATGCTCGGGTCTCTGACAAGAGCGAAGGCAGCCTCAGGGCGCCAGCCGAACCAGGGCTCTACGAGGTGCGCTACGTTCTCCAGGAAGGCCGTAAGACGCTGGCCTCTCAAGAGATCGAGATCGTCGAGGCCGACATAGAACTCTCCGGGCCCGAGACGGTGCGCGCGGGATCGGAAATCGAGGTCGTGTGGTTCGGCACGGCACCCCACCCACAGGACTATGTGACGGTCGTGCCGATGGGGGCCGAACAGGGCAGCCATGGCGATTATGCCCGCGTCGGAAACGTCGACGAGGCCACCCTCGACGCGCCCGAGGAGACGGGGCTCTACGAACTTCGCTATGTGCTTGACGAGGACAAGCGTATTCTCGCCCGCCATACGCTCGAGGTGGTGGCGGAGACGGCAGCGCTCAACGACGGCGGCGCGCTCGAAGCACCGGAGACGGGCGCACCGGGCGAGACGGTGAAGGTGAACTGGACGGCCGATGACGGCGACAACGATCGGCGTGTCGCCCTGGCGGGTGCCGATCAGGCGGACTTCACCTGGATCGATGTGCAAAAGGCAGCCGCCGGTCCGTTAAGCTTCACGTTGCCCGATGAAACGGGCTTCTATGAGTTCCGTCTGCTCGACATTAGCGAGCGCAAGGTGCTCAGCCGCGTGACGATCAGCGTCGAGTGAAGCTTCCCGCCGGCCATTTCCAGCGCCGGCGGGGTTCAGCCCGTAGGCAAACTGCCCGATCACAGGATAGTCGGTGCCCGGCTATACTTGCATTGAGCGCGTCGTCTGACGCGACATCAATGACGCGCGAAGTTTCCGGGCCATCGACTTCTGCCCACGCCGTGCCGGAGGCCGTTAGCTATACGAAACTGGCAGCGCAACTCGTTCGAGTAGCAAAACGTTTCAGTCTGAAGCCGAGCATGGCCTGCTTCCCATTCTCCTTGGTCTTTGAATCACAAGGCCAGCACAATAGAATGTTTCCGCTCCCGCCAGAAAGGATGGGCTGTAACTTCAATCGGAGCTAAAGACAGACGCAGAACGCGCAGGGGGAACATCACGATGGGCGAGGCCAAATTCTTTTCCTTGAGTGCCTTCATCATTTCGGCACATATTGTCGCGACCGCGGGCGCAGCATTTGCTGCAACTCTAGGCAATCCGGGCGGCAAGATCCTGCTGGAGGTCGAAGGCCGGATCGAACACACGAATCGCAAGGAAAAGGCGGTCTTCGACCGTGCGATGCTGGAGACGCTTCCACCGGCAACTTTGGAGACCACGACGGTCGTGACCGACGGCGTTCAGCGTTTCGACGGTTTTTACATGCGCGACCTCTTGGAATTGGTGGGCGCCGACGGAGAAACGGTTACGGCCAGCGCGCTCAACGACTATGTGATCGACATTCCGGCCGAGGATTTCACCCGTTTCGATGTCGTCGTGGCGACACATATGAATGGCGAACGGCTCGAGACGCGCGACAAGGGACCGCTCTGGATCGTCTACCCGCGCGATGATCACGCCGAACTCGAGGACCTGCGCTACGACTATCGCTGGGTCTGGCAGCTCAACCATCTGGATGTCCAATGACCGTCCGGCGTGGCGTCCTGGCCTATCCCTTCAGTCTTGCCGCCATCCTCATCTTCACCGGCCTCCTCGTCTTTGCTCTTTGGCGCCTGTGGAGCACGGAAGCGGCACTGCGCACGCAGGCGGGCGACAACATGCTTTGGGCGATCGCGCAGGCTCAGGTGGCCACCCAGCAGCTCGACATCACATTGGCCCAAGAGCGTCTTGAGGAAGCCGACGCCGACGCGCTGGCGCTGCGCTACGACGTGCTCCTCAGCCGCCTCACCCTGCTTGAGGACGGGCCGCAGCGCCGCTATCTCGCCGATCTCGGTCACTTCGAGACGATCCACGCGCTTGCGGAACGGGTCTACGCGCGAGAGAATGCTTTCCTCTCCGCTGGCGTGCGTGCCGGGGACGCGGGAGAACCCCTTCACGAGTTGCTTGCCGAACTCGCCCGCGAGATCGGTCGTGCAGCCAACCGCGCCATGGTCGCTCAATGGAACGAGACCGGCGCCCAGCTGGACAAGCAGCACGGCGCGATCATGCAGGTCATCGCGACGGTGATCGTCATCCTGGCGATTGGCGCCTTCATCTCCTGGCGCATGCTCGCCGCGGTTCACGCGGAGCAACGGGCACAGATGTCGCTCCTGCGGGAGCAGGAAATCCGTGAGGCATACCGCAGCTTTGTCGCGCTCGTCTCCCACCAGTTCCGCACCCCGCTTTCGGTGATCGACGCCTCGATGCAGCGCATCCTGCGCGCAGGCGATTTAATGCCTCGAGCGGAGATCCGACAGCGTGCGGGCCGCGTGCGGGAGACGGTCAAGGGGCTGACGGACCTGATGCAGGCCACACTCGATTCCATGAAACTGGAAGCCGGCCGGATCGAGGTCAAGAAAACCGAATGCGATATCGCGGCCGAACTGGAGACCGCGCGGAAACGGCAACTCGACGCAAGCCCCGGCCGGACCATCCATGTCGATACCGGAAGCGAGGTCCCCGCCCGCATCACCACCGATGCGCTCCTTTTTCAGCAGATTGTCGGCAATCTGCTCGCCAACGCCCTCATATATTCCCCGCAGACAGAACCGGTGACGGTCCGTGTCCGAGCGGACAGCAGCCGGATACGTATCGCCGTTGAGGATCGAGGGATCGGCATCCCGGAAGAGGAGAAGGATAGACTTTTTCAGCCCTTCTTTCGCGCCAGCACCGCGGCAAAGGTAAACGGTGTCGGCATGGGGCTGCATCTCTCGCGCCGCCTTGCCCGCATGCTTGGCGGAGACCTGACATTCGAAAGCCGGCAGGGCTTCGGTTCGACATTCACGCTCGCGCTATCCCTGTAGAGTGCGGTTGTTCAGGGTCAGAAGCGGATGCCCAGGCTGGCTGCGTCCTCGACGTTCGGAACGCCGGTGACGGTAAAGTATCACCGTCGGCAAAGGCGTGCGTCGACAGCGGCGTCGTAGCCGAAAGCCAGCCGAGCAAATCATGACGCCGTGGCGCTCATGCAGCCCAGAGTGAACTTCGTGGTGACATTGACACCCGAGGAACGGGCCCGACACGTATGGACGAACGCGTCCCATACCCGATCTCATCATATTACCAAGCGACATCAGGTGCTTTCGCTTGGAAACAGATCCCTTACCCTATAGGCAACCTCGGTGCGGTTTGTGGCATTCAGCTTCTTCATTATGTTGCGGACGTGGACTTTCACCGTGCTTTCGCACATGTTGAGCTCATAGGCGATAATCTTGTTCGGCTTGCCCTGCCTTATGGCGTTCGCAACCTCGATCTGACGTGGCGTAAAAAGCTCCGCCAGTTGGCTGTTATGCGACGCGTCCGAGGCAACCATTTGGTGCATCGCAGACACACTGCTTGCCGGAACGAAAACACCACCTGCCAAGGACAGGTTAATTGCCTTGGCACACACCTCTATGCTCACCGAGGATGGAATGTAGCCGCGAACGCCGCAGTCGAGCGCATGGATAATTTGCCCGATGTCATCGGAATCGGCGAGAACGATGACTGGCGTCGGGCTGAAATCCTCAACGAGTTCTTTGAGTTGATCCGCGACGCCTGAACTGGTGACCTTTTGTGGGCCTATGTGGAACAGGATTGCTGTAGCGGGAGGATAAAGATCGGCCGCGCGCCATTCATCCACGGAATCGAAGGTGGCGATCTCCCATGAAACACGTTGCGAGATCAGACCGCTTCGCAGGCATTCTCGCCGGAGTATGCAGGCATCGATCAATGCAACGGAGTGCACGTTTTCACGAACCTCGTCGAGTCCTTCTCCGTTGGAGTGCATGTCATCGTCGAACTTGTTGATCGATCCATCGATGGTCCGCTCGAAGCCATGAAACATGCTCGGCCTGCCGTCGGTTCCAAGGTCGGTATGCGTAGTATGAACGGTCATATCGGTCTCTCTCGTGCTTTGACGAAAGGAAATTGGTTGTTCTGAGGTTCCCTCAGACAAGGTCTGTCAAGATTCACGCCCGGCCAACTGAAGATGACGATCTTCCACGCTTCCGATGCTTGAGTGCCCTCCCCCGCATGCGTTCTGCGTCGAATCTACAAAAAGCATCATTTCGCCCGGCCCGAGCGTGAAACTCAGCAAACCTAGGGGAGTTCTAATTCTTCTGTCTGTGAAATTTGCTACACACGCTTTTCTTATCGCACCGGGGTGGGCTGCCACTCCAGGAACTATGAGTCACCCAGATCGACAATGGTTTGCAAACCGTTCGCATTCGTCACGCGGATGGCACTACGTCTAATCGCGATTAGGGAGCGGCCACGCCATTCGTTGAGCATTTTGTTGACCGATTCCCGTGTCGCCCCCAGGAACGCGGCAAGGTCAGCCTGTGAAATTGGAATCCAGCCATCCTTGTCGGCCAATACTCCGGAGAGGAACAGCAACCGCTTGGCGAGGCGGGTTTCGATTTTGAGCAGCGCCTGATCACTCCGCTCGCCGCTGACCCATCGTAACCGGGCACAGAGGAGTCCGATGATCGCGATCGCGAGGTGAGAATTCTTCTCCAGCCTATCCAGAAACTGAACCCTGCTGAGGGAAACCAACGTACATCCGGTCAGGCAAAGCGCGCTCGCTGTTCGTGGTCCCCCGTCAAGCGCTCCGATCTCGCCTATAAGACTTCGCGACAGTTCGATATTGGCGACAAGCTTGCGTCCGGTGAGCCCGTAGATCGAGATTTCCACCGTACCGGACAGTACACCGTAGATGCGATCGCCCGGATCCTCCTGCATGAAGAGATGCTCGCCTGCATCAAAGTGTTCGGGCCGGCATCCGCCAAACAGAAGTTCGAACAGATCCTGAGACAACCTTGCCTGGCGGGAACCGAAGCTCACACTCCGCGGATCGTTCATGTCCGGAAATACGGTTCCCTTCGATGACATCTATGTGATCTGCCCATCCAACGGTCGGCGTGGAGGGCGCATAGTGGGTCTGAAGCTTCGCCTAGGTCAACACATTGCCACTCCAAGTTCTTCTGGCGGCGAATAAAGCGAATACGGAATGGCACCGTCTCGCGCATTCCTATCAGGCAAGATGCGCCGTGAAGTTGCGCCGGGAGGAATGAGTTGCTTTGACGTTCTTGCCTTCAGCCGCTTCCACTGGGGCATCCAGGAATCTACTATCCCGGACAAATATCTGCGGAACGGAAGAACATTTGTCCTTTGAGCGCGGTCCATTTCCCTCTCTGGAACAGCTCCATGATAATCGTTCGGATGGAGCAAAGGAGGTTTTTCTTGGTAGCCACCGCACCGTCGCTCCATCTGAAACCGTCGCACGCGTGAACAAACTCATGTCATGGATGGGTATTACCCGCCTTGCAAATGTCACCGGGCTCGACCGCATCGGCGTGCCTGTCGTGATGGTGTGCCGCCCGAACGCGCGCTCGCTCGCGGTTTCACAGGGCAAGGGGATCGACCTGGCTGCGGCGGCAGCGTCGGGTCTTATGGAAGCGGCCGAGCTTTATCACGCGGAGCATATTGACTTGCCCCTGAAGCTCGGAAGCTATTCCGAGCTGGCCCAGTCCCATGCATTTGTCGATGTCGACCGTCTGCCGAAGGTATCCGACATCCCATTTGACCAAAACCTCGTAACGCTTTGGATCGAGGGCGTTGATCTGTTCTCCGGCACGTCGCGCTGGGTTCCTTTCGAATCCGTCCGTACGAATTTCACGCTGCCTCTGCCGCCCGGCAGCGGCTACTTCGATTGCAGCAGCAACGGCCTCGCTTCCGGCAACACCATGGTCGAAGCGGTCTGCCACGCGATCTGTGAGGTCGTCGAGCGCGATGCCACGGCTCTGTGGAACAGGATCCCATCGAAGGATCGCGCCCGTACCGGGCTTAATCTCGACAGTGTCGCCGACGAAGCCTGCCGGGAGGTGCTCGGCAAGCTCGAACGCACGGAATTCGACGTGACGGCCTGGGAGACGACGAGCGACGTTGGCGTTCCGGCCTTCTTCTGCCTGATAACCGACCGGCGCAGTCCCCGGAACCACCACGGCGTGGGTGCAGGGGCACATCCGGCACCCGGCATCGCGCTGCTAAGGGCCCTGACGGAAGCCATCCAGGTCCGCACGACCTACATCTCGGGAGCGCGCGACGATCTCCTTCCTGAGGAATATACTGAGACGGAGCGTGCACGAAAGGCGCGTGTCGCCGCCCGATTGCGCGCCGAGCATCTGCCCGAGAGGGACTTCGGAGCCATTCCCGACCGGTCGTCAGATAATTTCGCCGACGACCTCGCCTGGCTTCTCTCGCGGCTGAGGGCCGTGGATGTGCGCGAAGTGGTGGCAGTCGACCTCAGCAAATCCTGGCTCGGATTGTCCATCGTCCGCATAGTGGTTCCGGGGCTCGAAGGACCCGACGATCACGACGCCTATGTGCCTGGAGAGCGGACGCGCCGGTTGTTGGGGGGTGCGTCATGAGCGTTATCGTCTTTTGCGGTCCGACGTTGCGCGATGAGGAGCTTGCTCCTTATCGGCATTTCGAGTTCCGCCCACCCGTCCGCCAGAGCGATCTCTACGCGGCGGCGCGAACGAAACCGAAGGCGATCGGAATCATCGACGGATATTTCGATGGCGTGCCGGCCGTCTGGCACAAGGAGGTTCTGTGGGCGCTTTCAAATGGCGTCGCCGTGTTCGGCGCCTCCAGCATGGGAGCACTTCGCGCTGCCGAACTGCACAGCTTCGGGATGTATGGTGTCGGCCGGATTTTCGAGGATTATCGCGACGGCAGGCTCACCGATGACGACGAGGTCGCACTCGTCCACGGGCCGCCCGAGACCGGCTATCTTTGCCTCAGCGAACCGATGGTGAATATTCGCGCAACGGTGGAGCGTGCGCTGGGGGAAGGTATTCTGGATTCGCGCTCCGCAGATATGATCGTGGCCGCCGCGAAATCCCAGTTCTATCAGGAGCGAACATGGACGAGCGTACTCGCAACGGCTGAAGAAGTGCCGGCACCGGTGCGCGAACGCCTTCTTGCCTGGCTGCCAACGGGAAAGGTGGATTGCAAGCGGGATGATGCGTTGGAGCTTCTCCGGACGATCGACGATTTCATGTCCCGCGGCGAAAAGCCGGCCGCTCCGTCTTTCTCATTCGAATGGACCGAGGCTTGGGCCCGTGCGCCCTGGCTTGCCGCTTCCCGGGGGAAGGATAATGAAGGCGACGGCGACGCGGTCCTTGATGAGTTGCGGCTTGAGGGCGACGCCTATGCGCGGACAAGGCAGACCGCGCTCCTGCAGGTTCTCGCCAACGAAGCGATTGCAAGAGAGAGGCTCGAGCCGCAGCGCAGGGAGATCGCCGAAGAAATCTTGGCGTTCCGACTGCCGCTCGGCATGGTGCGCCAGAAGGATGTGGAGCATTGGGCCGCGGAGAACGATATCGATATAGCTCGTTTCGAGCGGCTGATGTCCGATCGCGCGGCTCTGGAAAAGCTAGCGCAGCAGCGCGATGCGGAACTGCGGCCCTGGATGCTCGATCAGCTTCGTCAGGAAAATGCCTACACTGCATTGCGCGAACGGGCCCGTGCGAAGGCGCGTTTCCGCGAGAGCGCGGAGGGTGAAGCGAAAATCCCGTCGCCGATGCTGGTCTCCTGGTACTTCGGTACGCGGCTTGGAAGGGATGTGCCGTACGATCTCGCCGCCTACGTTGCCGCGATCGGGTTTCCGGACCTTGATCGGTTCTACGAATTGTTGGCGATGGAATACGCCTTATCGGTTAGAGGTGCCGAACCGGAGCGCTCTGGCGCACAACGCAAACCGCGGCTAACATGAAATATGTAGCGGCGAGCCTTGATACGGTCGGCCCCACCCGAGGGGAATAAAATTGATGAAGGGGGGCAGGAAGCCAGGAGATATGGCCGGAACGCGGTTCCGGCTCTTTGCACAGGCGCCCTTCCTCGAACCGTTCCGGGACGCCGAGACAATAAGGGTGTCATCGCCCAGCGGCACGATCGGCCCGGGGCCTTCCGATGCGCGCATGTATGTCATTGATCCCATCGGCAAACCGATACCCTATGGCGAAGCGGAGAACCGTTTCGGCAGTCCTTTCTTTTTGCTTCCGCCGTGGCGTGGGCCGGTCTTTCCCCCTGCAATGCCCGACGCTGACGGCCATTTCGATCATATACCGGTGGAAAGCCCTGAATTCGAGGCCGCACATCTATTTGCTGCAGTCCGGTGGACGCTCGACATTTGGGAGGCATACTTCGGCCATCGGATCGAATGGCATTTCGCGCGTGATTTCGACCGGCTCGAACTTGTGCTCGAGCGCGGCGTGCTGGAAAATGCTTATATGGGATACGGCTTTCTGGAGACCGGATTCCATCGCGCGTCCAACGGGGATATCCACCCGTTCAGCTTGAATTTCGACATCGTGGCGCATGAAGTCGGCCATTGTATCATCTATTCAATCGTTGGCGTACCAGACCCGCAAACGGCACGTGCCGAATATTTCGGATTCCACGAGTCCGCGGCCGATCTGACGGCGCTGATCGCTGCGCTGCATTTCGACTCCGTGATCGATGATCTCCTAGGAAGCACACGCGGCAATCTTTACGCGCTCAACGTTGTCAATCGGTTTGCGGAGCTGACCGGCAATGAGCAGATGCGCCTTGCAGCAAATCCGCTTACGCTCCTCGATTTCGCGGCCGGCTGGCGTGACGAACACGATCTGGCGCAGCCGTTGACCGGCGCGATTTTCGATATGTTCGTCGATATCTTCCACGAGGAACTGGTGGAGCGTGGGCTGTTCAGCGCCAGCTCGGAGGATCTTTCCGACCGATTGGAAGATCACCCGGGCTATCACCGAGTCATCCAGCCGGTTTTCGACGAAACCTTCGCCGCCGATCCGGACGGATTCCGCGAAGCTCTTGTCGCGGCACGCGACGTCATCGGAACCTATTTGGCCGAGAGCTGGCGGCTGCTTTCGCCGCATCATCTGGGTTATGATGACGTCGGGCAGACACTCTTCGCCGTCGACCGGATGCTCACCGGAGGACGTTACCGGCGCATCATCGATGTCAATCTTCGCCGGCGCGCGATCGGTATGGCGCGCGTTGGACCGCGGCTGAAGCCGTCCGGCCCGGACAATCACTTCGATCTGCGGCGTCTCTTCGTACCGGTACAAAGGCCCTGCTGTCGACGTCGCCTTTCCTATCGCGAACGTTTTGAAATGGCACGAGGGAGATTGTGAGATGAATCAAGTGATCAAGAGGGAATTTCAACTAGACTAGGTCGACACAGCAAAAGTTGATGAATGACTGAAGCACAAGGCGCAGAACGAGTGTGTGGATGGCGACTAGGCGAGGTTCTTGCGTTCTAAGGGGGTTATATCAATGGCAGAGACACTACTTAGTCATTCCAGTATCTTGCTTTTCGGGCGTGTGGTAGAAGATCTTCAGGTCACGGAGCCGCCAGCCAAACCCGGAGACAAGGGACGCACCGATCCCCGACACGGCCCTTTTCCAAAAAGTCGTATGGGGCTGCCAGGCCAGGTGGAGCAGCAACTTCGTTCGGACAAACCGTGCTTTGCCCGGATCTACGGATTCAGTTTCGAGGGATTCTACTACGATTTACCGCGCCCGGTCCTGTTCCTGGTCCATGGTCCTGGGCTTCCGGCAAGTGAAGCGAAGGCCGAGATCAACGAGCCTCATCGTGCACGCGCCACACCCGAGCCCTCGCTAGGCGGTGTCGGCGCGGGAAACTTTCAGTTCGCGGACGACATCATGGTGTGGTCCTACGACAAGGCCGACTACACAATCCGCATGGACGTCGAGAGCGGCATGTTCGAACAGGTGCTGCTCGACGCCGTGCTTGGCGGGCCGGGAAGTTTCGATGCGCGGGGCGCGACCGCCCGTGGTGCAACGGTGCGCGGTGCGACGGTACGGGGCGCGACCGGTCGTGGTGGCGGAAACAGCGACTGATCAAGACCGGGGCGGTCCATAGGGATCCCACACCATGTCTATAATTGGAGTGGCGTCGGGCTCGATGACACGAAAGCCCAACCGCTCATAAAGCCTGATCGCCCGGTTTGTGCGAACAGCAGAAAGGGATACCGTTTTTCCCTCCCGTCTTGCCCGTTCCAGAAGAGCGTTGATCAATTGCGTGCCGATACCACGGCCGCAGTACTCTTTGAGGAGATGGATCTGAGCGATGTTGTAATCCGTATCGCGTTCGCTCACCTGCATCCAGCCGATATCCATGCCGTTGAGGGTGATTATGCTGGTATCGCTGGCCTTGAAGGATCGGCGCAATGCCCCCCTTCGCGCTGCTTCGTTCCAAGAGTTGAGGCCGAGTAAAAGCGGCCGCATCACGTCGATGTAAATCGACTCGGCGAAGGCAAACTCGTCGCGTCGCGCCGGCCTCAGTTCGAATCTCTGTTCTTGCTTCATTCGATCATAATAATCCATTTCACGCCATGTCACACCGGCTTCCGTCGATGCTTTTACATAGATGCAAGTCTATGCAGTCGCAGCGACATCGGTGATGTGCTAATAACCTGTGGCGACTTCAAAGAAGCCAGAACATGGGTAAGAGTTTACAATCCAGTCTGACCGCCTCTCGGCTCTCAGCCGTGCTCTATGCGGATATTCATGGCTATACCCGCCTCGTGGAGCGGGACGAAGCGGGAACGGTTGAGCGCCTGACACGGTCGCTTGCGATGATCCGCAATCTCATCGGCGATTATGGTGGCGCTGTCGTGAACACGGCCGGTGATGGGTTGGTGGCAGTCTTTCCCAGTGTCCGCCAAGCTCTGCATTTTGCCATAGAAATGCAGCGGGAGCTGTCGCGAGAGTCCACATGGTCCGGTGGGCGGGAACCGCTCGCATACCGGGTCGGGATCACGATAGGCGACACGATTTCCGGCGACGATGGCGTCTACGGCCACAGCGTCAACCTGGCGGCCCGCATCCAGGAACTGGCAGAACCCGGAGGGATCTGCATCAGCGACACGGTTTACCAGACCGTGAGGAATGGCTCTCAACTAACGCTGCGGTCGCTTGGCAAGAAAAAGCTGAAAAACATCTCCTCGCCAGTCGAGGTCTACGCCGTGGATCTTGTCTCTGCGCCTTCACACCTCGACCCGATCCCGCTTTCTGCGTCGCCCTTTGCGGCGAGCCGACTGGCACCCGATGCCTCCCTTGCGGTGCTCCCGCTGGAGAATGTTTCCGGTGATCCCGCCGACCTACATCTCTGTCAGGGTATCGTCGCCGACCTCATCACCCATCTCAGCCGATTCCGCGACTTGATGGTGATTGCGCGCCATTCGACTTTCCTCGCGGCCGCCAGCCTCAAGTCATTGCGCGAGATCGGGCATCAACTTGGGGTTCGATATCTGCTCTCGGGCGGCTTCCGGCGCATGGGGAAGGGAATTCGGATTACCGTTGACCTTATCGAGGCTGAATCGGAGAATATTATCTGGTCTGAACGTCATGACGGTTCGATGGCGGATGTTTTTGCCTTCCAGGATGACGTCACGGCCACTGTCGCATCACGGGTAGCACTTCACATCGACGCGGCGGAAAGGCGCCGACTCTCCGCGCAAGCCTATCCCAGCGTTTACGCTTACGGACTCATACTGCGAGGGTTGGATCTCAGTTTCCGTTTCCGGGCAGAGAGCAATTTACACGCGCGGCGACTGTTTGAACAGGCGCGCGACCTCGATCCGCACTATGGCCGAAGCTATGCCGCGATCTCGCGCACGCTCAATTTCGATTGGCGTTACAACTGGGTCAATGACCCCGACAGCGCCTTGAACGAAGCGCTCGAGCTCGCCAAGCTCGCCGTTGAGTATGATAATCTTGATGCACGTGGCTACTCGGAAATGGGGATGGCTCACCTCTACAGAAAGGAGCATGACGAAGCGTTGGCGGCCTATGAGCACGCGTTGGAACTCAATCCAAACGATGCGGATCTGTTGGCGGAGGCGGGCGACTGCCTTGCCTATGTCCGGCAAGGCAAGCGTGCCGTAGAGCTGCTGCAAAGGGCGATAAGGCTCAACCCCTACTGCCCGGATTCCTATTTTTGGTATCTGGGCGATGCATATTTCCATGACGGCGAGTACGAAAAGACAATCCAGACCGTCAGCAGGATGCGGGATCAATCCGAAGGGCATCGGTTGATGGCGGCGAGTCATGCATTGCTCGGCGATATAGCCGAAGCCCAACGTCATGCGCGGGCAGTTATGGAAGTCCATCCGAACTTCACGATCGAGCATTGGCGCAAGGTTCCGCCGCTTAGATACACTGAAGATCTGGAGGTCTTGGTCGAGGGCCTTCGAAAGGCCGGGTTGCGTTAGGTTCCCGACATCCCAACGAGGCCATGCTTACCGGACAGATGCGCTCGCACGAGTAGAGGCGCGCCGCGCAGGCTGCGCCCGCACAATCGCGCCATCTTCGTCGAGGCCGCGTTCGGCGGGCAATCGATTCACTGGATTGATTGCCTATCCGCCACACCGTCGATGAAGTTCAGTTTCTTTGGGTTGAGATCGAGGTGGCCGGCGAACCAGGCTCGGCGGCGTGCGCCGACTTTTTTGAATGTGATGCTGCGCCGGTCCAGGAACAGCCAGACCGTCGACGGCGCCGGCCGCACGCCGCGCTCGGCAGCCAACCGCGCACCGATCTCGGCAAGCGTGATGTCCGGCGTCTCCTCGATGAGGCCGAGCATGAAGGCCTCATGCGCGTCGAGCTTCGAACGCGGCGGCTGGCCTTGCTTGCGCGCTTGTGTCTCGCCGGTCTCGCCATAGCGGCGATACCAGTTCCCGGCCGTCGAAATCCCGATCCGGAAGGGCCGCGCCGCCTCCCGCGTCGACACACCATCTTCAATGGCCGCAATCACGCGCCCGCGAAGGTCAGCGCTCAAGCTCCTGGTCATCATCACCTCCCGCAAATCACTAGGAGAAATGAATCAGACAAAACCTATCGCCTGAATCCCAAAACCGACTCCGCCTTCTTCGAAGACGCTCTAGATACGACTTCCACGCGTTGACTTGTACTTCTATCAGCGTGGCTCATTTGTCGGCGCGATAGCTGCCGACCGAAAGTTGGCGCGGCCGACCGGTGGGCACACGCAGCCCTCGAACGGATGAGCAACTGACATGCCTCCATTCGAGATGGGATTTTCGTCGCAACGCCGTCTCGCTGACGGGGCGCTGCAAGTGTCAAGAAACGCTCAAGTCTGCGCCGGAGGGTGCAGATCCAATGGCCGCTGTAGGTGAGGTGGATGCATTCCACTATGGTGCGCGGACGTTCTCAATGTCATGATCACGCTAGCGTTCGTCGACGACACTCGCTCCTCAGGAGCTTGGCAGCCTGGAGCGAAGGCAGGACGTCGGTCCAAGGCGATAGAGCCGGACGGCAACGGGAGATGTGGACGTAGGTGGATTGGTATGCCGTTTTCCTGGCCATTTTTGGCGCCGTCGTTCTCCTCACCGCTTGGCTGCCCCTTCTGCTGAAGGAGCTGCCGCTATCCCTGCCCATGGTCTGCATCGGCACGGGGGTGTTGCTGACCTGGTCGCCGCTTCTGCCGAATGACTGGGTGAATCCGCTCGAGAACCGATACATCACAGAACGGATGACGGAGTTTGTCGTTATCGTCTCCCTCATGGGCGCCGGGCTGAAACTGGATCGGCCGATCGGTTGGCGCAATTGGGGCATGACATGGCGCCTCCTTTTCATTGCCATGCCGATCACCATCGCGGGCGTCGCGCTGCTTGGGTGGGCCGTCCTCGGATTGGGCATTGCCGCCGCCCTTCTTCTCGGCGCTGCCCTGGCGCCAACCGACCCAGTCCTGGCGAGCGACGTACAAGTTGGGCCGCCTCAGTCCGGTGAGGAGGATGAGGTGCGCTTTGCGCTCACCTCGGAAGCGGGCCTCAACGACGGTGCCGCCTTTCCATTCGTCTACCTGGCTATCGCGATCGCGCTCTCGCAGGTTTCGGGCGAACCCTTTTTCGCCGACTGGCTGCTTGTCGATGTCATCTGGAAAGTCGGTGCAGGCGTGGCCATCGGCTGGATCGGCGGATGGGTGATGGGGCATCTCACATTCCGCCTGCCGAACCGAGCGGCACTCGCCAAGTCCAATGACGGTTTTGCCGCGCTCGGCATTACATGCCTTGCCTATGGCACAACCGAGCTGGCCAATGGCTACGGCTTCCTCGCGGTCTTTGTCGCTGCGGTGGCTTTCCGGGCAGTCGAACGGCGACACCGCTACCATCGCAACCTGCATAGCTTTGCCGAGCAGATCGAACGGCTGGTCATGATGGTGCTGTTGGTCTGCTTCGGTGCCGCCATTGCCGAGGGCACGATTTTCAATGCGCTGAGCTGGCCGGTCATACTTGTTGCCGTGCTGATCCTGCTTGTCCTGCGACCACTTTCCGGCTGGATCAGCCTTGCGGGTCATCCTGCACCTTATCACGAGAGGTTGGCGATCTCCTTCTTCGGCATCCGCGGCCTCGGCTCGTTCTACTATGTCGCCTATGCCCTGGGTCAGGCCGAATTCGACGAGGCGCAGGTGATCTGGGTCACGGTCTGTTGCGTGGTCCTCGTTTCGATCGTCATCCACGGGATCGCGGTCACCCCGATCATGAGCCGTCTCGATCGTTACCGGACGTCAACGCGCAGCGCGACCGGATCACCGCGTCGGCGGCCGCCCGCGATCGGGCGGACAGGTCCTTAGACCGGGGTACCCTCGTTGGCGCGCGGAATGCGAAGCCATCTGTAGTCATAACCCCCGTTTTCGATCGTGACGGTTCCATCCTTCTCGATGGTAAAGCCGCCGTGGCCGAAGAGGTCGACGAGACCAACGAACTCGCCCATGTTGCCCAGAAGCGGATCGCGGACCGTCCGCAATCGATGAAGTTTGCAACAAGCGTCGGCCCAAAGCCGCTGCCGGCGGCGATCATGGCCGCTGAAAGCGGACTTTCTCCAGAATCGACATCGTTGTCCTTACACTGCGCCTGCATCGGTAAGTGCTGGTTGCACGCACGTCGTGGCATCCTCCGCCGCCTTACTCTGCCGCTCGCGTATATCGACGCGGCGCCGGCATGTGCTCTCGCTCCCAATCCACCATGTAATCACGCGTTAGCGGAACAGTGTCGGATTGCTTTGCAAGCTGTATCTGGAAGACCATCATGGAGCGAAAGCGGAATCCGATCTCGCACAAGACAAGATAGAACTCCCACATGCGGCAGAACCGTTCGTCGTAGAGCGCCGCGACGCGCTGCCGATTGGCCATAAAGCGCCTGCGCCAGTGACGGAGAGTTTCCGCGTAGTGAAGGCGGAGGATCTCGACGTCGGTGGCGATCAGGCCCGAGCGCTCAGCGGCTGAGCAGACTTCCGACAAGGATGCCAGGTCGGCACCCGGAAAGATGTATTTGCGGATGAACGGGTTTATCGGGCCCGGTGCATCCGAAAACCCGATTGCATGCAGCAGCGCAACACCATCTTCCCTGAGCAGGCCGTTGAGCTTGGCAAAGAACTCGTCATAGTTCTTCTTGCCCACGTGCTCGAACATGCCGACTGAGACAATGCGATCATACTCGCCGGCCACCTGGCGGTAGTCGCGCAGTTGAAAGCGGGCTCGATCGGCAAGGCCGGCTGCCGCCGCCCGCGCCTCGGATTTTTTGTGCTGCTCGACGCTCAGTGTGACACCGGTAACGTCAGCGCCCGCTTCTTCGGCCAGATACAGGCCCAGCCCTCCCCAACCTGAGCCGATATCCAGTACGTTGAGGCCCGGCCGATCGAGCAGCAGCTTTGCCGCGATATGGCGCTTCTTGTTCTCCTGTGCCGTCTCCAGGCTGTCGCTGGCATTGATGAAATAGGCGCAGGAATACTGACGGTCGCTGTCGAGGAAGAGATCATAGAGTTGGTCCGATAGATCGTAGTGATGGGCGACATTGCGGCGCGCCCGATCGATCGGATTGTACTGCTTGAGCCGTCGCATCATACGCGACAGCAAGGAGAACCAAGGCATCTTATCGAAATTTTGGAGGTTTCGTGCAGCAATCTCAAGGAGATCGTAGAGCGTCCCGTCCTCGACGGTCAGCAGGCCATTCATGTAGGCTTCGCCGATCGAGAGCTCCGGATTCAAGGCAAGCGTGTAGTCAAGATGGCGAGCGCGCAGCCGAACGGTACAGTGGGGCGCGGTGCCATCGCCATACACGTGAGTTCTTCCCGCACCATCGATCAACCGCAGGCTGCCAGTGCGGATGGTAGATTTGAGGATGACGGGAAACAGCATGTGGCGATCCTCCAGGTTGATCGCGAATTTTAGCGCGATCGCGTGCGGCGGAAAGTCAAATGTCCTGCGAAGCAAATTCAGCACGCAGCAATTGTTGGTTTGACTGGAACGAAAGAGGCCGTCGACCATTGACTCAAGTTGGAGCGCGGCCGCGCAAGGTGCAACGTCGGCTCCGCATTGCGCTGCACGACGGCCACGACGCGAAACGGGTGGAGAGCGGTTGTTCGTTTCGGGCATGTCGGAACAGTAATCGGACTACCTGCCGCCGCCGGCGATCTAATTTTGCCGACATCCGTGCGGGATCAGCGACCACGTTCCCATCGCCGCCACACAATTTGTGCTGACGGTCCGCGCAAGGTGTCTACTTCTGTCGGCCTTTAAGGCCATCGATCTACGTAATTGCTCGTTTCCCGGATCACATTCCAAGTATGGCGAAAAAGATAGTCGACAAGTCCGAAGGGCAAAAGGCCGCCGAAGCCAATGTCGAGAGCTTTCGGCACGAACTCGGCCCGTTCGTCGTCGCCGCCGATCAAACACGGATGGCGATGGTGTTCACGGACGCGAAGGGACCCGGCCATCCGATCATCTTCGCCAATGATGCTTTTCTCGCCCTGACCGGATACGACAGGGAAGAGGTGCTCGGCCAGGACTTCAATTTCCTGATGGAGCGCGGCGCAGATGCCGCGGCGCTGGCGAAGATCGAGAGCGAGTTCAAGGCGCATGCGGAGGGAGGCGCGGAAATCCAATATCGCCGCAAGGATGGCAGCGATTTCTGGGCCGTCGTCTTCATTAGTCCGGTCCGCGACCAGGATGGAGAGATCGTCCAGTATTTCGCCTCCTTTGTCGATGTCACAAGACACAAGGAGGAGCAGATCGAATCCAAGATGCTCATCGACGAGTTGAATCACCGCGTAAAGAACACGCTGGCAACGGTGCAGTCGCTCGTCTGGCAGGCATCGCGAACGAATTCCGATCCCCAGGTGTTCCGGGAAGCGATCGAAACCCGGCTGTTCGCGCTTTCCCGGTCGCACGATCTGCTGACCCGGGAAAACTGGGAAAGCGCAGGGCTGGTGGACGTGCTCAACGACGCCCTCGAGCCGTTCGGAATCGCGGATGGCCGCGCGGAGCGCGTTACGATCAAGGGCGAGAACATCCGCTTCCCGCCGAAAGCGGCCTTGGCGCTTGGGATCGCGTTCAACGAACTTGCAACCAATGCCGTGAAGTACGGCGCGTTCTCCAACGCTACAGGCTCAATCCATATCGAGTGGAAGGTCGAATCGGGAGCGAATGGACCCCGATTGTCCTTGATATGGCGAGAGAAAGATGGCCCGCCGGTCGCCGCGCCCATACGCAAAGGGTTCGGCTCTCGCGTGATCGAGCGCGGCGTGGCTCACGAACTGGAGGGTCTCGTGCATCTCGACTATCGTAAGGAAGGATTGGTCTGCACCATGGACATTCCCGCCGCATCGGAACCGCTCAATGGATGATTTACTCTCCGGCCGCCGCGTCCTCGTCGTCGAGGATGAAATGCTGGTCCTCATGATGATCGAAGACATGCTGGCCGACCTCGGGTGCGAGTCCGTGACCGCCGCCGCCACGATCGATAAAGCCCTCGCGTCGATCGAAGAGCATGTCTTCGACGCGGCGATGCTGGACATGAACCTGAATGGCGACGATAGCCTCAAGGTAGCCGACACGCTGACCGCACGCGGCGTGCCGTTCGTCTACTGCACTGGCAATAACGGCCATGGCATGAGGATAGACTCCGCCAACACACCGGTTCTTCGCAAGCCGTTCAGCTTCGAGGAACTGACCGCCATCCTCACGCGCCTTCTCTCTCGCTAATCGCACCGGGCGCTCAGTCGAAGCCCTTCGCCCGTAGCCGGCGGCTGTGGGGTATCGTACCGCCATCAGGTGTCACTGCTCAGCGCTTCAGGGCGTTCCGGACCTTGTCCTTGGCTCTGCCTACGCCTTTTTGAACCGTGCCCTCTGCCTCGTCCGCCTTGCCTTCAGCGCGGAGTTTGTCATTACCCGCGCCCTTCCCAAGAGCTTCTTTCACGTTACCGCGAACTTTCTTCGCACTGCCTTTTGCCTCGTCCTTGTCCTCTCAGAGCAGACCCACGATCTCGTCGCATGAACAACTGCTTGGCGCCAATTTGGACGAAGTCGGATGCCCCGATCATACCCGGTGACTATGCTTTAATGCGTTGCATCGCCACAATTCCTGTCTCCGCTGCCCTGCGCCGCAACGGACGGTACAACTAGCGGAGCGCCCCTTTTTTCACTAGGCTTCCCCGGGAACTGCCAAGCCAGTACTCGCCCTCGCTGCACTGGCTCCGCAACCATCGCGGGGAATATATGACAACTGCGGAAGTGCGCATCTGTTGAGGAAGTGAGCCACCGTGCCTGATCCAGACACTGCGAAGCACCAGACCGAGCCTATGCGGCTCGCGGATTTTATCCGTGCAAACGTCGACCCGATCGTCGCGGAGTGGGTAAAGTTTGCGCAAACGCGTACGCCAGCCAGCGACAGCATGACGAAGTTCGCCCTGAAGGACCACATAGTCGAGCTTCTCAAATTCATCGCCGATGATCTTGAATCTCCCCAATCCAAAAATGAGCAGGTCCGAAAGTCTCGTGGCCTCGGTGTCGAACACGGCGAGTTTGCCCGGAGTGCGGCAGAAATTCATGCTTCGCTAAGACTGTCCGACGGCTTCAACATCGATCAGATGGTCTCGGAATACCGTGCGTTGCGGGCAAGTGTCGCGAAGCTGTGGGCGGCCTCCAGCCAGGTCCTCTCCGCGACCGACCTTGAAGATGTGACCCGTTTCAATGAGGCAATCGACCAGGCCATGACGGAGTCGGTCGCCGAGTATACGAAAACGGTCGATCAGTCCCGGGACCTATTCCTCGGCGTACTGGGGCACGATCTGCGAAATCCGATCGGGGCCGCCTTGATGGCCGCGAGATCGATTGTCAAGCGCGGCGTGGCCGACAGCAAGGAGAGCATGCTTTCGGGCCAGATCGCGTTATCGATGGAACGGGCGATTTTCATTCTCGATGATCTTCTTGAAGTTACGCGCTCTGCCTTCGGTTCGGAATTGCCACTCGTCCGAACGCCCATGAAAATGGGGGAGCTTGGCACGCAGCTCGTTGAAGAGATGCGCACGCTTTCTGGGGGCAAGCGGATCGAGATCGAAATCGAGGGCGATACGCAGGGCGAGTGGGACAGGTCCAAGATGGGACAGGTGTTTTCGAACCTGATTGGAAACGCTCTCCAATACAGCCCCAGCGACAGCGCCATAACTGTCACGATCACCGACCAGGGGGACCGGGTTCTGATCTCCGTGCACAACGAGGGCGACCCAATTCCTCTAGACAAGCAGAAGACGATTTTCGAGTCCCTGACGCGTGGCAAGGATAGTGGCTCCGAAAGCGCCGGATCGACCCACCTCGGGCTGGGACTTTTTATAGCGCATAAGATCGTAATTGCGCACGGTGGAAAGATTTCGGTGGATTCAGCACAGGAACGGGGGACGACGTTTTCCGCAGCTCTGCCGAAGCGCTGCGCCGACGACTACCGATTAAAATCAGAGTCCCGAGAGAATGCAGCGCAAGATGCGTAATTCGGACCCTTGGTTGCGCTCCGATGTGAGTTCAGGTCCAGCGAAGCATCCGCACATTACCCGAATGTTCGTTATATGAGGCTTGCTTCCCCGAAGCCGCCTGTCCGCATTCTCCACCAGGTGGAGCCGTAAATTGCTGTGCCGGTTTGGCTGGGAGTTGACGGTCCGCCTTCGGGACGAGGTTACCGAAAAGCGGCCATTCCGCTGGCGACCCCATAAGTGCTGTTCGGGGTTAGTTGGTCATTTTTGCTCACGAAGCCATTGATTTGGCGGCACGCCGGCAACATTCTGGAATAAGGCAAAATCGAGCCGGAATCGACCGCCGCACGGGGCCGGTACGCCCTATCCGGTTCGGGCTCGAGAACGGTTCACAATTCCCCAATACGGCCTGTTCGGCTATCATTCGGGGCAGATGTTGGAACTCATCTGGGGAATGTCAGATTATATGCTGCGAAGCTTATTCACAATTATCGTGCCTAGACCGGCAAACGTTGAATGACAGGGGCATCACCGGAGACTGACTGTGTCTGATGTCACGATCGTCGATCGCGACAATGTAGACGTCCATTCGCGCGGGCTGCCGCTGCAGCTGCGTCTGGCGTTGCGTTTCATCGCCCGGTTCGAGTGCGGTCGCCTGGAGATCGGTCTTCCCGACGGCCGGCGCTACGCTGTTGTCGGCCGGCAGGAGGGACCTTCGGCGGTCATCGAAATCCGTGATCCGCACTGTGCCTGGCGGATGTTGGCCGGCGGCGACCTGGGTGCCGCGGAGGGCTATTTGCGCGGTGAATGGGACACCCCGGACCTGTCCCGGTTGTTGTATCTGTTTGCCCGCAACAGCGAACCCGCCAACGAGTTCTTGAGCAGCAACCGCCTCGTGCGCATGTGGCAGCGCTTCGGTCATTGGCGGCGGCGCAATACGCCGCGCCAGGCACGGCGCAACATCCACGCCCATTACGACCTCGGCAATCGCTTCTACGCCGCCTGGCTCGATCCCTCGATGACCTATTCCTCGGCGATCTATGGTGCCGGGGCCGACGATCTGAAGGCCGCCCAGGAGCGGAAGTACCGCACCCTTGCCGAAGGCATCGGCCTGGCGCCAGACCAGCGTGTGCTGGAAGTCGGCTGCGGTTGGGGGGGCTTTGCTGAATTCGTCGCCCGAACCTATGGTGCGCGTGTCACGGCCTTGACCATCAGCCGTGAGCAGCACGACTATGCCAGCCGCCGGATCTTCGAGGCCGGACTTTCGGAGCGCGTCGAGATCAAGTTCCAGGACTATCGCGAGGCGGCGGGGCTGTATGACCGCATCGCCTCCATCGAGATGATCGAGGCTGTCGGCGAAGCCCACTGGCCGCGCTATTTCGCCCAGCTCCGCAACCGCCTCGGCCCCGATGGGCGGGTTGGCATCCAGGCCATCACCATTCAGGATCGGCTGTTCGCGGAGTACCGGCGCAGCGTGGACTTCATTCGCGGCTATGTCTTCCCCGGCGGCATGCTGCCGGCGCCGCAGGTGCTGGTCGACTTAGGCCGCCGGCACGGGCTCGCGCTGGCCGGCGAGAGAGTCTTCGGCCAGGATTATGTCCGCACGCTCAGCGACTGGCGCACCCGTTTCCGCTCCGCCTGGCCGTCGATCGAACAGATGGGCTTCGACGAGCGCTTCCGGCGGCTCTGGGAATACTATCTCGCCTATTGCGAGGCCGGCTTCCGGTCCGGCACGATCGACGTTCGCCAGATGGTATTCGCCCGCCAGAGCTGACAAGAAGGACAGCGCCGCTACTCCTTCGCCCGCTTCAGGAGTTCGTCAAGGCGGGGCATGATTTCGATGAACCGCAATCTCCCGCTTCCTCGTAGTGAAGCGATAAAGGGGCCGCGCGAAATCAAAGGCAACAAGCAGCCGATTGTGACCTGATCAGTTACGATCGCCGACGGATTGGTCAGCGCCATCTCCATCTTAACCGACAGGCCTTGATTTGGGCGAACGATTGACTTGCCGTCGCCTGCCAGGCCGGAACTGGGTCCAGAGGCGACCGATATGACTCAAGCGGCATCCGGAGGCCCCGACGTGGAATGCCTGTGGCCCTTCACCTCGGCCGCGTGCCACTCAAGGAAGAGGCTGTAGGCGATCGCCAGCGCGGCGAAGATCCTGTCGAACACACCCAGCCGGCTCCAGCGAATGAAGCGGTTGTAGAGCGTCTTGTGCGGTCCATATGCCGTCGGCGCGTCCTTCCACTGCAGGCCAGTCCTGATCACATAGACGATGCCGCTCACCACACGTCGGTCATCAACCCGCGGAACGCCATGGGATAGCGGGAAATACGGCGCTGTCCGCGCCATCTGGCGCTCGCTCAGCAGAAACAAAGCACTCATCACGGCCTCCTTCATTGGAGATCGTGAATCACATCTCACAACCAAATTAATAGGTCCTGAGGCTAGCTAAGGCCTCATGCGCGTCGAGCTTCGAATGCGATGGTTGGTGCCTGTGATCATCCCCGGGCCAAGTGCTCGAAGAGCCTCGCGACCGCCTCCGCTCCAGGGTCTACGTTGCCTTGAAGCTGATGAGCACCGATATATGAGGCTCTGCCGACACGCGCCTTCGACATTGACGCGGTTGCGTCCGCGCCCTGGCGCGCCGACGCAGCAGCGGCGGCGAATCCCTGGGGGAGCGTGTCGAGCGCTGGCGCGAGCGCATCGACCATTGTCCGGTCGCCGCGCTCCGCACCCCCGATTTCCTGCATGCGCGACAGCCCGGCCTTGAGGGCTTGGCCCATGGGCTCGCCGCTAGATGCCGCATCCCCAGCGGCGGCGAAGAAGATCGCAAGCAGAACTCCGGACGAGCCACCCATGGTCTGGCTGAGTTCCTGGCCGATGGCGCGCAGAAGCTGGGTGTGGTCGGACAAAGGCAACTGGTCCATGCGCTCCAGCAGCGCACGCGCGGCGCCGGCAAGAGTCGACCCGGTATCGCCGTCACCGGTCTTCGCGTCGAGCGCATTCAGTTCCGATTCTGCCTCGATCAGGACATTGCAGCATCGGGAGAGAAACTCCCGCGTCGGCGCGTGATTTGAGGGCATGGGCTTGATGGGCATCAGCCCATCGGGAAGCGGGGCGACAGCGACTTCCGAAAGACCGGCAACACCCGGCCATGCGGCGATCGGTGTCGCTGCCTGGAGGAGACGCAGGTTCTCCTCACTTGCCGGCAAGACCGAGATCGAGAAACCGCGCATGTCGAGCGATGTCATCATGAATGCTGGCCCGACGATCCCCTCAAGCCGCGCCCCAATCGAGGATTGCGCGAGTTCATGGACCAACACCCCCATTTCAAGCATGGAGGTGCCGCCGAGATTGTTGAGAAGAGCCACATGCGGGCCGTCGGGCATGACAGCCGACAGCTTCTCGCACATGGCGCCGACCGCCGCCTTGGCGTTGGAGAACGGAACCTGCTCAACCCCGGCTTCACCGTGGATACCAAGCCCGAGTTCGGCCATGCCTTCGGGAATTCGCTCCTCCTTGGCGGCACCTGGAACGCGACATGTATCGAGTGACATGCCGATGCTTTTTGTGCCTTCGATCACCCGCTCAGCGGCTTTCGCGACTGTTGCGAGATCCGCGCCCTGCTCGGCCAGGGCACCGGCGATCTTGTGCACGAACAACGTACCGGCCAGGCCACGCGCCTGCGGCAAATCGGGAAGCGCGATATCGTCGTCGACAATCACCATGGACACCTTGTGTCCGAATGCGCGGGCACGCTCGACGGCAAGGCCGAAGTTCAAACGGTCGCCGGTGTAGTTCTTGACGATGACGAGGCAGCCTGCCGGCCCTGTGACGGCGAGGATACCGGCCAGCACGGCGTCGACCGATGGTGAGGCGAACACGTCACCGCAGACAGCGGCCGTCAGCATGCCTTCACCAACGAATCCAGCATGGGCCGGCTCATGGCCGGAGCCTCCACCGGAAACCAGCGCAACCTTGTCCTTCTTCCAATCCTTGCGGACCACCACACGGATATGCGGGTAGCCGTCGAGCCTCACGAGCCGGCCTCCGGAAGCCGCCACCACGCCGTCCACGGCCTCGGTAACGATGTCTTCCTTGCGGTTCAAAAACTGAGTCATCTTCAAATTCTCCTAGACGACGCGCGCGCCGTCGGCGTCAAAATAGTAAGCGTCCTGTGGCCGTACCTTCACCACGTCTCCCGGCTTGAGCGAGGTATGCGGGTCGGTGACCGTCACCAGATCATGTTGCTTGAAAGCGAGATGAAGGCGCGTCTGGTCACCAAGCCGCTCGACACGCACCACCGAACTCTCTTCACCCTCGCCCTGTACGATGTGTTCCGGCCGCAGCCCGATGGTACGAGCGCCAGTCGGAGCACCGGCGAATATATCAGCAGGCAGAAGATTGATGCGCGGCTGGCCAAGGCGACTGGCGGCATAGACGCTGACCGGGTTTTCGTACACATCCCTCGGCGAGCCGAATTGCGCCAGACGACCATGGTCGAGGACGCCGACATGGGTGGCCATGGTCATCGCCTCGACCTGATCGTGCGTCACATAGAGAAGCGTTGCGCCCGATTGCGCCTGTATACGTTTGAGTTCGATACGCAGCTCCGCACGAAGCTTGGCGTCGAGCGAACTCAACGGCTCATCCATCAGATAGATCGCTGGCTTGCGCACCAGCGCGCGTCCGATCGACACGCGCTGCATTTCGCCGCCGGAAAGCGCGGTCGCCTTGTTGTCGAGCTTATGAGCGATGCGCAGCACTTCCGCCACGTCCCGCACTTTGCGCTCCATCTCTTCCCTCGGCGTCTTGAGCAGAGGTGATTTGAGCGGGAACTCCAGGTTCTGACGCACCGTGAGATGCGGATAGAGCGAGTATTGCTGGAACACCATGGCGACATCGCGCTGCGCTGGCGTCAGGTCGAGCACGGAGCGCCCGCCAATGAGGATTTCACCGCTGTCGGGATGTTCCAATCCCGCCACAATGCGCAGCGTCGTCGTCTTTCCGGCGCCAGTCGGTCCCAGCAGCACCACCAGGGAACCATGCGGTACGGTCAATGAAACATCGTCGAGAGCCTTCTGGCCGCCGAAACTCTTGGAGATGCTGCGCAGGATCACTTCAGCCATGAGTGAGCACTCCCCTATTGGCTTCCGAAACAAGCGCCCGCCCGGTTTCCGCGTCGAAGACGGTGAGCGTGCGCGAATCAAGCGTCAGCCCGACCCTTTCTCCCACCGCAACCGGGTCGGCCGCAGAAAGCCGCGCCTTCATCGCACCATTCGGCGTCTCCAAGGATACGATCTGGGTGGTGCCCAGATACTCCGTCGCAGTGACTTCTCCTCTGTAGGGGGACGCGTCATCGAGGCGGATATGCTCCGGGCGCACTCCAAGAGCCAGCTTGCCTTCCGCGCCTTCGAGGAGCTCTGGAACCTTCATCGTCGTTCCGTTGAGGTTGACGGCGGCCGCACCAATGCCCAACACGGATTCGAAGCGCAGAAAATTCATCGATGGGGAGCCGATGAAATCGGCCACGAACATGGTTGCCGGCCAGTCATATATGTCCTGCGGCACCCCGAATTGCTCAACCACGCCATGGTTCATCACCACGATCTTGTCCCCCATCTGCATGGCTTCGAGCTGGTCGTGAGTCACGTAGACCGTTGTCGCGCCCATCCGATCATGCAGGTTGCGCAATTCATGAGCCATATGCTCTCGGAATTCGGCATCAAGGGCGCCGAGCGGCTCGTCCATGAAGAACGCCTTGGGTTCGCGCACGATCGCTCGCCCAAGAGCCACGCGCTGCCGGTCGCCGCCGGACAGTCCGCCAACAGGCCGGTCGAGGATGTTTTCTATGCCCAGAATGCCGGCGACCTCCGCCACTTTCTTCTTGACCTGTGCCCTCGGCGCGCCCTGGCTTACCAGCGGATAGGAGATGTTCTTGCGCACACTCATGTGCGGGTAGAGCGCGAACATCTGGAACACGAAGGCGATGTCCCGCTGGTTCGCCCGCTTTTGACTCACTTCCTCGTGGTCGATGAAAATTTCGCCTGAAGTCGGCAGTTCCAGCCCCGCCATCATCCGAAGCGTCGTCGTCTTGCCGCAGCCCGAGGGGCCGAGCAGCATGAAGAATTCGCCATCCTCGATCGTGAAGCTGGAGGATTGCACGGCGGTGAAGTCGCCGAATTCCTTGCGCAGATTTCTGATCTCGATCCTGGCCATCATCTACTCCGGAAAGTGCGAAACGATGATGAAGCCGACCGTCCCGACGAGCAGGACGATAAAGCTGTAGGTGTAGGCCCACAGAAAAAACGGCTGCATCAGCATCACGACCCCAAGTCCGATCAAGATGCTGGCACCCAGCTCCCATGGACCACGCACCAAGATCCGGCGGGCATTGCGTTGCTTCCGGCCGTCATGACCGGATGTGCGGGTGGTGTCGGACAGGCTCATTTGCGCACGGCTCCGAAGGTAATGCCGCGAAGGAGGTGTTTGCGCAGCAGGATGGTGAAGACCATGACAGGCACCAGGAACAAGGTGGCGCCTGCGGCCACTGCCGGCCAGTCCTGACCGCCCACGCCGATGATGGTCGGGATGAAGGGCGGTGCGGTCTGCGCCGTGCCGGAGGTCAGAAGTACGGCGAAAGCGTATTCGTTCCAGGCAAAGATCAGGCAGAAGATGGCGGTGGAGGCGATGCCGGTGGCGGCCTGCGGCAGCACCACCTTGTAGAAGGCCTGGAATCGCGTGTAACCGTCAATGAGTGCCGCTTCCTCATATTCGACCGGAATCTCGTCGATGAACCCCTTCAGCAGCCACACCGACAGCGACAGGTTGACCGCCGTATAGAGCAGGATCATGCCCAGATGCGTGTCGTTCAGCCCCAGGTGCCGGTACATCAGGAAAATGGGGATGGCGACGGCGATCGGCGGCATCATGCGCGTCGACAGGATGAAGAACATCAGATCGTCCTTCAACGGTACCTTGAAGCGCGAGAAGGCGTAAGCGGCGATGGTGCCGAGGAACACCGACAGGAAGGTCGAGCCAAAGCCGATGATGATGGAGTTGAGGAAGCGCTCGCCGTAACGCGACGGCCCGACGATCACCATGTCGTACTTGCGCACGATGCTGTCATACCAGGTTTGCGGTTCGCCCAGCTGCTCCAGCGTATCGGCGCTGGCGCGAGTGCGCGTGGTGAACAGGTTGACGTAACCCTCAAGCGTCGGATCGAAGACAACCTTCGGCGGATAAGCGATCGCGTCCGAGGGTGTCTTGAAGCCGGTGGCTATGATCCAGGCCAGCGGCATGAGGGTGACGGCCGCATAGAGGATCACGAGAAAGCCGGCGAACAGCTTCTGGCGATCGGACGGTTCCGTTACTGAGAAACTCATCTCTCTTTCACCTTGTTCAAGGCTTTCACATAGATCGAGGCGAGGCCGAAGACGGTCACGAACAGAATCACCGCGTAGGCCGAGGCAAAGCCCGTGTGCCACTTTTCGAAGGCTTCACGTTTGAGGTTGATGGAGGTGAGTTCGGTCGTGGAGCCCGGCCCACCACCGGTCAGCTGCACTACCAGATCGAACATCTTGAAATTCTCGATGCCGCGGAAAAGCACGGCCAGCATCAGGAACGGCAACACCATCGGAATGGTGATGGTCCAGAACTGGCGCCACTTGCTGGCACGGTCGCATTCCGCCGCCTCATAGATGCTTTCGGGGATGGAGCGCAAACCGGCGAGGCAGATCAGCATGACGAAGGGCGTCCACATCCAGGTGTCGACGATGACGATAGCCCAGGGTGCCAGCGCCACCTCGCCGATCATCGAGAAGCTGGACGGGTCGGCACCGGTCAGGAACCCAATCACGTAGTTGAACAGGCCGATCTGCGGCTGGTACAGAAATGTCCAGAAATTACCCACCACCGCCGGCGAAAGCATCATCGGCAGCACGATGACGGTGGTCCAGAGATCGCTTCCGCGGAACTTCTTGTTGATCAGATAGGCGAGTGTGAAACCAATCAGCACCTGAAACGCAATTGTCCAGAAAAGAAAGTGTGCGGTCGCCTGCATCGTGCCCCAAATGTCGCTGTCGGTCAGGATGCGCTCGTAATTGCGCGAGCCCACGAATTCCGCTTCGCGGTTGGGACGATTGACCCTGAAATTGGTGAAGCTCAGCCAGACTGTCCAAATCAGCGGGAAGATGTTGATGGCGAGCAGCAGCGCGATCGTCGGAGTGACGAAAATCCAGGCTATCGCGCGGTCGGACAAGCCTCTGACACGACGCACGACGCTACGCGGTGTCGCCTCGGCGACACGCTCTATCGGTGAGATGGACATTGTCTGGCCTTCATCCTGAAGCGAACGGGGGTGATGCCGGAATCGGGTCCGGCATCACCGGGAAGCGTATCGCGCGTCAGTATTTGCCTTCGTCCTCGAAGACCTCGGTCCAGTCCTCAGCGAGCCTGTCCAAGGCCTCCTGCGCCGTTCCGTTGCCGGCGACGACATAGTCGTGGACGCGGTCCTGCATGGCGAGCAGAAGCGAGGCATAGGCCGGCTCGGCCCAGAAATCCTTCACGATGGCCATGGAATCGAGAAAGGTCTGCGCGTAGGGCTGACTGGAGGCAAAGCCGGGATCCTCGACCACCGCCTTAAGCGCCGAGTAACCGCCCGACTGCCACCATTTCTGCTGAACTTCGGGCTGGGCGAACCACTTGATGTATTCAAGCGCCGCATCCTGCTTGTCCGAATAGGAGACAACCGAGATGCCCTGGCCGCCGAGCTGCGCGAAATGGCCGTCCGGACCTTTCGGATTGGCGAAATAGCCCGACTTTCCACCACCGACATTCGGGTCCGCTTCGACACCCGGCCAGATAAAGGCGAAATTCATCTGCAACGCCACCTGCCCCGATTTGTAGGCATCGATATTTTCCGACATGTACCAGTCCGAGGAGCCGGGCGGCGTACAGCAATCATAGAGCTCCTTGTAGAACTCCAGCCCCTTCACCGCGCCTTCGGAATTGACGAAGCCGTCAAGTTCATAGGGCTTTTCGGGGTTTTCATACTGGAAGCCGTAATTGTAGAGGGCGTTGGTCACACCCATCGTAATACCTTCGGAGCCGCGCTCGGTGTAGATCGCAGCACCATAGACCTTGCGCCCGTCGATCTCGCGTCCCTGGAAGAACTCTGCGACCTCCTTCAACTCGGCCAATGTCTCGGGAGCGGCCAGATCACGCCCATACTTCTCCTTGAATTCCGCCTGGATCTCGGGCCTGTCGAACCAGTCCTTGCGGTAGGTCCAGCCAACCACGTCGCCAAAGGCCGGCAGCGCCCAGTAATTCGGCGTCCCCTTCGGCCACTCTGAATAGCCGGTCACCGTCGCGGGAATGAAGTCATCCATGGTGATGCCTTCTTTCTCGAAGAAGTCGTTCAACTTCACGTAATGACCGCTTTCGGCCGAGCCGCCGATCCACTGGCTGTCGCCGATCATAAGATCGCAGAGTTGGCCACCGGAATTAAGCTCGTTGAGCATGCGGTCGGCAAAATTCGGCCACGGCACGAACTCGAATTTCATTGTATGACCCGACTGCTGTTCGAAGTCCTTGGACAATTCCACCAGCGCGTTGGCCGGGTCCCACGCGGCCCAGCAGAGCGTCAGTTCGTCCGCGTTCGCGGGCGCCGAAACAGCGAGTCCGGCGGCAAGGCTGCCGGCGGCAACGGAATTCACGATCTTGGTTTTCATGCGCATATCTTCCTCCCAAGCCGCCCCAGTTGGAGAAGCGGCGCACGCCTTTAAGGCGCTATTATCTGCGCGAGGAGCCCAGGCGTCTCCTGGCAGGTCCCCTCCCTCAGCACTTCCGGCAGCGCGGCCAACAATCCTCACATCCGCCGCCTGCATGAAACTAGACATAAATGAGGTGCGTACCTCATATCAAGTTCTTTTTGAGGTGCGTACCTCATTTTTCTTGCCATCAATGCCAGCTTGGCTGATAACGGCTCGCCGTTGCGTGGAGTTTAGGAGCGGGAATGCGTCCCACCACAAAGGATCTTGCCAGAGCGGCGGGCGTTAGCCTGGCGACAGTAGACCGCGTCCTGAACGAGCGCCCGAATGTCAGCGACCGTTCGGTGCGCAAGGTGCATGATGCCATCGAGCGTATCGGATTCGAGCGGAATCTCGCCGCGGTCAATCTCGCCCGCAGCAGGACCTACCGATTCCACTTCGTGCTGCCGGAGCGTGGCGACCAGTATCTTGCGGAACTGCTCGCCGAAGTCGACGCGGCGCGCGCGACCCTGAAATCCGACCTCGTCGAGGTCAACGTCATGCGGCTTGACATCGAAGACCCGCATGCTGTCGCCAACCAGCTCTCTTCCCTCGATCCCGGGGAGGTGGACGGTGTGGCGGTCATGGCGCCCGAATCCCCGCAGGTGCGCGACGCGGTAATGCGCCTCAATGAGCGCGACATTCGCGTCGTGCAGTTCCTGTCGGGCCAGGCAAATCTGGGGCATCACGACTTCGTGGGCATCGACAACGTCGCGGCGGGCGCAACCGCAGGACGCCTGGTCGGACGGTTCAGCAGTGGACGCCATGGCCGGATCGCGGTGATCACTGAAACCATACAATCGCAGGACAGCCTCAAGCGTCGACTGGGTTTCGACCGGGTGATCAACCAGGGATTCCCCGCTCTCCAATGCCTGCCCACGCTGGAGACGCATGGAGACGCCGGGCGTGCCGAGCGCATTATCCGGCAGACCTTCGCCAACTATCCCGACATCGTCGCAGTCTACATCATGAGTTCGGAAGCACGCGTGCCGCTCGAAGCCGTATCGCGCTACGCCGCACTCGAGAATCTCGTGGTGGTCGCCCATGAGCGGACCCCGTTCAACGAACAGGCTCTGCGTGATGAGCGCATCGACGCGATCATCGCCCAGAATCCGGGGCACGCCGTGCGTAGCGCCCTGCGCATCCTACGCGCCCGCGCCGATAAGCGTCAGCCTTTCGCCGCCCAGGAAAAAATGCGGATCGAAATCCTGCTGGCGGAAAATCTGTAGCTTACCAACTCCTGTGCACAATTCGATCCGGTCGAGCAGGTCTGGCAATGTCTGCGCGCCAGCTTCGCCTTCAACTGCGTCTGCGACACATACGACTTCATCATCAACCGCCTGCGACGCATGGCGAAACTGCTCGCCCAGGTACGGACGATCACTTCAATCGGAATGAGCAATTGGACGCAGACCGGTCAATTGTGGGGCTGTCGGCCGAGGACGACATCCTCACTTGGGGTTTTACAGCAGAGCGGGGGAGTAATCGTCTTGCCGGTTCCATTGACGCACCCGAGGTGGGCCTGAAGGGCGGTCGGCGCATACGCGTTGGTGAGCAGGTTCATGAGGTGGTTTGTGCCAAGTCTCTTGGCTACATCATCCAGGAGCCTGTAGCGGGGTAATCCGCTGTTAGCCCTTCGAACACCTGTGGTACGGAATATGGTGCGGATGCCTTCACGCGCCGTTACGGGCGGCGGCGGATGTGGACGGTTCGCCGCCGCCGCCTTATCCAAAAAAACACCTGAGATGACGACCGCGCGGAAAGCAGGCGAGGCCCATGTAGTACATGATGATGATGATGGCGATATGCCGTGCTGACGATCCCGACCAGCAAGTCCAAACTTACTCGTACAATCGTCGCTTTGCTCTAAAGTCAGTGTCAAAATTCCAGAAATCAGCGTCCGGCTACAATGCGGCGAAGAAGCTGATTGTTTGTGGACCGTGAGAAGGCTTTGAATGGCTCTCAAACGACTATCGAGCGGAACCGCGCTGCTGAAAAACCCGGTGTCAAAATTGAAAATCGCGCTGACCGGCTACACTTAGGTACGTTCTGTTACCTATGTCTCCGGGTCGTACAGGGGATTGGTGGTAGCGGAGGAGGGACTCGAACCCCCGACACAAGGATTATGATTCCTCTGCTCTAACCAACTGAGCTACTCCGCCGCATCGGATGCCGATGAGGCCGGCGCCCGAGAGGACGGGCGGATATAAGGTTCTGTTCTGGACTGTGTCAAGCTGTACGCCGGCTCGTTCAGCCATTTTTGCGGGGTGACGCTCACGGCCGGTGGCGATGCGCGCAGACCACCTCGGGCGAACGCTTTTCGGCTCGAAGGCAGCGCCCTCGCCTGCCGCCTTTCAATGGCCGCGAGCGGGCGCGGCAGTTCGGATCGCGTGCGGTGCCTGCGCCGGCTGCGGCCCTGGCGGAGGGTTCCATGCGGCACCTTATCCGCTCAGTGTCCGAGCGAGGGCAGCCACAGCGCGATCTGCGGGATGAAGGTCACGGCCAGAAGGGCTGCCAGCAACACGGCCAGGAAGGGAGCAGCCTCGCGCGTGAACTTGGCGATTGAGACACCCGTCACCGAGCAGGCGACGAACATCAGGGTGCCGAGCGGCGGCGTCATGCCGCCGATGGTGAGGTTGAGCACCATGACGATGCCGAAATGCACCGGGTCGATGCCCAGTGCCGTGATCACCGGCACGAGGATCGGTGTGAGAAGGATGAGAACCGCCGTACCCTCGATCAGCATGCCCACGCCAAGCAGAAGCACATTGATGAGCAGCAGGATGAGAACCGGGTTTTCCGTCAGGCCGGCGATGAAATTCGCGGCCTGCTTTGGGATGCCCACCCAGGACATGTAGAAACCGAAGGCGTTGGCTGCGCAGATGATCAGCATGATGGCGGCCGTGGCAAGCACGCTCTGCGAAAGCACCTTGGGAATCGAACGCCAGCTCAAGCCCCGATAGACAAGGCCGACGGCGATCGAATAGACGACGGCGACGGCGCCCGCTTCCGTGGCGGTGAACAGACCGAAGCGGATTCCGCCGACCACCCCGACGGGGATGAGAAGCGCCAGCCAGGCGCCCTTGAATGCTTCCCAGCGCTCCTGCCAGGAGGCGCGTTTTGCGCGCGAGGGCAGGTAGCCGCGGCGGCGCGCGATCACCCATGCCGCGATCATCAGGAGGATGGCGAGCAGAAGCCCGGGCAGGATGCCCGCCAGGAACAGCGCGCCGATCGAGACATTGGCGAGAAAGCCGTAGAGGATGAGGCCGATGCCGGGGGGAATGGTCGCCGCGATGATAGAGGAAGAAGCGGTGACCGCCGCGGAATAGCCGACATCGTAACCCCGGCGTGCCATCTCCGGCACTAGGAGCTTCGACTGCACGGCGGTGTCGGCGTTGGCCGAGCCCGACATGCCGCTCAAAAGCGTGCTGAGAACGATGTTCACCTGCGCCAGCCCGCCCGTCACGTGTCCCGTCAGGGTCTCGGCGAGATGGAGCATGCGGCGCGTGATGCCCGCCTCGTTCATGATCGCACCGGCCAGGATGAAGAAGGGCACGGCCAGAAGCGGAAAGGACTGGGTCGCGGCGATGAATCGCTGGACGAAGACCTGGACCGGCATCGCGCCGGAAACGACGAAGAAGGCCAGCGCCGCAATGCCGATCGCGAAGGCGACCTGCACGTTGAAGGCGAGCAGCACAAGCAGGGTAGCAACCGGCAGATAGTCCATGCTAGCCTGCCTCCTCCGCTTCCTGCGGCGGATAGGCGATGGTCCCGTCGGTGCTGCGCCAGACCGCGAAGAGCTGCAGGATGGCGTGAACCAGCATCAGGAACAACGCCGCCGCAATGCCCGCATAGACATAGGCGAAGGAGATACGCAGCACCGGCGAAGGCCGGTTGAACGACTGTGCCGAGAGCAGGCCGGCAAGGTAGAACGTATAGCCGAGAAAACCGATCACGAGCGCAAGCGAAAGAAGCGTGGCGGCTTTGCGCGCCGTCGCCGGCAGCATGTCGACGAAGATCGGAATGGCGATGTGCATGCCGCGCCGCATCGCCGCCGCCGCACCGAAGAAGACCACCCAGGCAAAGGCGATGGACGACAGCTCTGTCGTCCATACGGCCGGCTGGGAGACGACGTAGCGCGTCAGCACGCCCCAGGCCACGCTGGCGACCACCACCACAAGTGCAAGACAGGCCACGCCCAGGTCGAGATTTGCCGCTCCGCGCCGCAGCATGCGCATCATCCTTCCTGATCGGGAAAACGGGAGAGCGGCGGATACGCGCTCTCCCTTGGATCCGGGTTAGTCCGCGAGGATCTCCGACACCCGCTCGTAAAGGCCCGGCGTCCAGTCGGGAAAGGCCCCGTAGACTGATTCGGTTGCCTGCCGGAACGCCGCCTCGTCGACGTCGCGCACGATGGTCACGCCCTCGGCCTCCAGCTTGCCGGCATAGTCCTCTTCGGAAGCGATGACGAGGTCCGTCATGTAATCGCCGGCCTCGATGGCCGACCGGGTCAGCGCCTCCTGCACCTCCGGCGGGAAGGAGGCGAACAGGTCGGCATTCATGACGAGGCCGACAAAAGCCTTGAAATGCCCGGTCATCGAGACGGTCTTGGCCGGCTCGTAGAGCTTCGAGGCATGGAGCGCGGCAAGCGGCGCCTCGGCGGCCTGGACGACGCCGGTCGACAGGCCGGTATAGACCTCCGGCCAGGCGAGCTGCACGCCGCGGCCGTTCATGGCCTCGATGGTCTCGATCCACATCGTGTTCGGCGGCACGCGGATCGTCAGGCTCTCCATGTCGGCGGGCGTGCGGATCTCGCGGTCGGAGATGACGTGCCGGGCGCCGAAGAACCAGTTGGTCGCAAGCAGCTCGAATCCCGCGCTCTCGCGCAGATCGTCCTTCATCCCGGCAAAGAGGTCGGACTCCAGGATCTTGGAGAAATCGCGCGGGTCCGACAGGAGATAGGGCCCGTTCAGAATGCCGAAGTCCGGCACGTAATCGGACAGATAACCCGGATCGGAGTTCTGGATGACCGGCGCGCCGATCTTGACCTGCTCGTAGACCTCCTGGTTGCTGCCAAGCTCGCCGTTGGGATGGACCGTGATGGTGACCGCGTCTCCGACCTTCTCCTCCACGGCCTCGACGAAGAACTCCATCGCTTCGTAGATCGGCTCGCCGGTCGATGAGACGGTGGCCAGCCGTAACTCGATCTGTGCCAGTGCCGGCGTGGCGGCGAAGGCCAGCGCCCCTGCACCAATGAGCAAACGCATCATATTTCGCATAACTCTTCCCAATCCCGTGTCCAATTCGTGGAGGGAGTGACAGCCGTCGAAAAGCATATGCAGAAAGCGACAACTTCCTGACGCCGCTCCTCCCCTGTCCTCAGAATGGATTATTCATACGTAATTTTCAAGTTCATATATAAAAAATATAAATGGAGGTGCGGGCCAAAGGCCAGATCTGCCGCTTTGCGCAGCTTCCGGCTCGCGTTGGTGCATGGCCGCGAGCGCCACTCATTTCCGGGATTGCCGCTGGTGCTTGACGGCTCCACCGGCGCGATTGGCCTTGTGAACAGGGCAGACCGACCCGCGCAAGTTCTCGAAAAAACACTCGTCTGACCAAAACCAGAAATATGCATCATGCGGATTGATTAAAACTTTTTGGTGCAATACCATTTCGTCTGCACGGCTGGTCATCATCTTCAGGTGACACCGTTGCGGCCACATCAGCCAGGTCTCGGAGAGGAACGATGGAATCCGCAATCGACAAGCATCTTCAATGCCCAAGAGCACTTTCCCGCCGCGTGGCCGACGATTACGAACCGCCATTCCCGATGTGGGTCGCCAGAGCAAAGGAAGATCTCTGTCAGGTCGTGATGGGTTACTTTGGGGTTCAATATCTCGGGGCGGAGAAAAAAGAGACGGCGATGGCCGCGCTGCGTCGCATCGTCAGCGATTTCGCCCTCCCTGACGGACCCGGCCACTATGACCTGACATGCCACCAGGACGCCCAGGGATACGAGAATTTGATGGCTGTTGGCTACTGGCGCGATCCGAACGCATACAAGCGATGGCTGTCTTCGCCGGTGGTGTCCAGCTGGTGGGAATCGGAGGATCGGCTGCAGGAGGAAGTTGGCTATTTCCGAGAGATCGTGGCCCCTCGCGCAGAGCAGTTCGAAACCCTTTACGCCTTCAGAGAACAGCTGCCCGGCGTCGGTGCAATCATGGACGGTATCAGCGGCGAAGTCCAGGAACATGGCTATTGGGGCTCGATGCGCGACCGATTTCCGATTTCCCAAACCGACAGGATGCAGCCGTCCGGCAAGCTTGAAATGATTGAAGGCAACCCGCAAAGCCAGGGAAGGGTGATCATTCGTGGGCACGACAATATCGCGCTCATCCGATCAGGTCAGGATTGGGCGGAGACGGAGGGGGATGAGCGCGATCTTTATCTCCGAGAAATCGAGCCGACACTTCGAGCCGGCATGGATTTCCTCCGCGACAACGGCAAGGAGGTCGGCTGCTACAGCAACAGATATGTGCAATATATCGACCTTGACGGCTCCCGGTTGGAAAAGAGCTATAACATAGGCCACTGGCGGTCACTTGATCTGCTTGAGCGCTGGGCGGAAGCGCACCCCACACACCTTCGAATTTTCACCACCTTCTTCCGTGTCGCGGCTGATTTATCGAAGCTTCGGCTCTATCACGAAGTCTCCGTGTTCAACGCAAGCGACCAACTTTACGAATACGTTAATTGCCACCCCCAAACGGGAATGATGCGTGACGCAATGGTCCCGGATGGATGAAAGATCAATGCACCAGCGGCGCGACCCGCGCTTCGAGGTGGCGCGCCAGATTGAGCGCCGTCATCTCTGAGGATTTCGGGTTCGTGGCCAGCGGCTCGTTTTCGAGCCGTACGTGCAGCGCGCCGAAAGCGCCTGCAGCGTGCAGTTCATGCGCATTGCGCCGTGCCGACGGGTCGGCGACGAGCAGGACGCGCGTCCGGTCGAGGCCGATGCCGGCGAGCGCCGAAATGACGGCGACATTGGCATTCTGCGGAAAGCGGTCCGCCGCCTGCCTGGCACTCCCCTGAAAGAAGGTGACGGCGTCCTCGACGCGGTCGAGGTCGACGAGGGTTTCCGCCTGCGTGCCCCGCCACGCTTCCGGCGGCTTGACGATGGTATGCTCGACCGACTCCAGCGGCAGGAGGGCGGCCGCCGAAAGCGCATCGACGCCGCCAAGCGCACCCGGCGGCACCGCGATGCGGCCGCCGCTTTCCTCGGCGAGGTCGATCAGCCGGCGAAGCAGCCGCTCGTCGCAAAAGGCACTGGAGGACGAGACCACGAAATCCCGGCCCGCCCGCAGCGCGGCCTCGCCCCACGGCGCCACGGCGCCACGGCCCGCCGCCTCCACGACCACATCCACGTCGAGCCCGTCGAGTTCCTCGGGCCGCGCGATGAGACGCGCACTGTCAGGCAGATCATCCCTTGCCTGTGCCGTATCGCGCACCGCAACGGCGACGATCTCGATACGGTCCTCGTCGCGGGCGCGCAGGAGCTCTGCCACGCGCCGGCCGATCGCACCCCATCCCACGAGGCACAGGCGCAGTCTGTGCGGCTTTCCTTCAGATCCCGACATAGGCGCGCACCCGGTCCGCATCCCGCTCGATGTCCGCCGCCGTCCCGGACCATACCGTCCTGCCCTTTTCGAGGACGTAATGACGATCTGCGATCCGCTTGAGGATCGCAAGGTTCTTGTCAATGAGCAGGATCGACTGGCCCGTCTCCTTCAACGCCTCGATGCAGTGCCAGATCTCGCGGCGGATGACCGGCGCCAGCCCCTCCGTTGCTTCGTCCAGGATCAGAAGCCGCGGATTGGTCATCAGCGCCCGGCCGATGGCCAGCATCTGCTGCTCGCCGCCCGAAAGGGTTGACGCCCCTTGCTGTGCCCTTTCGCGCAGGCGCGGGAAAAGCGCATAGATGCGATCGAGTGTCCACGGCTCCGCCCGCTTGAGCCGGTTGGCGGCGGTGGCGACGAGGTTCTCGCGCACCGACAGCGTGGGGAAGACCTGCCGTCCCTCCGGCACGAGACCGACGCCGAGCCGGGCGATCGCTTCAGGCGCCGCGCCGCCGATCGGCCGGTCGGCGAAGGTCACCGTCCCGCCGTCCGGCTTCAGAAGACCCATGATGCACTTCACCGTCGTGGTCTTGCCCATACCGTTGCGCCCGAGCAGCGTCACCACCTCGCCATCGGCGATCTCGAGTCCGACATCGAAAAGCACCTGGCCCGACCCGTAGGCCGCCTGCAGACCGCTGACGCTCAGCACAATTCGTCTCCTTCGCCCAGATAAGCGGCGCGGACGTCCGGGTTGTTGCGGATCTCTTCCGGGTTGCCCGTGGCGATGATGCGGCCGTAGACGAGCACCGAGATGCGGTCCGCCAGGGCGAACACCGCATCCATGTCGTGCTCGACGAGCAGGATGCTCGTCCTGCCTTTGAGGCCACCCAGGACCTCGATCATCTGCCGGCTTTCCGCATGGCCGAGCCCGGCCATCGGTTCGTCGAGCAGCAGAAGGCGCGGCTTCGTCGAAAGAGCGACGACGAGCTCGAGCTGCTTGCGCTCGCCATGGGAGAGATTCGCCACCGGGACCTCCGCCCGGTTCGCCAGCCCGGCTTCGCTCAGAAGGTCCACCGAGCGGTCGACCAGGCCCGCGTCACGATGCACATTGCGGAAAAAGCGGAAGCTGTGCCCCTCGCTCACCTGCAGCGCAACGAGAACGTTCTCGAGCACCGTGTAGTCGGGCAGAAGGCAGGTCACCTGAAAGGACCGCGCCAGCCCCCGTGAGACGCGCGCATGGGTGGGAAGGCCGTTGATCGGCCGGCCCTGGAGGGCGATCTCCCCGGCATCCGGGCGCAACTCGCCGAAAAGCTGGGCGATCAGCGTCGTCTTGCCGGCACCGTTGGGACCGATCAGGGCGTGGATCTCGCCGGGCTCGACGGTGAGGTCCACCATGTCGGTCGCCACGAGGCCGCCGAAACGCTTGCTGAGGCCGCGGACTTCAAGCACGGGACCGGTCATGGCCGCCCTCCCCCGAGCCGGCGGACAAGCGCATCCACGCCGCCTTGCGTGTAGAGCACCACGAAAAGCAGCACCAGGCCGACGCCGAGCTGCCAGTGTTCCGTCCAGGAGGCGAGCATCGATTCCAGCACCAGGAACACCGCCGCGCCGATCACCGGACCGAACAGCGTGCCGACGCCGCCAAGAATGACCATGATCATCAGCTCGCCCGATTTGGTCCAGTGCAGCATGTCCGGGCTGGCA
This sequence comes from Chelativorans sp. M5D2P16, assembly GCF_034427935.1. NCBI lineage: Bacteria > Pseudomonadati > Pseudomonadota > Alphaproteobacteria > Hyphomicrobiales > Phyllobacteriaceae > Chelativorans > Chelativorans sp. M5D2P16. The sequence goes on along the minus strand of NZ_JAXQNM010000025.1, from coordinate 40,855 downwards.
TAGCGCAGGAAGTTCGCCATCAGCGCCCCGGCAAGCCCCGCGCCCATGCCCGAGATGACGAAGGCGGCGAGTTTATAGCGATAGACGGGCAGGCCGATCGCCGCCATCCGCCGCTCGCTCTGGCGCAGGCCTACGAGCACGTTGCCGAAACGCGAATTGACGAGCCGCCACAGGAGGAGAAAGAACCCGGCGGCGATGGTAAGGCACACGTAGTACATGGTCGGCCGGTCGCGCAGGTTCAGCCCCAGCGCCTCGTTGGCGCGGCGAATGATCAGCCCGTCGTCGCCGCCATAGGCCTTCAGCGAGACAAAGAGGAAGAAGAGCATCTGCGCGAAGGCGAGCGTGATCATGATGAACTGCACGCCGCTGGTGCGCAACGAGAGGGCGCCGATCAGCCCCGCCGCAAGCCCGCCGACAAGTATGGCCGCCGGGACCGTCACGAGGAACTGGTCCGTGCCGGGAATGAAGCCGAGAAACGGCGTGCCGTCCATGTAGTGCTGGTAGAGGATTCCCACGACATAGCCGCCGATGCCGAAGAAGGCGGCGTGCCCGAAGCTGACCATGCCGCCATAGCCCAGCACCAGGTTGAGGCTCGCCGCGGCGATGCCGTAGATGATGATGCGCGTGGCCAGTGACGTCATGGCCGGTTGGCCGGCGACCTCGGCGATCAGGGGCAGTGTGAGAAGGACGGCGGCGCCGAAGACCGCAAGCACTTGCACTGTTCTCGATGCTGTCATTGACGTGTTCCCGGGGCCTCAGCTCTGTTGGATGAAGAGCCCTTTGGGCCGGAAGAGAAGGACGATCGCCATGAGCAGATAGATGCCCATGGAGGAGATGCCGGCACCCAGCGCGTCGGCCTCGGGCCCCTGCATGATCTGCCGCAGGAAGGCGGGCATATAGGAGCGCAGAAGCGTGTCGATGACGCCGATGATGAGGCTTGCGAAGAAGGCGCCGCGGATCGACCCCACGCCGCCGACGACGACCACGACGAAGGTGGTGATCAGGATCTGCTCGCCCATGCCGATCTGGACGGCCTGGATCGGCCCCGTGACGAACCCCGCCAATCCGGCAAGAAGCGCCCCGAGCCCGAAGACCAGCGTGTAGAGCAGGCGCACATCCACGCCCAGTGCGCGGACCATGTCGCGATTGGTGGAACCGGCCCTGACCAGCATGCCGATCCGCGTGCGGTTGATCAGCAGGTAGAGCCCGAAGGCGACGGATAGACCGAGCCCGATGATCGCCAGGCGATAGACCGGATAGACGAGCCCCGGCAGAAGCTCCACCGACCCGTTCAGGAACGCTGGCGTGGGGATGAAGAGCGGCTGCCGGCCGAAGATGATGGTCACAAGCTGGTTGGCGATCAGGATCAGGGCGAAGGTGGCCAGGACCTGGTCGAGATGGTCGCGCTGGTAAAGGCGGCGCACCACGAGGAACTCGATGGCCATGCCGGCAAGCGCGGCCACGGCAAGCGCGGCGGGAACGCCCAGGAGGAACGATCCCGTCTCCGCGACCAGATAGGTCCCCGCATAGGCGCCGATCATATAGATCGAGCCATGGGCCAGATTGATGATTCCCATGATGCCGAAAATAAGCGTCAGCCCGGCCGCCATGAGAAAGAGCATCAGGCCGAACTGCAGGCCGTTCAGCAATTGCTCGAGGAACAATGTCATCGCTTACCGCCGATACCGAAAGCGCGGAATCGGGCGGGCGGCGGACCGCCCTGCCCGGAAGCCCGCTACATCTTGCACTCGGCGGCGTAGCTGTCGCCGTGGTCCGTCAGCACGGTCCCGGTGGTCTTCAGCGTCGGCGTGCCGTCCTCGCCCTCGACAACCTCTAGCGAGAACCAGTCCTGGACGGGGTGCTGGTTCGGGCCGAACTCGAAATCACCGCGGACCGATACGAAATCCGCCTTACGCAGCGCCTCGCGGAAGGCGTCCGCATCCTCGAGACCGCCGGTCTGCTTCAAGGCCGAGGCGATCAGGCGGGCGGTGTCGTAGCCCTGGCTGGCATAATAGGTGAGCGGCCGGTCATAGGCCTCCTGCCAGGCCGCGACGAATTCGCGGTTGGCTTCGTTGTCGAAGTCCGTGTTCCAGTGGCTCGACACCTTCAGCCCCAGGGCCGCCTCGCCCACGGCCGCGAGCGTCACCCCGTCCATCGAGGGCTCTGCCACGACCATGGGGATCGTGTCCATCAGGCCGGCCTGCTGGTACTGGCGCAGGAACGCGATACCGAGGCCGCCGGGATGGAACTGGAACACGACCTCCGGCGCCGCATCGCGGATTTGCGCCATCTCGGCAGCGAAGTCGGTCTGTTCGAGCTGGGTATAGATCTCGCCGACGATCTCACCCTCGAAGAAGCGCTTGAAGCCGGCGATCGCGTCCTGGCCGGCCTGATAGTTCGGCGCCAGCACGAAGGCCGTCTTGTGGCCGAGATCGTTGGCATACTGGCCCGCGCTCTCGTGCAGGCTGTCGTTCTGCCAGGAGACGACGAAGTAGTTCTCGTGGCAGCCCCGCCCGGCGAGGTTCGACGGAGCGGCGTTCGGACTGATGTAGAAGGCGCCGTTGTCGACGATCTCCGGCACGGTCGCCCCCGCGACATTCGAGAAGACGATGCCGGTGAACAGCTCGATGCCCTCGTTGCTCATCATCCGTTCGGCGATCTGGCGGCCGCTGCCCGGGTTCAGGCTGTCATCTTCCACGAGAAGCTCGACATCGACCCCGCCGAGTTTGCCGCCTTCCATGTCGATGGCGAGCTGAAACGCGTCGCGGATGTCCTGCCCCAGATAGCCGGCCGGGCCGGACAGGGTCGTGATCATGCCGATCTTCAGCGGTTCGGCATTCACCGCCGTCGCCAGCAGCGCCAAGGCGCCGGCACTCAGAAACGATTTGAAACGCATGTTCCCCTTCCTCTTCTTCTTGGTGGCAGCTTTGCTGCCGGAAACCCGGCCGGTCAACCGGCCATCACAGCTTTACCCAGCCCTCCGGCGGCTCCTTGCCGGGATGAACGCTGCCGCAGTTCGGGCAGGTGCGCGCCGTCTCATCGGCGTAGAAGGCTTGGTAAATGGGCGGGAGGTCGCGCACAATGCTTTTGAGCGAGACCTCGACCCGCTTCACCAGTGCCTGGCAGCCGAAGCAGTACCATTCGAAGGCGTCAAGCTGGTCGGGCTGGCGCTTCGGCTCGATGACGAGGCCGACGGAACCTTCCTGCGGGCGCTGCGGCGAGTGGCGCACATGCGGCGGAAGCAGGAAGATGTCGCCCTCGCGGATCGGCACATCATAGAAATCGCCGTTGTCGACGACCTTGAGCAGCATGTCTCCCTTGAGCTGGTAGAAGAACTCCTCCACCGGGTCGTCGTGATAGTCGGTGCGCTTGTTTGGCCCGCCGACCACCGTCACCATCATGTCGGCGTCTTCCCAGATCTGCTGATTGCCCACCGGCGGCTTCAACAGATGCTTGTGTTCATCGATCCACTTGGAAAAATTGAAGGCTGCGAGTCTCCTGCCGTCAGTCATCGTGGTCCTCCATCGGCTGGGTGATGCCCTCGGCCAAGCCGGTCACAGGCTGAGGCCGCATGTTTCGAAGGCGGCACGGGTCGCCCTCTTCTCCTCCTCGGTCAAAGGCTGGAGCGGCGGCCGCACCGCGCCCCCCACCTGCCCGAGAAGATCCTGCCAGTATTTCTGGTGCGCCTGGGGCTTTTCGGCCGGACGCGTCGAGCGCAAAGCGTGGCGCACCGGCTCCAAGCTGTCACGCACGGCGCGCGCCTTCCCGGCTTCGCCGGCGAACGCCAGATCGGTGTATTCACGCATGCGCAGATCGTTTTTCGTCTGCAGGAGGTAAGGAGGCGAGGAGCACAGATAGAGCTGCCAGCCAAGCTCCAGGATGTTGTCCAGCCACTCCTCCTCCGACGCGGTGCTGACGAGAATGCGGTCGCCGGCAAGCCGCGTCAGCTCGGCATACATCTCGCGCGGCACGCTGTACTTGATCGCCACGACGTTCTCGATATCGGCGAGACGGTTGCACAATTCGGGGCTCATCAGATAACCGCTGTCGGGATGGCTCCAGAGCGCGATGCCGATGTCCACCTTTTCGGCGATGGTGCGGTAGTAGTTATAAAGCGTCTCGTCGTGTGCCTTGAAGAAGTGCAGAACCGGCGCGTGCACGACGATATAATCCGCGCCCACCTTCTGCGCGTGGCGGGCGAGTTCGAGGACCACATCCATGTTCTGGTCCGAGCAGGACATGATGGTGGCCGCCCGCCCGGCGCACGCCTCCACCGCGATTTCGAAGCTGCGCTTGCGCTCCTCGACCGACATGGAGAAGAACTCGCCCTGCTTGCCGGCGACGAAGAAGCCGTCAATCCTCAGATCTTCGATCCAATGGTCGATGTTGCGGCGAAATCCGTCCTCGTCGACGGCGAGATCATCGGTGAACGGCGTCAGGGCGGCCGCCCAGATCCCCTTCATGTGCTGCCGTGCGTAGGTCTTGGCGTCGTTCTTGCTGTACTTCATCGTCTATCCCCCGGACGAGGCGCTTCGCCTTGTTGGAGAACGCGCCATATCTTTTCGCTGGTCAGCGGCATCTGCAGGTCGCACGGGCCGAGGGGCGCAAGCGCGTCGCGTACGGCGTTGTAAAGGGCCGCCGGCACGCCGATGCAGCCGGCCTCGCCCACACCCTTTGCGCCCAGCGGATTGGTGCGCGCCGGTGTCTCCAGCTTGTCGATCTCGATCGATGCCGGCATGTCGCCGGCGCGCGGCAGCGCGTAATCCATGAACGAGCCGGTCAGAAGCTGCCCGTCGCCGTCGTAGACGATGCGCTCCATCAGCGCCTCGCCAAGACCCTGCGCCAGCCCGCCAACGAGTTGTCCGTGAACCATCAGCGGATTGACGACCACGCCCGCGTCGTCCACCCAGAAGAACTTTTCGATCTTCGGCGTTCCGGTTTCGCGGTCGATCGCCACCACGGCGAGACAAATGCCGCTGCTCCAGGCCTCGCCGTCGGCGTGGTAGACGACCGATTCCGTCAGCGCGGCTTCTTCGATGCCGCCCGAGGGGGCGGAGAGCGCATGGCGTGCGACATCCGCCCATGAAAGGGTCACAGAGGTGTCTTTCGAGGTGATCGCTCCTTCCCCGAAACGCAGCGCTTCCTCGGCGCAGCCGATCAGCCCGGCAGCGACCTCCGCCACCTGACGGCGCAATGCCTGGCAGGCGCGCAGTATGGCGCTGCCCCCGATGGCGGTGCTGCGGCTGGCCAGCGCGCCGACACCGCTCGAAAGCTGGTCGGTATCGCCGTGGCGGATCGCCACCTGTTCCAGCGGGACGGAGAGCGTCTCGGCCACGATCTGCGCGAAAGCGGTTTCACGCCCCTGCCCCTGAACGCTGGAGCCGGTCGAGGCGACGATGCGCCCGTCGCGCCGTAAGGTCACCGAGGCGCTTTCCCAGCCCTGGCCGCACGGCTCGACATAAAGTCCCACTCCCATTCCCACCACCGCGCCTGCCGTGCGCCGGCGCGCCACCTCCGCGCGAAGACCGTCGTAATCGGCCATGGTGGCGAGCTTGTCGATCAGGCCGCCATAATCGCCGGAGTCCAGCGTTTCGCCCGTCGGGGTGCGGTAGGGAAAGGCTTGCGTGTCGATCACGTTGCGGCGGCGCAACTCCAACGGATCGAGCGCCAGTTCGCGGGCCGCCGCCTCGACGAGGCGCTCCATCAGCATCGCCGCTTCCGGCCGGCCGGCACCGCGGTAGATCCCCACCGCCGGCCCGTTCGTCATCCGCCCCTGCGCCGAGACATCGACCGCGCCGACCCGGTAGGGACCCGGCAGGATGCGCGCCGCGTTGCGCATCGGCACGACCGCGCTGTAGGGCATCCAGTGCCCGTGCGGAAACTCCATTCTTGCCCGCAAGGCAAGCATCCGTCCGTCGCACGACAGGGCAAGTTCGCCGTGGGTTCTTGCACCACGGCCCTGCGTTGCCGAAAGCAGATCGTCGCCGCGTGTCGAGCACCATTTGACGGGCCCGGCGAGTTCGCGTGCCGCCCAGGCCACCACCACGTCCTCGGGATAGATGGACGCCTTGCCGCCGAACGCGCCGCCCACATCGGGGGCGATCACCCGCACCTGCGCCATCGAAAGTTCGAGAATGCGCGCCAGATCCTCGCGCGCACGATAAGGCGTCTGGGTGGAAAGCCACGCCGTAAGATGCCCGTTCCGCCAGTCCGCCAGGGCCGCGCGCGGCTCCAGCGCGGCCGGCGAGACCAGCGCATGTTCCACCGTGGCGGAGACCACGCAGGCCGCATCGGCAAACGCGGCATCGACGTCGCCGTGGCTAATGTTGAGGGAACTCACCGCCGCGGTATTCTCCTCCTCGCCGCTCGGCGGCTCGACCTCGACCACCACGCATTGCGCAGCGTCCCGCGCAGCGGCGGGCGAGGTGGCGACCACGGCCGCAACCGCCTGGCCGGCCGCCTGCACCATGTCGCGCGCCAGAGGCTCGAGGGGCCTCACATCCACGTCCGGAACGAGAAGATTGACCGCTGCCGTGCCGAGCGCCCCCAGATCCCCCGCGGTGAAAACTGCGACGACCCCGTCGCAGGCGCGCGCCGCTTCGGCATCTATCGCCGTCAGCCGCCCGCGGGCATCGACGCTGCGGACGAATTCCAGGTGGAGACAGCCTTCCGGCGTGAGATCGTCGACATAGCGGCCGCCGCCGGTGAGGATACGGGCATCCTCGCGGCGCCGAACGCTGCGGCCAACCGGACCGCGCCCCTTCACCGCCTCGAATCGTCCCACTGCGTTCAAGCTCCCCCTCCATTCGACGCTGCATAGCAGTCAGGGGAAGGAAGCACTCGCACGATCTATATGACAATCCTCCTTTATTTTATATATTGATAGGTTCAGAATATGAATTGGCTATGCGCATCACGCTCAAGCAGATCGAGAACTTTCTCGCCGTCGCCGAGCTCGGCAACTTCTCGCGCGCCGCGCGGCGGCAGCACATGGCACAGCCAGCACTCTCGCAATCGGTGAAGGATCTAGAAGCGGAACTCGGGGTGCGCCTGTTCGACCGCACCACGCGCCGTGTCGAACTCACCGATGCGGGCCGGGAGTTCCGGACCTCCTCGATGAAGGCGTTGGAGGAGCTCGAACACGCCGTCCAGAATGCCCAGGACATCCTCGAGCGCCGTCGCGGCCGCATCCGCGTGGCGGCGCCGCCGCTCCTGGCGGCAGCCGTCCTGCCCCTTGCCATGGCCGAATTCCGCGCCCGTTTTCCGGGCGTGGCCGTCGAACTGATCGACGTGGGAACGAATGAGATCGTGGAAAGCGTGCGGACGGGAAAGGCCGACTGCGGGCTGGGAACGTTCCCCCCGGGGCAGGACGGCGTCGAGCGCATCGGACTGATCCGCGACAACCTGATGCTGTTCTGCGCCTATGACAATCCCTTTGCCGCCGCCTCGACGGTCCGCTGGCGCGATCTGGACGGCCACCCGCTCATTACGCTGACCCGCGAAAGCGGCATCCGCCTTCTTGTCGAGATCGGCTACGAGAACGCGCAGATCGCGCTCAAACCCCTCTACGAGGTCTCCCACATCACGACCGCGCTGGCATTGGTCGAGGCCGGGCTGGGCGTCTCGGTTCTGCCCACCTATGCCCTTTCGGCCGCCCGCCAGCACAAGGTCCTCGGCAAGCCGCTGGTGGAACCCGGTATCTCGCGCGAGGTCTCCTTCATACACGCAAGCGGACGTTCCGTATCGCCGGCCGTCGCCGCCTTCTCCGGCGTCGTCAGGCTTTACGCCCAAAAGCTCGTGCCGCGCGAGACCAACTGATGCGTGCTGCGGTCGGACGCGATCCTCAGGCAGCGCCGTCGCGGATCAATCCCACCAGACGCTCGAAAAGAACGCTCTTCTCGTCGGCAAGGTCTAAGATGACATCGAAGTGGTTGCGGCCGGGAATCGCAAGCAGGGAACCGTCGAAGCCCTTTTCCTGCCAAAGGCCGTGATACGTCTCCGACTGCCGGGCAAAGCCGGCCGGCTCCCCCTCGGCATAGGCGACCACAATCGGACAGCCGATGGACGGCAGGTTTTCGGCGGGGCTCAAGCGTGTCACCTCTTCTTCGGACAGGCTGATCCATTCCTGCACGAAGGAGCGGGCGATTGGCGCGAGGTGGAACAGACCGCTGACCGGGAACGCCCCTTTGACGAGGTCGCCCGGTACGCCGAAATCGTCGTGCCACCCGCCCGAAAGGATCGTGCCCGTCAGGTGACCGCCGGCGGAACTGCCGCCCACGAAAATGCGGGAAGGATCGATGCCATAAGCCGCTCCCTCGCGGTGGAGAAAGGCGGCGGCGGCACGGACCTCCCGCACAATCTCCGTCAGCCCGACCGCCGGGGCGAGGCGGTAGTCGACCACGGCCGTCGCGATTCCCTGGCGTGCCAGGGCCGGCGCCATGAAGGCCGAATCCTCTTTGGACAGGGCGCGCCAATAGCCTCCGTGGATGAACAGGAAGACGGGTCGCGGCTCTCCGCCGATCCCGTAGAGATCGATGGTCTGGCTGCTGAACTGGTCATAGACCAGGTCCGTGACCCCCGCCGCCCTTTCGCGCGCGGTCTCGGACAGGGCGCGATAGCGCCGCATGGCGTCCTCGAAGACATCCGGCTCCACCGAGGCGCGCGCGTTATAGTCGCGGTCGAGAACCTCTCGCGGCCAGTGCGCTTCTTCCGCCAGATCCATGCTGTTTTCCCCGCCTGCCGTCTCTCGTTGTCCTGTGCGCCGCACGGAACCAATCGACCGCTCCGCCACGCGCGGTTGCGAGACATAGTCGGCAATAGAACGGATGCCAAGCCTGCTTGCCGAAACCCCGACCGGACCCGGCGTCATGATCCCGTGCCGGCACTGCCGTTGGAGCGCTCGCCGCACCCGGCCTTCCGTACCCGCGCGATCATGTCGACTTCCTCCGATGTGAAGGTCAGGGAGAAACGCTGGCTGGCCTTCGCCGTGTAGATATCCTTCGCGACGACGGTCACGACGACGCCCCCCTCGGGAGATTCCACCAGGTTCTCCATTTCGAGAAGGTGGTCAAACAGCAGCTTGGGCTCCCCCTCCCGCTTGCCCGGCCGCACCGACAATTTCATAGCCGCACCCATGCAACGTTGTTCCACGTGCACGGTGCAATTCTTGTTCCGGACCGGATCGTTCGATTTTGGCTCAAATTGCGGCAGCGCGAGGAAGGTCTGTCCTGAAACGGGACAGCCTGGCACAGTCATGGCGGTCAGCGGGCCGGCCGCTCGGCGGCGAGTTCGTCGATGATGGGACAATCGGGGCGGTTGTCGCCGTGGCAGTTGTCGACCAGATGGCGCAGCGCATCGCGCAGGCTGATCAGTTCGGCGATCTTGCGCTCCATGTCCTCGAGCCTCGCCTTGGCGATCGCCTTCACGTCGGCACTTTCGCGCTCCCTGTCGTTGTAGAGCGACAGAAGCTGCCGGCACTCCTCCACTGTGAATCCGAGGCTGCGCGCACGCTGGAGAAAGCGCAGGCGATGAACGTCCGCCACCGAGTAGTTGCGATATCCATTCTCTGCGCGATCCGGCTGCAAGAGGCCGATATCCTCGTAATAGCGGATGGTCTTCGCCGGGAGCCCGGAACTCTGTGCAACGCTGCCGATGTTCATTGCCGCCTCCGATGCTGTGTCATGTTCGAACGATATAGGACATTGCGCAGCGCGTTGCCCCTCACCTCAGCGCGATCGACCTGAGCCGCAGCGCGTTGCCGATCACCGAGACCGAGGACAGGCTCATCGCAGCCGCCGCGATCATCGGCGACAGCAGCACACCGAAGACCGGATAAAGAATGCCCGCGGCGATCGGCACGCCGAGCGTGTTGTAGACAAAGGCGAAGAAGAGGTTCTGCTTGATGTTGCGGATCGTCGCCCGGGCGAGCAGGCGCGCCCGCACGATCCCGTCGAGATCGCCCTTCACCAGGGTGATCCCGGCGCTTTCCACCGCCACATCGGCGCCCGTGCCCATGGCGATGCCGACATCGGCCGCTGCGAGTGCCGGCGCATCGTTCACGCCGTCGCCGGCCATGGCGACACGCGCACCCCTGGCATGCAACTCGTCGATCAGCGTCTTCTTGCTCTCCGGCAGCATGTCGGCGCGCACCTCGTCGATGCCGAGCGCACTTGCCACGGCCTGCGCGGTGCGCGCATTGTCGCCGGTCGCCATGATGATCCTGAGACCGCTTTCGTGCAGCGTGCGGATCGCCTCGGCCGTCGTCTCCTTCACCGGATCGGAAACGGCAATAATGCCCGCCGGCTTTCCGTCCGCGGCCACCAGCATCGCGGTCTTGCCTTCTGCGCGCAGGGCATCGGCGCGCGCGGACAGCGCCTCGAAATCAACGCCGAGATCCGCCATCATCGCGGCATTGCCGAGCGCCACGGATCGTCCGGACACCGTGCCGGAAACCCCCTTGCCGGTGGCCGCCTCGAAATCGCTGGTATCGGTCAGCGAAACGCCGCGTCCCAGCGCGCCCTCGACGATCGCTTCGGCAAGCGGGTGCTCCGACCCGCGCTCAAGGCTGGCGGCGAGCTTCAGGAGTACGTCCTCGCTGATACCCTCGGCGGGCACGACATCGGTCAGCCGCGGCTTGCCTTCGGTCAGCGTCCCTGTCTTGTCGACGATCAGCGTGTCCACCCGGGCAAAGCGTTCCAGCGCCTCGGCGTCCTTGATGAGCACACCGGCCTGCGCCCCGCGCCCGGTCGCCGTCATGATCGACATGGGCGTTGCCAGCCCCAGCGCGCAGGGGCAGGCGATGATGAGCACGGACACCGCCGAGACGATGGCGAAGACCATGCTCGGCGCCGGCCCGAAGATCGCCCAAACGACGAAGGCGATGATCGCGACCAGTACCACCGCCGGCACGAAATAGGAGGCGACCTTGTCCGCCAGCCCCTGGATCGGCGCGCGCGAGCGCTGCGCCTTGGCGACCATCTCGACGATCTGCGACAGCATCGTGTCCTTGCCCACCCGCTCGGCCCGCATGACGAGAGAGCCGTTCTTGTTGAGCGTGCCGCCGGTGAGCGCGTCGCCCTCCGTCTTCTCGACCGGCACGGGCTCGCCCGTGATCATGGATTCGTCCACCGAGGAGCGGCCCTCGAGCACCATGCCATCGACGGGCACGCTGTCGCCCGGCCGCACGCGCAACCTGTCACCTTCCTGCACCTCTTCGAGCGGCACATCCGCCTCCGAGCCGTCTTCGGAAAGCCTGCGCGCCGTCTTCGGCGCCAGGTCGAGCAGCGCCCGGATCGCCGAGCCGGTGCGCTCGCGCGCCCTCAATTCCAGCACCTGTCCGAGGAAGACCAGCGCGACGATGACCGCCGCCGCCTCGAAATAGACCGGCACCATGCCGCCATGGGTGCGGAACTGCTGCGGGAAGGCGCCGGGGAACAGGGTCGCGATCACGCTGTAGACGTAGGCGGTGCCGACGCCGATGGCGATCAGCGTCCACATGTTCGGGCTGCGGTTGACGATCGAATCGTAGCCGCGGCGGAAGAAGGGCGCGGCCGCCCACAGCACCACGGGGGTGGCCAGCGCAAGCTCGATCCAGATCGCCGAGCGCTCGCCGATCCATTCGCGGATCTGCAGCCCGATCATCGAGCCCATGGTGAGCAGGAGCAGCGGGATCGAAAGCACTGCGCTCACCCACAGCCGGCGGGTGAAGTCGATCAGTTCCGGGTTCGGCCCCTCCCCTCCCGTGGGCACGCCCATCGGCTCCAGCGCCATGCCGCAGATCGGGCAGGAACCGGGCTTGTCGCGGATGATCTCGGGATGCATCGGGCAGGTGTACTGGACGCCCGCCACCGCCTCGACCGGCGGCCGCGGCGCCAGATATTTTTCGGGCTCGCCCTCGAACTTCCTCTGGCATCCGGCCGAGCAGAAATAGAAAGCCTCGCCCTCGCGGCGGGTAAAGTGCCGCGCGGTGGCGCGGTCGACCTTCATCCCGCAGACCGGATCGGTGGCCTCGATATAGCTGCCCGGGTCCTTCACGAACTTCTCGCGGCAGGACTCGCTGCAGAAGTGAAACGTCCTGCCCTCGTGCTGTGCCGTCGGCTTGCCGGCCTCGGGATCCACCGTCATGCCGCAGACCGGATCGCGCGTCACGACCTCCGCGCCCGGCGCGGCATGGCCGTGCTCGTGACAGACATGTTTCTTGTTGCCGTTATCGTGCGATCCGTGGTCGTGTTTCATGCCGATGCTCCTTGTCCACGGAAAGCTCGTAATCCTTCCAGTTACTGGAAGGTCAAGCCGAAAACCCGTTTGCCGTCCACGGCGCGCGAACCTCGGCCGACTTCGGGCTATATAAGACTCTCCTCCGCCACTGCATCGGGCAAGCGGCCACCGATTGCGCCGGTGACCTCATCGGCGGCAGCCCGCAGCATGCGGCCGAACTCGACGTCGCGCTCGTGCGTGACGCGCACCGACGGGCCGGAAACCGAGATCCCGGCCACGGCTTCGCCGTATTCGTTGAAGATCGGCGCGGCCACGCAGCGCATGCCGCGCGTGTGCTCCTCGTCGTCGACCGAGAAGCCGCGCGCGCGGATGCCCGCCAACTCGCCCTCCATCGCCTCCCGCCCCGTGATGGTCTTCTCGGTGAAGGCCGCGAAGGGGTAGGCGTTCAAAATCGCCTCGATCCGCTCCGGCCGCTGGAAAGCGAGCACCGCCTTGCCGATGCCCGATGCATGTACCGGCCCCCTCGTGCCCGGCCGGAAGAACGCACGGATCAGTTCATGCGTCTCGACCTGCGACAGGAAGACTACCTCGCGCCCGTCGACGATGGCGATATTCGCCGTCTCGCCGGTGGCCAGCATGATGCGCTGCATCACGGGCCGGCTCTGCTCGACAATCTTGGTGCGCCGCAGATAGCCGGTGCCGATGCGGTAGGCTTCGATCCCGACATGCCAGAGCTGTTCCGACTCGTCGAACTCGACCACGCGGTGCGCCTCGAGCGTGATCAGGATGCGATAGACCGTCGGCGCCGCCTCCCCGGCCTCGGCCGCGATCTCTGTGAGCGACATGCCGCTTCCCGTCGCCACCACCCTCAGCACCTCGACGGCCCGGTCCAGCGCCCTGATGCGCGTGGCAAGCCCGCTGTCGTGAAAGGACCGGGGCCGCCCCCGCGCGCGTCCTGATTTGGTCATAACCGCTCCACCCATTTTCCGGCATGCGAAAAACTCGCGATCGCCTCTTCGCCAAAGGGTTACCGCGTTTTTCGAAGGAAATGAAATAGTTTTTCAAAAAAATTGCCTTCGTGCTTCCCGAAGACTATTCTGCTTAGGAAGTGCGGCGATAAGGAAGAGACGATGCATACACAGAATCCGGTCTTCATTCCGGGCCCGACCAACATCCCCGAGCGGCTCCGCCGCGCCGTCGACTACCCCACGATCGACCATCGCTCCGCCGTCTTCGGGCAGATGCTGAAACCCGCGCGCGAGGGCGTGAAACGCATCCTCAAGACCGAAAAGGGCGAGGTCCTGCTTTTTCCTGCCACGGGAACGGGCGCATGGGAAGCTGCGGTGACCAACACGCTGTCGCCCGGCGACAAGGTTCTGGCCGCCTGTCACGGCATGTTCTCGCGTCGCTGGATCGACCTGTGCCGCGGCCACAAGCTGAACGTCGAGGTGATCGACCGGCCCTGGGGCGAAGGCGCACCGGCCGATGCGTTCGAAAAAGTGCTTTCAGCCGATACCGGACACAAGATCAAGGCGGTCCTCGTCACCCACAACGAGACCGCCACGGGCGTGCGCTCCGACGTGCGTGCCGTCCGCCACGCGCTCGACGCCGCAGGCCACCCCGCCCTCCTTCTCGTCGACGGCGTCTCTTCCATCGCCTCGATGGATTTTCGCATGGACGAGTGGGGCGTTGACATCGCCGTCACCGGCTCGCAAAAGGGCTTCATGCTGCCGCCCGGCCTGGCGATCCTGGGCTTGAGCCCGAAGGCACTGGCGGCGGTTGACAAGGCGGAATGCGCGCGCGCCTATTTCGATTTCCGTGCGATGCTGAAAGCGAGCGACGCCGGCGGCTTTCCCTACACGCCTCCCGTCGGCCTCATCCGCGGCCTGACGGAGGCGGTCGAGATGCTGGAGGAGGAAGGGCTGGAAAAGGTCTTCGCGCGCCATCGCCGCCTCGCCGAGGGCGTTCGCCGGGCGGCAGCGGCATGGGAACTGCCGCTCTGTGCGGCCGACCCGTCGCTCTATTCCGATACCGTCACCACGATCCGCGTGCCGGAAGGCTTTGACGGGACGGAGGTCGTCACCCTCGCCGCCGACAAATACCACACCGCCTTCGGCGTCGGCCTGGGCGACGTCGCCGGCAAGGTCTTCCGCATCGGACATCTGGGTGCGATGACGGATGTGATGGCGCTCGCCGGCATCGCCACGGCGGAAATGGCCATGGCCGACCTCGGCATCCCCGTCCGCCTCGGCGCCGGCGTCGCAGCCGCCCAGGATTACTACCGCAACAGCGCCGTGCCGCACGGCGCCGATCACCCCGTCTGGAAGGCAGCATGACGACAATGTTGATCCCGTCCTATGAGGATGTACTGGCCGCGCAGGAGCGCATCGGCCCCTACATCCACCAGACCCCGGTGCTGACGTCGGAGTTCCTGAACCGGCGCACCGGCGCGCAACTCTTCTTCAAGTGCGAGAACTTCCAGAAAGCCGGCGCCTTCAAGGCGCGTGGCGCATCGAACGCCGTCTTCGGGCTCTCGGACGCGCTCGCCGAAAAGGGCGTGGCCACCCATTCTTCGGGCAACCACGCGCTCTCGCTCAGCTACGCCGCCTCCCGCCGCGGCGTGCCCGTGACCGTGGTCATGCCGCACACCGCGCCCGAGGCGAAGAAGGCGGCCGTGCGCGGCTATGGCGGCAAGATCGTGGAATGCGAGCCCTCGACCTCCTCGCGCGAGGCGGTGTTCGCCGAGGTGGTGGCGGAGACGGGTGCGGACTTCGTCCACCCCTACAACGATCCGCGCGTGATCGCCGGCCAGGCGACCTGCTCGAAGGAACTGGTCGAGGAGGTCGGCCCGCTCGATGCCGTCATTGCCCCGATCGGCGGCGGCGGAATGGTGTCAGGCTGCTGCCTGACGCTTTCCAACATCGCTCCGGAGACGAAGATCTACGCCGCCGAGCCGGCCAATGCGGATGATGCCTGCCGCTCGCTGAAGGCGGGCCACATCATCGCCGACGATGCGCCGCAGACGGTGGCCGACGGGCTCAAGGTCCCGCTCAAGGATCTCACCTGGCACTTCGTCTCGCGCCACGTGAGCGACATCTTCACGGCCACGGAAGAGGAAATCGTCGACGCCATGCGCCTCATCTGGCAGCGCATGAAGATCGTCATGGAGCCTTCCAGCGCCGTGCCGCTGGCGACCATCCTGAAGAACCCCGGCACCTTCGCAGGCAAGCGTGTCGGCGTCATCATCACCGGCGGCAATGTCGATCTCGACAAACTGCCCTGGCTCAAGAGCTAACCAGAGGGAAGCCCCATGAACACGCAACCCAAGATCACCGACTTCGAAGTCGGCTACGACATTCCCGCCGCGATCGGCATGGACGAAAGCGAGATCCAGACCCCCTGCCTGGTGGTCGATCTCGACGCACTGGACCGCAACATAGACCGCATGCAGCACTTCGCCAACGCCATGGGCGTGCGTCTGCGCGTGCACGGCAAGATGCACAAATCCGCCGACATCGCCCTCTTGCAGATCGAGAAGGGCGCGGTCGGCATCTGCTGCCAGAAGGTGAGCGAGGCGGAAAGCTTCGCCCGCGCCGGCGTGAAGGATATCCTCGTTTCCAACCAGGTCCGCGACCCGGCCAAGATCGACCGCCTGGCGCGGCTGCCCAAGCTCGGCGCCCGCACCATCGTGTGCATCGACGACAAGGACAACATCGCCGACCTGTCGGAAGCCGCCGCCCGCCACGGCACCGAAATCGAAGTCCTGGTCGAGATCGACTGCGGCGCCGGACGCTGCGGCGTGGCTGCGGGCGAGCCCGTGGTGGAACTTGCCAAGGCAGTCGAGGCAGCGCCCAACCTCACCTTCTCCGGCCTGCAGGCCTATCAGGGCGCCGCCCAGCACGTCCATTCCTTCGAGGAGCGCAAGGCCAAGATCGACGCCGCCATCGACATGGTGCGCAAGACCGTCGACATGCTGAAGGCGGAGGGCCTCGAATGCGCCATCGTCGGCGGCGCCGGCACCGGCAGCTACTATTTCGAGGGCAATTCCGGCGTCTACAACGAGATGCAGTGCGGCTCCTATGCCTTCATGGACGCCGACTACCAGCGCGTGCTCGACAAGGATGGCAAGCCGATCAGCGAGTTCGAGAACGCACTTTTCATCCTCACCTCGGTGATGAGCCACGCCAAGCCGGACAAGGCCATCTGCGACGCCGGACTGAAGGCGCAATCAGTGGATTCGGGCCTGCCGGTGATCTTCGGCCGCGACGACGTGAAGTACATCAAGTGTTCCGACGAGCACGGCGTCATCGAGGATCCGAACGGCGTCCTGAAGCCCAACGAGAAGCTGAAGCTCGTTCCCGGCCATATCGATCCGACCTGCAACGTGCACGACTGGTATGTCGGCGTGCGCGGCGGCAAGGTGGAAGCACTGTGGCCCGTCACGGCGCGGGGTAAGGCGTACTGATGCCGAAGCTCGCGATCGTTCCCGAAGCGCTCTGCCCCGAGCTCGTGGATGAGGATGCGGCCTTCGAGGCCGTGTCCAAGGCCTTTGCCGCCATGGCCGAGGACAAGGCGTCCAATTTCCCGGTCGTGCGCGAGGCGATCGGGCATGCCGACGCGCTCTACGGCTTCAAGGGGGGCTTCGACCGCGCCGGCATGACGCTCGGGGTGAAGGCCGGCGGCTACTGGCCGCACAACATCGACAGGGGCGTTACCAATCACCAGTCGACGGTCTTCCTGTTCGATCCCGATACCGGTCAGCCGTCGGCGCTGGTGGGCGGCAATTATCTGACCGCCGTGCGTACGGCGGCGGCGGCCGCCGTCTCGATCCGCCATCTGGCCCGCGAGGATTCGAGGGTGCTTGGCATGATCGGCGCCGGCCACCAGTCGGCCTTCCAGATGCGCGCGGCGGTGCGTCAGCGGCATTTCGAAAAGGTCGTGGCCTGGAATCCGCACCCGGAGATGCTGCCCCGCCTCGCCGAAACGGCGAAAGAGCTGGACCTGCCCTTCGAAGCCGTGGAACTGGACCAACTGGGGGCCGAGGCCGACGTGATCATCACCATCACCTCGAGCTTCGCGCCGACCCTTCTGGCGGAACATGTCCGTCCCGGCACGCATATCGCCTGCATGGGCACCGACACCAAGGGCAAGCAGGAGGTCGAGCCGGCGCTCTTCAAGGCCGCCTCCGTCTTCACCGACGAGGTCGACCAGTCCGTCACCATCGGCGAGGCGCAGCACGCGATCGCCGAGGGTCTGGTGGACCGGGCGGCCATCACGCCCATCGGCGCCGTCATCGCCGGCCTCCATCCGGGCCGTACCAGCCGGGACGAAATCACGGTCTTCGACGGAACGGGCGTTGCCCTGCAGGACCTCGCCGTGGCGGCCGTGGCCGTCGCGCGCGCCCGGGAAAGGGGCGTGGCGCAGGAAATCGAGCTGTAAGAGGGCACACCTGACCGACATGCGGCGGGCCTTCCGCCCGCCGCATCACAGCGGGAGCAATCCGAAGCCGAACAGAAGTAGCGCGAAGATCGCCACCGCGACGAAAATCGACATCCTCAGGTCCATCGCACGAACCTCCGGAAAGCGCCTTCGCGCGCAGAACGGGCGCGAACAGGACACCCGACCGCCCGAGGCGGCAACGCTCCCTGTGCCGATACTACAGGAGATGAGCCAATCGGAGAAGCGGACCTCGCCCGGCGAACGCGCATCAGCTCATGTGCAATAGCGCCCAATAATTCAGGGGAACGAGCGGCCTGTCCGACCGCCTCACCACCCTCCGCAAAGCGCCTCCCAGCCCCGGCACTGGATATTCCCGGCCATCTTAAGCTATTATGACGGCGGCCGCCCGAGAGATCCGAGATTTTTGTGGGCGGCCGGGAGGACAATAGGATGGCCGCTGCCCTTGTGCTGGTCCTGGTCGTCGTGGGCTCGATACTGTTCCACTTTCTGAGCCCATGGTGGTGGACGCCTATTGCCTCGAACTGGGATTATATCGACCAGACGCTCATCATCACCTTCTGGATCACCGGCGCCGTCTTCACCGCCGTCGTCCTGTTCATGGCCTGGTGTGTCTTCCGTTTCCGCCACAAGGAAGGCGCGAAGGCGGCCTATGAACCGGAGAACAAGAAGCTGGAAACCTGGCTCACCATCGTGACCGCCGTAGGCGTGGCGGCGATGCTGGCGCCCGGTCTTTACGTGTGGTGGCAGTTCATCACCGTGCCGGACGAGGCCGGCGAGATCGAGGTCGTCGGCCAGCAATGGCAATGGAGCTATCGCCTGCCCGGCGAGGACAACAGGCTCGGCAAAGCCTCCAACCGCCTTGTCACCTTCGAGAACCCGCTCGGCATCGATCCCGACGATCCCGCGGGCCAGGATGACGTGGTGATCGTGGCAGACGCGTTGCACCTGCCCATCGAGAAGCCGGTGAAGGTTCTGTTGCGCTCGGTCGACGTGCTGCACGATTTCTACGTGCCCGAGTTCCGCGCCAAGATGGACATGGTGCCGGGCATGGTCACCTATTTCTGGTTCACCCCGACACGGACCGGCACCTTCGAGGTCCTCTGCGCGGAACTGTGCGGCACGGGCCACAGCTATATGCGCGGCACCGTCGTGGTCGACACCGAGGAAGACTATCAAGCATGGCTGCAGGAGCAGTCGACATTCGCCGCGCTTTCCGGTTCGCGGCAGGTCGGCGCGGCCGAAGGAGTGGAACCGTGAACCGGGAGGTTGCGACGTAGCAGGAAGTCCGGCGCGGCCGGAAGGAGGGAGAGAAACGATGGTCGATGCCACATCTCGCCCGGATGAAGGGATCCCGCCCGCGGAAGTTCCCGAGCTGGAGCTTTACCATCCGAAAAGCTGGTGGACGACCTATGTCTTCTCGCAGGACGCCAAGGTCATCGCCATTCAGTATTCCGGCACGGCGATAGCCATAGGTCTTGTCGCGCTGGTCCTGTCCTGGCTGATGCGGCTGCAGCTCGGCTTCCCCGGCACCTTCGACTTCATCACGCCCGAAGCCTACTACCAGTTCGTGACCATGCACGGCATGATCATGGTCATCTACCTGCTCACCGCCGTCTTCCTCGGCGGCTTCGGCAACTACCTGATCCCGCTCATGGTCGGCGCGCGGGACATGGTGTTTCCCTACGTGAACATGCTGAGCTACTGGATCTATCTGCTTGCCGTTCTCGTGCTTGCGGCAAGCTTTTTCGTGCCCGGCGGCCCGACGGGCGCGGGCTGGACGCTCTACCCGCCGCAGGCGATCCTGACCGGCACGCCGGGCGGCCAGAGTTGGGGCATCATCCTGATGCTCGTCTCGCTCATCCTGTTCATCATCGGCTTCACCATGGGCGGACTGAACTACGTGGTCACCGTGATCCAGGGCCGCACGCGCGGCATGACGCTGATGCGCATGCCGCTGACGGTCTGGGGCATCTTCACCGCCACGGTGATGGCTCTATTGGCCTTCCCGGCGCTCTTCGTCGCCTGCGTGATGATGTTGTTCGACCGGCTGCTCGGCACCTCCTTCTTCATGCCCGCACTCGTCGAGATGGGCCAGCAGCTAAGCTATGGCGGCGGCAGCCCGATCCTCTTCCAGCACCTCTTCTGGTTCTTCGGCCACCCAGAGGTCTATATCGTCGCCCTGCCCGCCTTCGGGATCGTCTCGGACCTGATCTCGACCCACGCCCGCAAGAACATCTTCGGCTACCGCATGATGGTCTGGGCGATCGTCGTTATCGGCGCGCTCTCCTTCATCGTCTGGGCGCACCACATGTATGTCTCCGGCATGCATCCCTGGTTCGGCTTCTTCTTCGCCACGACCACGCTGATCATCGCCGTGCCGACCGCGATCAAGGTCTACAACTGGGTGCTGACACTGTGGCGCGGCGATATCCATCTCACCCTGCCGATGCTGTTCGCGCTCGCCTTCATCGTCACCTTCGTCAATGGCGGCCTCACCGGGCTCTTCCTCGGCAATGTGGTGGTGGACGTGCCGCTTTCGGACACGATGTTCGTGGTCGCCCATTTCCACATGGTGATGGGGGTCGCGCCGATCCTGGTCGTCTTCGGCGCCATCTATCACTGGTACCCCAAGATCACCGGCCGCATGCTCGACGAGACAATGGGCCAGATCCATTTCTGGGTCACCTTCGTCGGCGCCTACGCGATCTTCTTTCCGATGCACTATGTCGGGCTCGTCGGCGTGCCGCGGCGCTACCCGGAGATCGGCGACACCGCCTTCATCCCGGAATCGGTGCATGACCTCAACGCCTTCATCTCCGTCACCGCCCTGATCGTCGGCGCCGCCCAGATGGTGTTCCTGTTCAACCTCATCTGGAGCCTGCGCTACGGCAGGGAGGCCGGCGGCAATCCCTGGCGCGCCACCAGTCTGGAGTGGCAGACGCCGACGACGCCGCCCCCGCACGGCAACTGGGGAGACGAGCGCCCGGTCGTCTATCGCTGGGCCTATGACTACAGCGTGCCCGGCGCGCCCGAGGATTTCATCGCCCAGAGCGATCCCTGGCCGCAGAAACCGGTGGCGGGGCGGGCATGAGCGTCATCCTCGTCTTCCTGGTGGTGGTGATCGGATTTTCCTTCTGGTGGCTCTTCCACCAGCGGATCCTGTCGAAGCCGTGGCTGGAACAGGGCGTGCATTCGGCCCTGCCCGAGACCGACGTCTCGGGCATGCCAACAGCCAAGATCGCACTCGGAATCTTCCTGGCCGTGATCGGCAGCCTCTTCGCACTCTTCGCCAGCGCCTATTTCATGCGCATGGAGTATGCGGACTGGCAGGCCCCGCCCGTGCCGCGCGTGCTCTGGCTCAATACCGGCATTCTCGTCCTCGCGAGCGTGGCGCTTTCCTGTGCCGTGCGCGCGGCGCGCGAGGCGCGCATGGACATGATGCGGCTTGCCCTTGCGGCGGCCGGCCTCGCCTCGCTGGTCTTCCTGGCCGGGCAGTTGCTCGCCTGGCGTGACCTCTCCGCCGCCGGTCACTATCTCGAAGTCAATCCCGCCAACAGCTTCTTTTACCTGCTGACCGGCATGCACGGCCTGCACATCCTGGGCGGTCTCGTCGCCCTTGGAAACGTGCTGGCAAGAGCCTGGCAAGAGGACGCAGAACCGGACCGGCTGCGCCTCGGTGTCGAGCTTTGCGCCATGTACTGGCATTTCCTGCTCTTCGTCTGGCTGGCGATCTTCGTCCTGCTTGCCGGCTGGGCGGGCGACTTCCTTGCCGTCTGCCGGCAATTGCTGACCTGAAGGGGAAAAGGATGGCCGAGACCACACTGAACGGCTTCGGGGCGAAACAGGACCGCAAGGAAGGGCTGCAGGGCGTGGCCGCCGACTGGGCGTCGGACCAGCGCGCTTTCAAGTCCGCCTCATGGGGAAAGGCCATGATGTGGATCTTCCTCCTGTCGGACACTTTCATCTTCGGCTGTTTCCTGCTCGCCTACATGACGGCGCGCATGTCGACCACAGAGCCTTGGCCGAACGCCAGCGAGGTTTTCGCCCTGCATATCGGGGGCGTTAACATGCCGCTCCTCCTCATCGCCATCATGACCTTCGTGCTCATCTCCTCGAGCGGCACCATGGCGATGGCGGTGAATTTCGCCTACCGGCGCTCCCGCGGACCGACGGTGGCCCTGCTTCTGCTGACGGCGCTCCTCGGCGCAACCTTCGTCGGCATGCAGGCCTTCGAGTGGACGAAGCTGATAACCGAAGGCGTGCGCCCATGGGGCAATCCCTGGGGTGCGCCGCAGTTCGGCGCCACCTTCTTCATGATCACCGGTTTCCACGGAACCCACGTCACCTTCGGCGTGATCTTCCTCTTCATCGTCGCCCGCAAGGTCTGGCGTGGCGACTACGAGAAAGGCACCCCGGGGTTTTTCACCAGCCGGCGCGGCGACTACGAGCATGTGGAGATCATGGGCCTCTACTGGCACTTCGTCGATCTGGTCTGGGTCTTCATTTTCGCTTTCTTCTATCTGTGGTGAGGAACGGCCATGGCTTCCCCGGCTGAACACGCACGCCCCGGCTATTCGCAGACCGCCATCGCGGAGCACGCCGAAGGACAGCAGCATCCGATCAGGCTTTATCTGATGGTCTGGTTCTGGCTGTTCGTCTTGAGCGCCTGCTCCTACCTGGTGGACTATGTCGGCTTCGAAGGCTATCTGCGCTGGAGCCTGATCCTGGTCTTCATGTTCCTCAAGGCAGGTCTGATCGTGGCGGTTTTCATGCACATGGTCTGGGAGCGCCTGGCGCTGGTCTACGCCATCCTGCTGCCGCCGGCCGCCGTGCTCGTCTTCGTCGCCATCATGGCGATCGAATCCGACTACACTGCCCTTACCCGGATGAACCTCCTCGGCGGCGGATAGCCGATGCTGGCCGAAGCCCGGGGGCATCGGCCTCATGCGTCCATGCGGTCACATGGGGCCGTCGTTCGTTACCCGGCGGCTTTTTCACTCATTTCCCGGCGTGGGCGGGAGGCGCCTCTCCTGTAGCCCTATCGCCGCCGTTTTCGCTCCGGCGGCGCGACCACCGTCTTGCGGTAAAGGTGCCATGTCGCATGGCCGAGAATGGGGAAGATCACCGCAAGCCCGACGAGCAGCGGAATGGTGCCGAGCACCAGAAGCGCCGCCACCATCAACCCCCACAGCAGGATGGGCAGCGGGTTGGTCAGCATGACGCGCGCCGAGGTCGCGACGGCGGCATAGGCGCCGACATCCCTGTCGAGTAGCATGGGAAAGGCAACGGACGTCGCGCTGAGCACGACCAGAGCAAAGAGGAATCCCACGAAATTGCCGACGAGGAGCAATGTCCATCCCTGGCGCGTGGTCAGGACTTCGTAAATGAAACCGATCAGCGCATCCGGCGCCGTCGGCCCGTAAAGCCAAGAATAGAGCGCCTGCGCGGTGAAAATCCAGACGAGGAAGATGGCCATCAGCATCGCCCCGACTGCGAGGATCGAGGGAATGGCCGGCGACTTCACGACTTCGAACGCATACCGCCACGATGCATCCTCGCCCCGCTCGCGGCGCCTGCTGATCTCGTAGAGCCCGATCGCCGCCAGGGGCCCCAGAAGTGCGAAACCGGCAACGAGCGGAAAGATCAGCTGCAACGCGTTGCCCGTGGAAGCCCATGTAAGCAGGATCATTCCGATAACGGGATAGATCAGGCACAAGAAAACGTAGTGGGAGGGCCTGTCCCAGAAATCGGCCAGGCCGCTGCGCATGGCATCGAGGATATCGGAGACACCGATGCGGCGCACTTTCGGATGCGCGATCGTGCTCCCGGAACCGGTAAGTACGTGAAAACCCGCCATAACCATCCCTCCTGGACTTGGTCCGGTATGGTTGCGGCTCGCGATGGACAGAAGGTCACGCCGAACCGCAACCCTTGTCTGTTTCAAGATACCATGCTCGGCCGGTTTTGTCGCCGGTTTTTCCGGTCTTTGGGGGAAGCGCTGTCGCCTGTTTGCACCGCCAGGGTGTCGAAACAGGACGCTCCGCCTGCCGGGAGTTTTTCTTGATCGCCGGAACCGACGGGCGCGATCGGCGTTGCTTTCGCAAGCGACAGTGTTGCCCTTCTGTCGCCCGTATGCAGGCCGGCCTATCCCCCCTTCGGGCCGGCCTGTTGTCGTTACCGCGACGGCAGCGCCGGCAGCAATTCGCACAACAGAGGCGCGATCTTCTCGCCGCAGCGCACCGCGTTCGCCAGCACCGCCTCCACAGTATCGACCGCCTGATCCGGCCCGCCGGTAGCCTGGTTGGTGATGGCAGAGATACCGAGGACCGGCAGGCCCGCATGGGCTGCGGCGATCACTTCCATGACGGTGGACATGCCGACCGCATCCGCTCCCGAGCCGCGCAGGAAGCGACGTTCGGCCGAGGTCTCCAGCGACGGGCCCAGCACGCCGGCATAGATGCCGTGCCTGACGGGCACCTCCGCGCGGCCGGCGGCCTGGCTTGCCGATCGCAGAAGATCGGGATCATAGGCCCGCGACATGTCGGGAAAACGCAGACCGATGGCCTCATCATTCACGCTCACCAGCGGGTTGAGCCCGGTGAAGTTCAGGTGGTCCTCGATCAGCATTACCTCTCCCGCGCGATAGTCGGGGTTGAGGCCGCCAGCAGCGTTGGTGACGATCAGGGTCGTCGCGCCGAGACGCTTGAGCAGATAGACGGCGAGCGCGATGTCGCGCGGCGACCACCCCTCGTAAAGGTGCAGCCGGCCCTGCATGACGGCCACGCGCCGGCCATGAAGCATCCCGAAAATGAGCTCGCCCCTGTGGCCCGGCGCCGTGGAGACGGGAAAATCCGCGATCTCCGCATATGGGATCCGGACCGCGTCCTCGACCGCTTCGCCGATCTGCCCCAGGCCCGAGCCGAGCATGATGGCGATTTCGCAGTGCGCACCCACCCGGCTTTCGATCGAGGCATGGGCGCGTTCGAGGCGCGAAAGCTGACTTTCCCTCATGATCCGCCAGCCCCTTTTCAGGCAATGCTCTGAGCGATCTTCGGCGCGAGCCGCTCCACCGCCTCGATCGTCTCGTGAAGCCCGTGGCGCGTCAGGGCGCCGTCGCGCACCACCTGCTCGCCGCCGAGGAAGACATGGCGCACATCCGACTTCGCCGTGGAATAGACGAGATGCGTCACGGGATCGAACATCGGAACGGCGTGCGGGCGTTTCACGTCGATCAGGATCATGTCGGCGAACTTGCCCGGCTCCAGGCTGCCGATCCGGTCCGAGGCCGCAAGCGCCGCCGCCCCTGCCGACGTCATCATGGCAAGAGCCTGCCCGGTCGAGACCGCGTCCGCCCTGCCGGAAACGCCCTTGTGCAGGGTGGCGGCCAGCCGCAGCGCCAGCCACATGTCAAGATCGTTGCCGCTGATTGCCCCATCCGTGCCGAGCGCCACCCGTACACCCGCCGAAATCATCTCCGGCACGCGCGCAACACCGGAGGCGAGCTTCAGGTTCGACACCGGATTGTGTGAGACGGTGGCGCCGGTGCGCGCGAGGATCTCGATCTCCTCGTCGTCCAGATGGACGCAGTGGGCAAGCACCGTGCGCGCGTCGAGCAGTCCCAGATGGTCGAGGTGACGGATGACCGAGCGGCCATAGCGGCTGGTCACGTCCGCCTGCTCCGCCTTCGTCTCGGCTGCATGGGTGGTAAACAGGGCACCGTGGCGCTCGGCGATCTCCTTGGCGACCTGCAGATTTTCCGGGCCGACGGTATACGCCCCGTGCGGCAGAACCGCCGGCAGGACGTCCTCGGCATCGCCGAATTCCTCGAAGAAGCGCTCGGCCGCCGCGACCCGGCCCTTCAGGTCGTGGCCGGTCACCCCCGGCGGATCGAAGAAGATGCCGCCGGTCGAGACCCGCATGCCCACCCTGCGGGCTGCCTTCACCGTCTCGGCCGGGTACCAGAACATGTCCATCACCGTGGTGACGCCGGAAAGCAGGAGTTCGGAAAAGCCGAGCACCGTACCGAGATAGGTGGTCTCCGGGTTGAGGATCGCGCCCTCCGCCTTCCATACCGTCTGCAGCCAGGGCTCCAGCGGCAGGTCTTCGATGAGGCCGCGGAACAGGCTGTCGCCGCCATGGCAATGGGTGTTGATCAAACCGGGCATGAGGATGTGGCCCGCACCGTCGATCACATGCCTTGCATTGTCTGCCCGGGCCTCGAGCTCCGCCGTCGAGCCGAGATGCGTGATGCGGCCGCCGGCGACGGCCACGCCGCCGTCGGCAATCACGGTGCCAACATCGTCGCAGGTGACCACGGTTGCGTTGGTGATGACGAGATCCGTCATGGCGCCTCCTCCGGATGATCCGTTCACAGCGCCACAAAGCGGACCGGAATGTCAATTGCGCGATTGCCGGCGGGCGCGCGGCGGTCCCTGCCGCGCAGCCCGCCACGCGCCTCACACGCGGGAGACGAACCAGACGTTCATCGGGTCGTGCGGAAGCACGTTGCGCTCGACGGAACTGAAGCCCGCTTCCTTCAGCATGCCTTCGGCCGTCTCCCAGCCCCACATGGTGCCGAGCCCCAAGCCGCCCTGCCCCAGAGAGACGGGCGTGCAGTGGGCGCAGGAAACCGCATAGAGCATCGCTGCCATCGGGAAATCGGCGTTGTTCTCGAGCTTCGCCGAGCCGCCGATGTCCTGCATGAGATAGACCCCGCCGGGCCGCAACGCACCGTGGAGACCGCGGATCAGCGCTTGCGGGTCTTTCTGGTCGTGCACCGCATCGAAGCTGGTGATGAAGTCGAACCGCGCCTTCTCGTGGTAGCCGGTGAGATCGCGTTTCTCGAACCGGATATTGGCGAGGCCCTCCTCCTGCACCTTGCGGTTGGCGAATTCGATCGCATCAGCGCACAGGTCGTAGCCCAGGAAGCGGCTTGCCGGAAAGCGCCGCGCCATCTCGATCAGCGCCAGCCCGCGCCCGCAGCCGGCGTCGAGCACGTCGATACCGGCTTCCAGCCGCTCCACGATACCGTCCACCAAAGGCAGGACGGAATCGAAAAGCTGCGCGACGACCGTTTGGCCGCTGTCTTCCTCCATGAATTCATGGAAGCAAGGGAAATCACCATAGGCGAGCCCCTGCCCGGTTTCGAAGCAGGCGAGCAGCCGCTCCTGAATCTGTCCCATAAGCGCGACGGGCTGCGCGTAGACCGCGAGATTGCCGAGCGGGGCTCCTCGTGTCAGGCAGGCCGCGTGCTCGGGCGGGAACCGATAGGAATTGTCGGCGGGATCGTACCGGACGATTCCGCCCATAACCATCACCGCCAGCCACTCACGGATATAACGCTCGGAAAGCTGGGCGCGCCCCGCGATCGCGGCGCTAGTGGACGGCGGCATTTCCGCCAGCAGGTCGAACAGTCCCAGCCGGTGACCGATCGACATCATCACCGCCACCGCACCCGAATTGAGGATGCCGCCGACATTTTCAGCGAAGGCCTCCGCCGCCGCCATGTCCGCTTTCTCGATTTCCGCAGCCACACTCATTGCAACCTCCTCCTATTCACGATCTGACGTGGTGCTACCTTTCAAGCGATATCGGCTGAAGGTACGGAATGGACAGAAAAGTGGCTTTCATGCCATTGTCACGCATGCGAGTGGACAGCGCACCAGCCAGGATCAGCCTGCTTGCCCTGCCCGAGACCACGCCCGGCGCCCTCTACGGGCTGCACGAGATCTTCTCTTCGGTGGGGGTGGCATGGCACGAAATGACCGGCGAGGCGATCAGCGTCCGTCGGCTGGAAACGTCCATCGTGGCAAGAGACGCCGCGCCTTATCCCTCGCTCTTCGGCCCGCCCATTGCCCCGCAGGCACGCCTTTGCGACGCCGGCCAGGCGGATCTCGTCATCGTGACCGACCTTGCTCTAACATCCGACGGTTCGCCGCGCGGCCGGTGGGAGGAGGAAGCCGCTTGGATACGTCGTCAATTCGAGGGCGGCGCCGTCGTCTGCTCCGTCTGCACGGGCACGATCTTCCTGGCCGAATCCGGCCTGCTCGACGGCGTCGAGGCCACAACCCATTGGGCCGTGACGCACTTCTTCGATGAATACTACCCGGATGTGAAGCTGCATCCGGAGCGCATTCTTTGTCCGGCCGGTCCGGAGCACCGCATCGTCACCGGCGGCGGTGCCGGCTCATGGACGGACATGGCGCTTTACTTCGTCGCCCGTTTCTGCGGCGCCGCCGAGGCTGTTCGCATCGCCAAGATCTTCGTGCTGGGGGACCGCAGCGAGGGCCAGCTCCCTTTCGCCGCCATGACGCGGGTGCCACGCCGCGAGGACACGGTGATCAACCGGTGTCAGTCGTGGCTCGCCGACCATTATAGCGAGCCGAACCCGGTCGCCCGCATGGCGGCCCTTTCGGGATTGTCCGAGCGCACCTTCAAACGCCGCTTCAAGGCGGCGACGGGCTATGCGCCCATCGACTACGTGCAGGCCCTGCGTATCGAGGAAGCCAAGCAGATGCTGGAGACGACCGCCGAGCCGACGGACGTCATCGCCGGCGCCGTCGGCTACGAGGACCCCGCCTATTTCCGCCGCCTCTTCAAGCGGGCAACCGGCATCACCCCGGCCCGCTACCGCCAGCGCTACCGCTTCATCGGAATGGCGATGGGGGCAGCGGCGTAGGCTTTGCGGCGCACGTGGGCGCATGGGCAAGACGGAGAAGTCGGCACCCCATCGGAACGCCTTGAAACATTACGAATACCGCATCCTCAATAGGTCGTGCGCCCGCCCGACAGGTCGAAAACGGATGCGGTCGTGAAGCTGTTTTCCTTTGAAACCAGCCAGGCGACCATGGCAGCCGCTTCCTCCACTTCCAGAAACCGGCCGCGGGGAATGCGCACCAGCATATACTCGATGAACTCCTCGGTCAGCGTGTCGAGAATGCGCGTCTTGGCGGTGGCCGGGCTGATGGCGTTGACGGCGATGTCGTATTTGGCGAGCTCCTTGCCGAGCGATTTCGTCAGGCCGATGACGCCGGCCTTGGCGGCCGAATAGGCCGACAGGTTGGGATTGCCCTCCTTGCCGGCGACGGAGGAGATGTTGACGATGCGACCATAATTGCGCGCCTTCATCGACGGCACGACCACCTTGTTCACGTAGAAGGTGCCGTTGAGATTGATCTCGACGACACGGCGCCATTCCTCCGCGTCGTATTCGTCGAGCGGCGCGTTTCCGCCGGCCACGCCGGCCGAATTCACCAGGATCGAAACCGGCCCGACCTCGCGCTCCACCGCGGCATGGGCCTCTTCCAGGGCGGGCAGGTCGGTGATGTCGACCACCTTGCCCGATGCCGCGGAGCCTAGCGCTTCCACCGCCTGGCCGAGGAGGTCGGCGTTCATGTCCCAGAGGCTCACCTTCGCGCCGGAATCGGCCAGCCGCTTGGTAATGGCCAATCCGAGCCCCTGCGCGCCGCCCGTCACCACGGCAACCTGGCCCTCGAGATCGATCCTGTTCATCTCCTGCCCATCCTCCTGTGTTCCGATTCAGGCGGCGAGTTGAGCAGGTTTCAGGCGGCAATGTCCATGGGCAAGATGCCGGCCGCACGGCCGGAGTTCACATGGTCAGCTGCTTGGTGGAGGACTCGTAGACCACCTTTCCCGTCCCGGCTTCGATCCCCTCCAGGGTCACGTCATAGCCCCACAGATTGCGGATGTGGCGCAACGTGGTGTCCCGGGCCTCCTCCTGCAGCCGAATTCCGTTCCTGACCTGATGCTGCAGCTTCAGATGACGATCGCCCAGAAGATCGACATCGACGACCTGCACGTCCGGCTGGAGGACGCCGACATCATAGTTGCGGGCGAGCGCGGAGCGCACCTTCTCGTAGCCGCGCTCGTTATGGATCGCGGTGACCTCGCAATAGGGATCGCTCGACCTGTCGGCCAGGAGGAAGAGCCTGAAATCGCGGATGAGCGTCGGGCTCAGATATTGCAGGATGAAGGACTCGTCGCGGTGATTGGCCCAGGCATCGAGCAGCGTCTCGCGCCATTCTCCCTTGCCGGCGATGTCGGGGAACCAGTCGCGATCCTCCGCCGTCGGCTGTGTGGAGACCCGCTGAATGTCCCGCATCATCGCAAAGCCGAGGGCGTAAGGGTTGATGCCCGAGAAGCGCGGATCGTCGAAATCGGGCTGGAAGACCACGTTCGAGTGGCTTTGCAGGAATTCCAGCATGGTGCCTTCAGAGATCCGCCCCTCATCGTAGAGCTGGTTCATGACGGTGTAGTGAACGAAGGTGGCACACCCCTCGTTCATCACCTTCGTCTGGCGCTGCGGATAGAAATATTGCGCGATCACCCGCACGATCCGCAGGATCTCGCGCTGCCAGGGCTCCAGGATGAGGCTGTTCTTCTCCAGGAAGTAAAGCAGGTTTTCTTCCGGCAGGTTGAGCGAACGCTTGCGTTCCAGGTACTCTTGCTCGCGCGCGTCCGAGCGCCCTCCGGACTTGGCCTTCGGCAGCGTGCGCCACAGGTCGCTGTAGGTCTGCTCCTCGTATTCCAGCCGCTCGCGCACCCGCTCACGCTCCTTCTCCGAGGAAAGCCGCGGCGCTCGCCGGTAGCGGAAAACACCCTGGTCCATCAGCGCATGGGCGGAATCCAGAATGTTCTCCACGGCGGCGAGGCCGTAGCGCTCCTCGCAGCGCGCGATGTATTTCTTGGCGAAATCCATATAGCTGAGAATGGCGCTCGCATCGGTCCAGCGCTGGAAGAGATAGTTGTTCTTGAAGAAGTGGTTGTGACCGAAGGCGGCGTGAGCCGTCACCAGGGCCTGCATCGTCATGGTGTTTTCTTCCATGAGATAGGTGATGCAGGGGTTCGAGTTGATGACCAATTCGTAGGCCAGCCCCCGCTGTCCCTTGCGGTAGAGGTGCTCCTCGAACACGAAGCGCTTGCCGAAGGACCAGTGCTGATACATCAGCGGCATGCCGATCGAGGAATAGGCGTCGAGCATCTGCTCCGACGAGATGATCTCGAGCTGGTTCGGATAGATGTCGAGCCCCAGGTCTCCGACCGCGATCTCCTCGATCGCGTCGTAGACGCGCGACAGCGTTTCGAAGTTCCAGTCGGAACCCTCGAACAGCAGACCCGCTCGTTTCGCCCCTTTTTTCACACCCATCGACGCCTACCTGCGCATCTGGACAATCGGCTGCTTGGCGAAAAGTTTGCGGAAGACCGGATAGATATCCGCCGGACGGGCGATGCGCGTTATCTGGAAATTCGGCCATTGCTCGGCCACCGTCCGGTAGGCCCGCCAGAGCGAGGTGCCGTTGTCGGTCGCCCCGAAGATCTCCGTCTCCCGCTCGTCAATGATCTCGACATAGGCGTAGTACTGGCTCAGTCGCATCACCTCCTCGTGCAGAAGCGAGGCGCAGCGTTCCGAGTCGCCGGCAATGTTGTCACCATCCGATGCCTGCGCGGCGTAGATGTTCCACTCGCGCGACGGGTAGCGCTCGCGGATGATGTGCAGCATCTCCTCGAGCGCGGTGGAGACCACCGTGCCGCCGCTCTGGGTGGAATAGAAGAAAGTCTCTTCATCCACCTCCCGCGCCTCGTGCGTATGGCGAATGAAGACGATGTCGATCCGCTCGTAACGGCGCTTCAGGAAAAGGTGCAGGAGCACGAAGAATCGCTTGGCGAGGTCCTTCTCCCGTTCGCCCATGGAACTTGAAACGTCCATCAGGCAGAACATCACCGCGCTCGCATTGGGCAGCGGCTGCGGCTCGAAACGGTTGAAGCGGATGTCGAGCGGATCGACGAAAGGGATTACCTTGCGGCGGCGCTCCAGAGTTTCGAGCTCCTGCCGGAGCGTCTCGAGACGCTCCCGATTTCCAGCGGGGTCCGCCTCCAGTCTGGCGACCTCCTCGGCAAGCGCCTCCACTTGCCTCCGGCTCGGCCGGCGCAGAGCCAAGCGGCGGCCATAGCTGTTGCGCATGGTGCGCCCGACATTGATGTTGTTGGGGGTGCCGGAAGTGGCGTAGCCGGCCCGGCGCGGCTTGTGTGCGATCGCTTCCTTCAGATTGAGCTTCACCATGTCGGGAAGCTCGAGATCCTCGAAAAAAAGGTCCAATACCTCCTCACGCGACAGGACGAAGCGGAAATCGTCTTCGGCTTCGCCGATGCCGGCATTCGAACCGCCCTCACCGGCGCCGCCACCGGGCTTCGGCAGCCGGTCGCCGGGCGAGAACTCCTTGTTGCCGGGCAACACGTGCTCGCGCTCGCCGCCCGTCCGGGCCTTCTGAAAAGACGGCTCGCTCGTGTCGCGGTCGGGCATGGGCACCGAATGCTTGGTGTCCACGTCCGCGATCTTGCCGGATTTGACCTGTTCCTTGATAACGCGCTTCAGTTCTTCGCGCGCCCGCTTCAGGAAGCGCCGCCGATTGCCGAGGCTCTTGTCCTTCGGGTTAAGGCGACGGTCGATGAAATTCGGCATCGGTCATCCTGCGCGCGCCCATCTCAGCCCGCCTTGTTCACGCGCATGTACCAGTCGACCAGCCGCCGGACCTGGCGTTCGGTGTAACCGCGCTCCACCATGCGCTGGACGAACTCGGCATGCTGCTTCTCTGTCTGCGAATCCTTCTTGGAGCCGAAGCTGATCACCGGCAGGAGATCCTCGACCTGGCCGAACATCCGCTTCTCGATAACCTCCCGCAGCTTCTCGTAGCTCGTCCAGGAGGGATTGCGCCCGTGGTTCCTGGCGCGTGCCCTCAGCGTGAACTTCACCACCTCGTTGCGGAAATCCTTCGGATTGGCGATGCCGGCCGGCTTTTCGATCTGCGACAGCTCGCTGTCGAGGATTTCCCGGTTGAGGATCTGCCCCGTGTCCGGATCCTTGAAGTCCTGGTCTTCCAGCCAGGCATCCGCATAAGCGATATAGCGGTCGAAAAGGTTCTGACCGTACTCGCTGTAGGATTCGAGATAGGCCTTCTGGATTTCATGGCCGATGAACTCCGCATAGCGCGGCGCGAGCTCCGACTTGATGAAATCGAGATAGGCGGTCTCCTGCTCCTTGGGGAACTGCTCCCGCTTGATGGCCTGCTCAATGATGTACATGAGGTGCACCGGGTCGGCGGCCACTTCCTTCGTGTCGTAGTTGAAGGTCTCCGACAGCACCTTGAAGGCAAAGCGCGTGCTCACACCGGTCATGCCCTCGTCGACGCCGGCGGTATCCCGGTATTCCTGCACCGACTTCGCCTTGGGATCGATATCCTTCAGGTTTTCGCCGTCATAAACCCGCATCTTCGTGTAAAGTGGCGAGTTCTCATGCTCGTGCAGCCGGGTGGACACGGTGAAGCGGCTCAGGATCTCCAGCACCTCCGGTGCGCAGGGATTGCTGACGAGTTCGCTTTCGCGCAGGAGCTTTTCGTAGATCTGCTTCTCCTCCGTCACCCTCAGGCAGTAAGGCACCTTGACCACCAAGATGCGGTCGAGGAAGGCCTCGTTGTTCTTGTTGTTCTTGAACTGCAGCCACTCCGACTCGTTGGAGTGGGCCACCACGATGCCCTGATAGGGAAAGGCGCCGAAGTTCTCCGTTCCGTTGTAATTGCCTTCCTGGGTGGCCGTCAGAAGCGGATGCAGGACCTTGATCGGTGCCTTGAACATCTCAACGAATTCGAGCAGGCCTTGCGTCGTGCGGTTGAGCCCGCCGGAATAGGAATAGGCGTCCGGGTCGGCCTGGCTGAAATTTTCGAGCTGGCGGATATCGACCTTGCCCACCAGGGAGGAGACGTCCTGGTTGTTCTCGTCACCGGGCTCCGTTTTGGCGATGCCGATCTGGCGCAGCCGGGACGGTATCAGCTTGACGACGCTGAATTTGGAGATATCGCCGTCGACCTCATCGAGCCGCTTGGTGGCCCATGGCGAGATCAACCCGGTCAGCCGCCGCCTGGCGATGCCGTACTTGTCCTCCAGAAGCTCGGCCATACGGTCGGGATGAAACAGGCCCAGCGGCGACTCAAAGACCGGACTGATCTGCCCGTTCATGGCCAGCGTATAGATGGGCCGCTGCTCCATCAGCTTCTTCAGCCGCTCGGCAAGGGAAGACTTGCCCCCGCCGACGGGCCCCAGGAGGTAGAGGATCTGCTTGCGCTCCTCCAGCCCCTGCGCCGCATAGCGGAAGTACCCCACGATACGCTCGATCGTGTCCTCCATGCCGTAGAAATCGGCGAAGGCGGGATAAATCTTGATGGTCCGGTTGGCGAAAATGCGGCCAAGGCGTTCGTCCGCACTCGTATCGACGAGGGTCGGCTCTCCGATCGCGTCCACCATCCGCTCGGCGGCGGTGGCATACATGGACGGGTCGTCGCGACAGGCGAGAAGATACTCCTGCAGGCTCATCTCCTCGCGTGTGGTGCTCGTGTAAATCTCCGAAAAGAGATCGAAGACTTCAGATTCTCTCCTTTGCATCGTGCTCTCTCGTGACAGGGCGGGTTGAGGGCGTTTGCGTCGCGGCCTGTCGGCTCCTGTGTCGGTTGAACGGTTTCTCACCTGCAAAGGTTCCTCGCGGAACCCACACGACTCAACACATTCGGAAAGGTTACCGTAGTCCTGTCAACGTGGATAGGCCGTCGCACCGTACCCCGCGCACATTTGCACCCCGCATTTTCAAGACCGTCCGGTTCCTCGTTCCGACGTTCCTGGCGGTATCACTTCGCAGTTGGACAAGCGCGGCCCTATCGGCCCATCACCGTGCGCTGGCGGGTGGCTTCACCACCTGCGGGTCGGTGCGCCCATCCAGCTTGCTGACTGTCTTTCAGATGGGGATCATAGGAGGAGTGAGTCAAGCGCCAAGGGCGGCCGACCGGTACGCTTCGCACGGCCGTCCCCGATACGGTCGGCCGTGCGAAGGCAGACAAGAACCCAAGGGCCGGCTAGGGCATCATCTCCCTGATCTTGTAGGCGACCTCCGTGCGGTTGGTCGCGTTTAGCTTTTTCATGATGTTACGGATGTGGACCTTGACCGTGCTTTCGCAAAGCTGCAGTTCGTAAGCGATGATCTTGTTCGCTTTGCCGCGGCGCAGTGCTTCGGCAACCTCCGCTTCCCGCGCGGTCAAAAGATTGTCCAGGCCGCTGACCCGGTTGCTCCGCGCGTTGATCACGTCGCGCATGGCCAGGACCCCGCTGGCAGGCACGAAGACGCCGCCCGCGCGCGCCAGCAGAATGGCCTCGGCGGCCACACCGACGCCGACATTGCTAGGAATGTAGCCCCGTGCACCAGATTCCAGCGCCTTCAGAATCTGACCGAGATCGTCCGTATCGGCCACCACGATGACGGGGCTGGCCACGAACTCTTCCGACAGGCGCTGGATCTCACCGCTGACGGTCGGCTCCGTCACCCTTCTGCTCCCGGCGATGAAGAGCACCGCCGAGGGTTCGCGCAAATCATGACGCTCGCGCCATTCATCCGCCGAACCCACGGCGATGAATTCCATCGCCGGATTCTGTGTTGCGAGACTGCGGGAAAGACACTCTCTGTCGAGCGCACGCGGATCGATCAGCAGCACAAGATCCCGTTGGGCCTCCCCGCCGAGTCCACGTCCTGCTTCGTAACCCTTAATCTTCTGCAGCGTCCCCGTTATTTGCGGCGCCTGTCCAAAACCAGGCGTCTGCGTAATCGCGTTTGTCAACTCCACGACACAACTCCCCTGACAATTTATGCGGAGTCCCGAACTCCACATTTGTAGGCACATGGCCTCTCGGATACTTTTCCTGAACTTCCAGCAGTGTTGCCACTCATTTCTTGGTAGATAAACTTACCCCACCCCAAAGCATCGGTATGGTTCCGACTTGGGCAACTTGGATGATAGTATCTGCACAGTTGTGTACTACGCGCACTAACTTGGATTAATCTCTAGTCATTTTTTTACCAATTGATAAGAGATTAGGCAACTAAAGATTGTTTCTTCATACACATTACAATTTAAAATTGTTAACTCTAGCGGGCTCTCAATGCGAGGTATGACGCATCAAACTGAGCAAGTTGGACCAGTCCCTCGAAATCAGTGATTTCGACGACCCCGCCGCGAAATGACACGTATCCGGCTTCACGCAATTCCTTCAGAACGCGGTTGACGTGAACGGCTGTCAGGCCGAGTGCGTCAGCGAGGTCGGCCTGCGTCAGGGGACACGAAAAGCGCCGCACCCCGTCCTTCTCCCGGACATTGACGCGGTGTGCGAGTTCGACGAACAGATGCGCAGTGCGCTCCACCGCGCCGCGCCGGCCGATATTGACGAGATGCTCGGCCAGCCGCGCATAGCGCCGGGCCATTCCCTTGAGAACCGCCTCTGAAACAGGCTCAGGATAGCGCAGCAATGTTTTGTAGCTAGGGCCCGGCAATTCAATGATCGTCACGGGAGACAGTGCCGTGATGATCTCGCGCGCCCACTCGGTGGTGCCGATGGTCACGATATCGCCGGGGAGGGATAGGTCGAGCACCGTCCGCGCCCCGCTGGTCAGTGCCTTTCCGGAGGCCACCCAGCCGGAAACGATCAGGAGGATAGCCTGCCTGCTGTCGTCCCAATCGGCGATCGTCGCACCGGTTGCGTAGGTTCGCCGCTTGATCCTGCCGCCGAGGTCGTCTTTCGAACGCTCGGGGCGGGACGGCCCCCTATCGGCCGAGGCAATCGCATCAAGGGACTTCAGAATGTCTCCGAAAAACCCCACCATGCCTGAAGCATGCCCCTTCCCGCGGGCCGGCGACCTAGCCGACGCCAAGCCCGGATTTAGTCATTCATAACATGCATATTTTCCTCTAGGGATTTCTCCTAAGGTGGTAGCAGGGACCATTTCGAAGGGTTTTTGGCCTAACGAACGAACTTTTCAGGGAAAAACATGCTTAGAACATGGATCACATTGTCGTGATCCGTCTAAACGACGGCCGATCCACAAAGAGGAATCCGGCTTTCCCGCCTGATAGGCGCAGGAATGCTGCCGCACGCTCGAGGTGTCGTCACGCCGATCGCACCGCGCAAGTAGCTCTGCAGCCTCTCAAACGGAGTAGAGCGATCGTCTGCCTAGCCCGAGTTGGTAGCGCGCTAACACCATTCGTCTCTGGGTTTGCACAAAAATCTTAGCTGGTTCAAACGGATACGGCTTTATGATCCGCGCCGCCGGCGCTGAAAGGGGCCGGCGCGTCATGTGAGATTCCGAAGCAGGAAAATCGGCCGTTTCCTTCATGAGCCGCCGCACGGCACGCGGTTCGAAAAGCGAGCGGCGGCCGTCGGCATAGAAGAAGATGTGGCACGCCAGCAGTTCTCGAACGATGATCGGGCAGACCGAGATGCCGCGCATGCTGGCCCTGATCCAACGCTGCGCCGAAAGACTTACGCTCGATCTGTCGGATCTGCATGTGGTTGCGCCGGCCACGACGGGCTATCAGGCGGCGACGGCAACGCTGGCGCTTCTGGCCGGCGCAGCCAGCGTGACCGCCGTCACCCGTCCGTCGAACCGGTACCATTCCGCCGGCGAATCCGCGGACGTTACGGAGTCGCTCGCCGCGCTCGCCGGCGTGCACAACGAATTGCGGATCTGCGAGCGCATCGATCACCAGACCTGCAGCAGCGCCAACATTCTGATTAACTGTGATCCGGTACGCCCCATCACAAGATCCCTCATAGAACGCCTCCCCGACCGCGCCGTCATCGCCGTGGCAGGCGAGCCCTGGACGTTGCTGGCTGGCGACATCGACGTGAAGGCGAGCAGGGAACATCGGATCCCCGTATCCGCGGTCAACGAATCCCACCCGGACGTGGGCGGCACAGACTATCATCCAGCTTTGTGTATGAAGCTCTTCAGCGCCGCGCGCGTGGCGGTCCGCGACGCCAGGGTGGCACTGATCTGCGGCAATCCGCTGGCTGGCAACCTCGAACGGGGACTGCGCGCCGCGGGCGCCCGGATTGTCGTGTTCCCCCGTCCCGACATGGTGTTCGAACACGCCTGGAATGCCGTCGTGCTCGCCCAGCGGCCGACCACGGACATGCAGCTGGATATCCGAGATCTCGGCCACCTGGCCAAGGTCGCGCCCGACGCCGTCATCCTCCAATACTGGGGCGACATCGACCGCAAGGCGGCCCGCTATTTTGGCCTCGAGGTGTGGCCGCCACGAACGCCCGGCCGGGGCAGGCTGGGACTGCCCCTGGAAGTGCTGGGTCCCGAGCCGACGGTCCAGCTTGCCGCCAGCGCGCTGAAAGCGGCGGAACTCGTCCTGGCCGGCAAACCGCTGCATCCGGGTGGGCTGGCGCAGGTCCTCAATCCCAATGAATGGATCGAAAGCTGAATGCCCCGTGGCCGGCAGCGCAAGCGCTCCTGTGCGACCGGATGCGAAAGGGCTGGCACTGCGCACCGGCCCTCTCTCTCATCCGCCCCCTGGAGAAGGTCGGGCCCGGTCAATCCGCTCATTTTTCGGTCTCGATTCTGGTTTCGATTTCGAGGCGGTATCATGCGGGGGTTGTTTTCCAGAGTTCGGTGAGGGCGCGGCGGACGGTTCGGGTGCGGTCCCTGGCGAGGCGGCTGTCGGCGGCGGCGTCGATGTAGGCGAGGCGCAGCACCGAGGGCTCGGCTTCCAGGAGGTCGATGAGGGTGAGGAGCTGGCCGTGCCATTCGGGCTTGAGTTCCACCGTGCCGGGCAGGAAGGCGGCGTCGGAAAGGTCGAGCCGGACGACGCGGCCGATGGCGGCGCCGAAGTTGAGGCGCGAGGCCTTGCCGGCGGTCAGCCGCACCGTGCGCGGGTTCTCCGTCGTTAGCCGGTAGCCGGTGGGCAGCGTGCGCGGGTCGAGCTTCATGATGAAGGTGGAGCCGATGCGCTGATCGGGCAGGTCGGCGCAGGCGACGTGGAAGCGGCCGTGCTTGTCGGTGGTGATGCGCAGGCCCTTGACCGTCGTCACCCTGACCCCCGGCAGGCCCGGCTCGCCGGCGTCCTGGTAGCCGTTGCGGTTCAGATCGTCGAACACCTTGCCGATGAGGTCGCCGCAGTCGAACACCGGCTCGGGGACGATCTCGACCTCGGCCCGCGCCTCCTTCGAGAGGAGCCGGCCGTCGGCACCGACGACGCGCGCCCGGTTGACGTACTTGCCCGGCTGGGCAGCGCCCGACGGCATCAGCGACAGGGTGATGACCGTCTCCTGGTCGGTGATCGTCAGGCCGGTAAAGGAGAGCGTCCGGCCCTCGACCGCGGGCTCGACGGCGCGGCCGTCGAGGCGCGCCGTACCCTCCACATAGGAGAAGCCGGCCGGCATGATGTCGATCACCCTGCCGGTCACGGGATCGTCCGTGGTCGAGGCGACGGTGATGGTGTAGGGCACGCGCTCGCCGCGGCGTATCTCGGTCAGCGCCGCCACCTTGGTGATGGCGGCGCCGGGCAGCGACAGCCCGCCGGAGGTGCCGGGCGCCGGCTCCGAAGGCGGCGAGGTGATCTTCTCGCCGTCCGGCGTGGTGCCGGTGGCCGTGGCCGTGTTGGTGACGCCGTTCCTGACGCCGACGGCGTGGTCGATGTCGGCCTGGGTGAGCGTGTAGGCGGCGGTGAAGTCCTGCGTGTCCTTCGGCGCCAGGGTGACCGGCCCCGGCGTGAAGGCCGACAGGGTGCCGGTGCCGGGCTTGCCGTCGAAGCGCGGGCCCTCGTCGTGGGGCGCAACGTCGTGGAGCGTCACGTTGCCCGTGTTGGTGACGGTGACGGTGTAGAGGAGCCGGTCGCCGGGATCGGCCGCACCGTTGCCGTCGACGTCCTCGAACACGCCGCCCTTGACCGTCGACAGCGCCCCCTTGCGCGGCAGGTCCACCGCCACCGGGTCGTCGGGAATGTCGTCGCCGTTCAGGTCGACATCGGCGGCCTCGCCCGGATCGTCCGACAGGTCCTCGACCGTGCTGCCGTCGGGGGCGCCGCCGCCGGCGCGCACCTGCGCCAGCGCCAGGCCGGCGTCGATGTCGGCCTGGGTGAGCGTGTGGGTGGCGGAAAGGGTCGCCGTTTCGTCGGCGGGCAGGCTGGCGAGGGGGCTGCCGTCGACGGCGAGCGTCAGGATGCTGGCCGGCACGCCCGGATCGGGCGCGGCCACGCCGGCGACATCGACATTGGTGAGCGTCACATTGCCTTCGTTGTAGACGGTGACCGTGTAGGCGACCGTCTCGCCCGCCTCGGCAAGGCCGTCGTCGTCGGCGTCGTCGAAGGCGCCCGTCATCTCCAGCCGCACGGCAGGCTTCTGCTGGAACGCGATCACCGTCGGGCCGGTGCCGCCCTCGCCGTGCGAGTCGGCCATCACCGTCGTGCCGTCGGGGGCGGTGCCGTGCACCGTGGCGGTGTTCTCGAAATGCCCGCGGTCGATATCGGCGGGCGTGATCGTGTAGGTGGCGGTGAAGGTGGTTTCGTCGCGCTCCTGCGCTTCCAGGCTCGCCAGCGGCCCGCCCGAAACGTCCGCCTTGTCGTCGTCGATGGTGATGCCGGTGAGCGTCACATTGCCGGTGTTGGTGACGGTGAAGGCATAGGTGAGGGTCTCGCCGACATCGGCGTAGCCGTTGTCGTTGGTGTCCGCGAGTTCCACGGTCTTGACGAGGTCCAGCTCCGGCTGCTGGTCGAGCACCAGCCGCGTCGGGTCGTCGGGGTAATGGTCGCCGTCCTGATCCTGGTCGGTCGGGTCGGCCGGGTCGTCCGACAGCGCCGCGACCCGCGTGCCGCGCGGCGAGACGGCGGTGGCGGTGGCCTGGTTGACCACCTCCCCGGCGTCGATGTCGGCCTGGGTGACCGTGTAGCTGGCGCTGAAGGTGGTGCTGTCGGTCGCCCCCGGCGCCAGGCTGGCCAGCGGCCCGCCCTGGACGGTGGCCCTGTCGTCGCTGACGGTCAGGTTCGACAGCGTCACATTGCCCGTGTTCTCGATCGTGAAGGCGTAGTCGATCGTCTCGCCGACATCGGCAAAGCCGTCGCCGTCGCCGTTGAGCGTGGCTTCCTTGAGGAAGTCGGCGGCGATATCCTGCGCAAAGACCACCACCGTCGGATCGTCCGGCTCCCCGTCCCCTTCCGAATCCACATCCGCCGCCTCGTTCGGATCGTCCGAAAGATCGGTGAGCGTACCGCTGGAAGCCTGCGCATGCGCCGTCGCCTGGTTCTCCAGCCGGCCCGAATCAATGTCAGCCTGCGTCAGCGTGTAG